>JALFAD010000096.1 GCA_022772525.1 Clostridiales bacterium
CTTCGTATGGCGTGACCCGAAGTGCCGAGTCAGTGCTGAACATCCGCCCAGCCAACTGGGTCTGCCACTCCTGCCGGGTCAGGTTTCGCAATTCGGTCATGCTCTTCTCCACATAATACGCATTGCCGACACCTTGGCCAAGGGCTTTCTGAACTTCGTCCCACAGTTCCACACTCACAATACCTTCATGGTCTTGCTCTACATATCTTCCTCCGTCAGATACAACTCATGGTTGCCCAGGCTCATCACCACAGGGGCAATCTCCGATGCTTTCATGAGGAAATCATATGCGTTCTGCTTGGAGCAGCGGTGCTTCGGCTCCATTTTCGCCAGCTGACGGCACAGCTCCGAGCCGATGGACCCGCCGCCGCCGGTAATCAGAATCACCTTGTCCCGGTAAAAGGCCCCGGTTTTGTCGTCGGCGACGGCGATGGGCTTGCGGAACAGCAGCTCTTCAATGTCAAAATCCCGCAGATACCGCTTTGTTCCGGCGGTCTGCATCATGGGATAGTCATAGACCTTGAGCTTGTAGCCCGCCTCGGAATAGGCGGCGTACAGCTCCCGCTTCTTTTCCTCGGACATATTGGGGATGGCAAAGACCCCTATATTTCATTAGGACCAAAAAATGGGCAAAAAATAACCCTTCCAGGGAGCAAATCAAGCTCTCTGGGAGGGTATTTCCATTATTTTGGCATGATAACGGCTCTCGAGGATTCATCTAATCCCCGAAATGAGCCAAGGTGGGTCGGATTATGAGTGCAATCATGCAATCTTCCGCAGAAAACACAATATATTGTGTTTTGATCAATATTCAACTCTACATATTGTACTATTTGTGTTCAAATTGTTTGCAACCTTGCCGAAGAAGACGATTCGCTGAAATAATGTCATGGAACTACATAGACAATAAAAGAATGCTATAGTGTTTTTTCATCTATCCCCCTCTACTCTATAATGTAGCCAGCATCTCATCCCTGAGTGTATCTATTGCTCTGTTCACTGTATCCAATGTGGGCAGACGCAGTCCCACGGTCCAGCCATACTCCGCTGTGGTGCCACTGGCAGTGAAGCCCGCACGCTGTTCCATTTTGTTGCTCTGGCGTTCATATATGGTTGCGCCAAAATGCTTGCTCCACTCCTCAGGAAAAATTGTGAAGCCATACTTATCCAGTTTTGCCATACCATTGAGATAGCCCCAGCCTTCAACCGGGACAGTTCCTTTGTGAATCAGCCGCTGAATACATTCCGGCTTATACAGATCATCACCCAGATCGGACAGGTGGAGAACGCTGTCTTCCTTCGCAGCGAAATCATCAAAATAGATCGCCCTGCTCCGGGACTGTGTCTTCTCCACAACCCCATCGGCAGCAATATCATCCGCGGCGATTTCTTCTGTGTCCACCGGCAAAACTTCTTTGCTGATGATCTCACTCTTTTCTGCGTTCTGGCACTTACGTTTCGCCGGAACAACGATAATGGGTTCATCCAGATAGAATGCCAGGGCAGTCTTTCCTTCCAGCTCGATCCGGCTTCCCAGAATTCGGTATTTGAATTCTTCATTCCAGCTCATGTTCTCAAAGACCGCCCGTGCTAAGCCACGGCACCCGCATCTTCTCATCGTTACTTTCCCCGGATATTGTTCTGAGCACCAGCGAAGTGTGGTAGTTGATTCCTTATCCGCTGGGTACACAACCAGAACCCGCTCCACCGGATTGTAACAGACCTCGACTAGGCAAGAAGCCGCTTTCCCATCTGGGTACATCTTCTTCGCACAGTTCCTATTAAACTGAATTCCCTTTCTGTCCAATGTGAAATAAGCCTTCTCGCTCAATGAGAATAGCTGCGGGCGCACCAGCTCGCAGTCACTCAGGTCATATCTGCTGATCGCTTCTTTCTTCACGGCAGGTACCAGCTTCGCGCCCATACTCTTTACGCGGGCATAAAAGCTCTCCTTCGGTTCTTCCTGTTCCTCAGGATGCTGTTCCTCGTCATCCGCAAATAGGACGAAATCGTCATCCCAGCTGGCTTGCTTTCTTAGCTCCTCCTGCATATGCAAAAGCGCCCTCTGCTCCTGCTGTTCAATCCTGCCGGCAATCTCTTCCAGACGCTCCTCGGGGACACCATAGGCGTTCAGTGACGCGCGATTGTAGTCCTCCGACCCGAATCCGGTCCATTGCGGCACAGCGGTGACAAAGCCCCCTAACATCCCGTCACGATGCACTTGAAGGGCTGGCAGTCCGTACTGCCAACCCGGATGACTTGCTCTCAGCATCCTCTGCGCAATCAAAAAATCCGCAGGAGACACAATCGCCTCATGCTGTTCTACAGCGTAGTATTGTGGGAGCTTATTCTTATTTGCTACAGATTTGTGGGTCAGATAGTCCGGCGTATATGTTTTCTGCGCAAGGATATTACCGCACCGCCGCTCGTTCTTCAGGACGTTGCGAACGGAGCTGGCTGTCCATCTGACCTCGCCGCCTTTTGTAGACCCATCCTTGAATACATGCACATGGGTTTTCCGCTGGAGCATTACCAGCACTTCAGCAATGGTTTTCAGCGGAATCGCTGCCAGATACATCATGAAAATCAGCTGAACCGTCTTGGCTTCTTCGGGATTGACCGCAATCTTATTCACACCGACTCTGTCATATCCCAGAAGATCGGGCACCATAAACATGCCCTGTTCAAAACGCTGCTTATAGGATGCGTTCATCGCCTCGGACTTCTTATGGGATTCCTCCTGCGCAACCAGGGACAGAATCTGGATGGTAAAATCCATGTTCTCGCCCAGGGTATACATATTCTCCGTCTCAAACAGAATCCCCACAGGATGTTCCAGGTTTCTTAATTCCTTGACGATGTTCATGCAGTCCATCAGATTTCGGCTCAATCGGGACAGGTTCTTGACAACGATAATATCGAACTTACCCGCCCTGGCATCTTCCAGCATTTGAAGCAGACCTATGCGGTGGGTGGTGTTGGTTGCGCTGATGCCCTCATCAGAGTACATGGCAACAAGGGTCCACTCCGGCTTTTTCCGAACGTATTTCAGATAGTATTTCCGCTGTAGTTCAAAAGAGGTGGTTTGCTGAATCCCATCCGTGGAGACCCGGCAGTATACCGCCACACGCTGCTTTTTGTGACTGTCAAACAGGCTGGGTACCGGGGCAGCAGGAATCACCGTGACTTTGCTCAAATCACGGTCCCTGCTATAGTTCTGCCTGATCGTATCCTTGTTGTACGCCTCGTTTGTCTGAGCTTCCGCGCCCTGCCGAATGGTTCTCAGACCGTCACTGAGCCGCGGAGTGCCCCTGTCTCCCATCTAAAACACCGTCCTACTCACTGAGTACTTCTTCGTACTCATCTAATGCAATCATAACCGTATGTTCATCCAGCAAAACGCCGCCAAAGCGCAGGGATACAGAGTCAGGAGCCACTCCAATCACAAAGGCCAGATACTGCATCAGGATTTTTGCATAGATATAGAATTCCTCGTCCCGCTTTTCCTGTCGGTAAAATAGCTTAAAAGCGTCTTTATCTCTGTCACAGGATTGTATGTACAACAGCTTCTCCCTGGAATCAATGAACAAATGGACATACTTCGGATTCCCGAGTTCACTGATCGTGCGGTTTCTGAAACGAATGCAGTCTTTTCGGAAGTAAAGAGAGACTCCAATATCCGCGCTCATTCCCGCACCTCCTTACTTTGACGTTCGCTGCCCGTTAAATGCCTCTGCTGTAAATGGCTCCAGATCTTCCACGCGTGGAATCACCACCCGACTGGCGTGTTCGGAATACTTTGGTCCAAAGGAACCATCCTCCCAGTCCTTAGGGAGCCGCTCTTTTCTAATTGGTTTCGGAACCTTGCGACCTTCTGCTTTTGCCTGCTCCCAGCTGGCCTGTTCCTCATCGTTTAGCTGCCGGAGTTCCTCTGCGTCCAGTTCATCGTCCGATACGCCCGCCGCTTTTCTCGCCTTGGCAGTAAGCGCATAGCACTCATATTCATTCAGCTCAAAAACAAACAGCAGCTCATCCTCATCATCTTCCTGAAGGGCGGGGGTTCCGCACACCTTGTAGTAGTACCCCCTACTCCAGCCCATCATTTGATAGAGTCTGAAACAGAAAGGTCTGCCGGTGATCTTCTTGCTCTTTCGGATTCCCTCTTTTTCGTTACACCATCGCTGACCATCCTTGTCATCCTCTTCACAGGCCCGGATGATCAGTAGTTTCTGCTTTCTGTCAATAAAAAAATGGATGTAGTATGTGTCCAGCATCTTGGAAATACAGGAATTGTTGAAAATAACACCATCGGGACGAATCGTAACCATCGCCTCTTTGATATGAGACAGATACTGCCTGCGCACGATTTCCGCACCATTCAGACTCACACGTTTCAGCTCATCCTTCGGTACGCCAAGGAGCAATTCATCAATTCTCCGTTTTCTTCTCCTGAGAGGTTTCTTCGGTTCGCTTTCTTCAAAACCACTCAGCGTGCTCTGCTGGTAACTATCATCCATTTCCATGTCCTCCTGTCGAAGAATTGCCTTGGATGGCTCAATAGATTTTGGGAGATCAACCCTCAACTTCCAAAACTGCGCGAGTTTCATCAAGGTGCCAATACCAAACACTACCCTTTTTTACTGAATTAACACCAATTGCTTTCCCTGCTGCGCGTGTCGTTCTTTCGCTGATTCCTACCTGCTCCATCTTACAGATTATATTTGCGCTGGGAATGTCCTGAATCGACAATATTGAGCGCAACAGTTTTTCTGCCCGTTTCTTCTTGCCGGAACCCTTTTGAAATACTGCACTGCTATCCGTTTTTTCGCATACACCTATCCATCGGAATCCCAGTTCTTTTTCCATAATAAATCCTATTGGATGCCCTTCCGGAGCCAAGCTGGATTTAATCGGGTACATATATCGGATAGAGGTGTCTTCCTCATCGCGTACAATCATCAGAATACTCCTGGCGATTGCAGCAAAATCAATGCTCCCCAATCCGCGATAAATTGCCTTTCCACTTCCAGCTTTATTCATATGGCTGATCAAAACCACAGCACATCCGCATTCCTCTGCCATTGCCGCGAGGTTTCGCATAACCTCACGCACTTTTTGGGCGCTCTGCATATCACAGTCCGGTGGGATAAAAGCCTGAATAGGATCAAGAATCAACATCCTCGCCCCTGTAATTTGGAGCACATTTCTGATTCGAGCGTCATCCAGTGTGAGGTTTCGTTCAGGGTCATTGATAAAAGCCACTCTTGTGCAATCTGCACCGGCCTCCAAAAGGCGAGGCTTTATCGTGTCCTCCATAGAGTCTTCGGCACACTGATAGATTACCGTGTGAGGACCACTCAGTTTCGTCCCATCCGGGAAGATTCCTCCATTTGTAAGAATCGATGTCAGGCGAAGTATGAATGTCGACTTTCCTTCTCCTGGATCACCCTGAAGAATTGTAATCTTTCCACAAGGGATATACGGGTACCACAGCCAATCCACATCACGCCGGGCTACGTCTGAATAGTACCCGTATTTTACATCCTCTGTCATAGTATTCTCCATTCAGCGTTCTGTTGTGTTGGCAGCAACCATTTTCTCAATGATATACCTTAGTGTCTCAATATCACTTTCTGTTAGGCCAGAAAGGTTCAACGGGCGTTTCTTCTCAACACCCAATAAGTAGTCTGTCGTAACCCCAAATGTAGATGCAAGGTTGATGAGCGTAGCCAACGGCGGCTGTCTGCTGTCATTTTCGTAGTAGGAGACCGCCGCTTTATTAACGCCGATTAAACTTGCAACTTTTGTCTGGCTTAAATGTTCGCTTTCCCGTAGTTTTCTCAGACGGCTTCCAAAAGTTTCTATCATGTGCATTCACCTTTCTATGCACTTGATACTGCTCACTACTGTTCCTATTTTCACACAATTATAATATCAATTCCACGTCAACAATAGGGTAACGTGCGTCACCAGTTTGTTAACCCTCGTTTCGTCCTTAAGCATCCCCATCTCCTAACAGATTCCATCTGACGAATCCGGAACGATCGTTTGCAGTCATCCCTGCATAATCATTTTGCATTGTTATCTTGCAGTCTTGATTTGTTGAAAAGTGAAGTATTCGGTATGACGTTTCTGAAAATTCACCTGGAATCTTCGCATTTTCAAAACCATTCTGTGATCATTTGCCTTTGCAGCCTTGCGCACATCACATAGATCACCCATCATGTTTTGTTGAACTACATAGATACAAAAATAATGCTATGTAGTATATTATAATTCCTACTGCTTCCTATTACAATAAGACTATGCACACAGTACATATTCCGATATGCACGTAGTCATAGTTGTGAAGGAGGCAAAAAGAACATGGATATTGCAACAATTGATTACGCAGCAATTGGGAATCGCATTCGTGCAACCCGTCTGAAACGAAAAATAACGCAGGAAGCACTTTCTGCTGCTACCAATCTAAGTATTGCGCATATCTCCCATATTGAGTGTGGAAAAACAAAACTCAGTCTACCGGCGCTTGTATCCATTGCGACTACTCTGGGTGTTACAGTTGACAATCTTCTGTATGATAACGATTCCGCCCCCTACGGGTCCTATGATAAGGAGTTTGCCGAGCTGATTTCTGATTGCACAGGCCAGGAGCGTCGGATTATTCTGGAATCCGCTGCGCAAGTAAAAAAGGCTCTCCGAAAAAAAGTGTAAAAATAGGGGCTACCGCGGGTTTTGCGGTAGCCCCAAAGTGTTTTGACGGTATCCCAAGCATAGATAGAGGAGGTGCTCAAGTATGAGCATGGTTCTGGAAGAATACTATGAAGAAATCACGCAGGGGTATCAGCATTGCGACAAAGTTATCTGCCACAGGTGCATTGGTGATAAAGCGCTTTCGAGCTATATCAAGGCGAATGGCACCAGGCGGGAATGCTCATACTGCCACAAGAAGAACACCAGCGTTTCCTTTGATGACTTTATGGGAAGAATCATGGAAGGCGTTGAATTCATGTATTCAAAAGCCGCCGACGAATTGCCAGTTGACAAAGGAGAATACGTGGGGAAAACCTACACATCCAGCGAAATAGTTCACAATACGATCGCAGATCAGATATGCCCAAACGACGAAGCCATTCTTCACGACATTCGAAGTGTGATGCTTGACGATGTTTGGTGTGACGCAGATCCATTTTCTGATGACCCCGGAGATGCAGCATTTTACAACTGGGAATCCTTCTGTAAGCTGGTAAAAGAGCAGGTTCGTTACGTTTTCTTCCAAACAAACTCAGATGAATCTTCTGATCCAATAAAAATACTGGATACAATTGCCGAGTATGCTGACGCTGTCAAACTCCGTAGAACAATCAAGGTCAGAGATAGAATGTACCGCTGCCGTACGAGCAAAGAGCCAAAACGATTTACAGAGCCAGAAGACTTTGCACCTCCACCTGTAGAGTATGCCCATGCCGGACGCATGAATCCAGAAGGGATTAACGTCCTGTATCTTACCATGGATTCTGAAACGGCACTTGCTGAGACCAATGTGACAGGCAATGACTACGCCTCAGTAGCGACGATTCGTGTCCAGGAATCAATACCAGTTCTTGACCTGACCCGCATTGATCGCATCCCCGAGCCCAGCATCTTCGATATTGATCGGAGGCATTTGCGTTCTCTGATTCGCTTTCTTCATCGTTTTGTCGACAGCATCGCGCAGCCCGCAAGTACGCCAGGAATCGACTATGTTCCCACCCAGATTGTAACGGAATATTTCCGATATGTTCGGCGGGAAGGCAGCGCAAAATACGAGGGAATTCTTTACAAAAGTGCGCAGAATCCTGGTGGGAAGTGCCTCGCTCTATTCCTGACAAGGAAAGAATTTCTAGAGGGAAAGTTTGGAATTCATATTGTCCCAAGTCAAACGGCTTTCTATAAAAAGGAGTATCAAAAGCAGGAATAGTACATCTTTCAGAAATCCCTTTCAGTCACTGACATGAGTCAGGAAAGATATAATAGGAATTCTATATCTCCTTGTCATTCCGTATTGAAAGTAAAAAAGCAAATACTGCCCGCATAACAAAACCCTCGGTGACAAATGCACCGAGGGTAGATAAGAGCTATCATCACGATTTATAGAAGATGCCAACTTTTCCGCAAGGATCATTCACTGCTTACTGTTCAAATACTCTACCAGTTCTGCAATCGTTGTCACCGGGTTACTCTCTCTGGAAAGTATTTCTGTATGTTCTGTCTGTAGCGCAGCCACCCGTTTCTTCGCCCGGTCAATGGCGGCTTCCTGAAGCGGTTTCAACTGCTCATACACTTCCTTGTTTTTCTCATACTGCTCTAACCTGCCTTTTTTCTTCAGCAGCTTGATGGCGGCTTCGCAATTTTCAACAGGTGTAGTCTGATTGTTGAAATGTAAGAGAAACCAGACTTCAAAAGAAGGATTAGAGAAAGCAATCTGATACCCTTCCTTGATTGCCATTTGCTTTGCCTTTGAAAGCATGGCATTCGTATTATCATCACGGTCAAAGACGCACCAGATTATATCTCCCTCATCCGGATAGTATGGGCTGTACCCGATGGTTGCCTGTGTCTTCTGCACCAGCTTATCCGCTGATTTATACTGCGACGGAATCGGTACAATGTCAATGTTGCATTCTCTGCTGCGGAACTTTTTGAAATACTTGATTTCCGTTTCTGACCCCTCACAGATCAGGTACACAACCGGCTTTCTCTTTCTTCGCCCGGATGCTTTGCGTTCGATCTCTTTGATTCTTCCCATGTCAGATACCTCCTCCGATAAACGGAATCGCGCCATATCTGCCCTGCAGGTATCCTCTGGCGATGTTCTCCTCTTTTCTCGGAGAAAATTCAGTCAAAGCATAGACGTCCGTCTGCATTGTCTTTTCATCTTTCTCTGCAAACCATATCTGGTCACGGCGCAGTAGTTTCAAATCCAGAAGTCCCGTATCATGGGTGGTGAAGATCAACTGCGCATGGTTCTGATTGATGGTCTGATCCTGAATCATTCCAATCAGGTGCCGGGTAAGCAGTGGGTGCATACTCGCTTCGATTTCATCCACCACCAGCACAGCGCCGGAATTCAACGCATCCATCCACAAGCCAATTCTGGAAAAGAAGCGCTGTGTTCCCACAGATTCCTGCCCTAACAGTAAGGTATACTGCCTGCGTTCACCGCTGTCATTCGTGAGCTGATGCACCGTGGAAATGATCGGCTTTTCCTTTGTGCCGGACAACTCCACATTGCAGATACCAAGGTCGGCAAGCATCATTTCTTTCAGGATCCGCTGCTTTTCCTCGCCGCCCTTTCGGATTGCGTCAATGGTGCTTTCATTCGATACACCGTTTGCGGTCAATCCACGAAGATTCTGTTGGAACCACAGAAATGCTTTTTCTGTCTGGGTGCAGTTCCACTCGTTGGAGCTTGTGAGGTACAGCCTGTTTCCTGAAGTCCGCCTGGCAAGGGTAAGCTGCTCCTGGACGCTCTCCCGAAATTCATACCGGTCTTTCTCTCTGGAGAAAACCAGTGCCTCTCTGCCGTTTGGCCAGTGATAGAGGTATTCGCTGATAATGCTGCCGCTGTCAAAGGAGAATCCATAGGCATACTTGATGCCTTCATAATAATAGATGATCTCAAATGCAGTTGGTTCCGTCTGCCCCTCCACGAAAGCGAACGGCTCATAGGGAAGCTCCGCGCCTCTGAGCGGTTTGGCATAACTGCCGCAGACCATTTCCCGCATAAGCAGAAGCGCATGGATGATGTTACTCTTTCCTGCCGCATTTGCTCCGTAAATTGCCATAACCGGCACAAGCTCTTTCTTTCCATCCGGGGAAATCAGGATTTCACTCATGGTCTTATCGGCTGCCGCCTTCATGCTGATGATGGCAGTCTCTTTTATTGAACGATGGTTCGTTACCGAAAACTGAAGCAGCATGACAAATCCTCCTCGCTCATTTATGTTACGATGACATTATAACCACAAAATTCTTCTAAGTCAAGTTTACTGATAGTATTTGCAAAATTCCAGCAAATAATTCATATAAATTTATTCTAACTGGTTCTTTTACTTGCCGGCACGCAGCACTCTGGGGGAAGTTTTCATAGATAACAAAAAACAGAGTACAGGATGCCGCAAAGTGCCATCCTGTACCCATATGATTTACTGCATATCCCGTTCAGTTTTCTTGCAGTCTTGCCTATAATCAGATGCATCAAAAGTCTATCTATTGGCGCCGTCTGTGGTCTATGCGGGAATAATGAAAACCCTCGGTGGCAAATGTCATCGAGGGCAAATGAGAGATATTACAATCCATACAGAAGTACTCCCTTCTGAAAAACCTCGTTTTCCACGGAGGGAATATTCTTTCTGGCTTCAAATCGGCTGCGCGTCCCAACCAGGATATCCACGGGTCTCTGCTTTGTTCTGCGGATAGAGCGATATGCCTTTGTGGTTTCTGCGGGAATATCCTTTACGGAATCATCCACGATGATATAGAAATCAAAGTCACTGCCCTCTGTATTCCTGCCTTCCGCAAAGGAACCAAAAAGATAGATGCCCACCGGCGACAGCTGTTCAACAATCTTCTGTTTCAACGCTTCAATTTCGTCCTTCGGCATACAATCGCCTCTTTCTTGGTATTGCTATATGCTTTCTTTATGTCATTTCAGAAGATCCAGCAGGGTGTACTCTCCGTTCGGGATGTTTGCCATCCTCCGATATTCTTTGATCGCCCTAACCAATGTATCCGGGTTGCTGAAGTATTTCTTCACAAAATCATAGGATTTAACATCGTGCATCTGCAGATCAGTTTTGCAGAAATCACTTGGTTTCTTCCCTGACCGTTTGAATCGTTCATACGCGCCCTCATTTAGGATGATGAGCATTTCAATCTCCGGAGCGGTTATCACATTGATCACATCAATCTTATGAGCATACGCTTTACTCAGGCGGAATTCCTCTCTGCGGGAATCCAGAATTCTAACCACGGATATTTGATCATCAAACCCTTTTCTCAAGTAGCGTTCCTCAAAACGCTTGGCATTCCGACATCGTATCACACTCTCGTCAAGCATTTCACTTCGGGGAAAAATTAAGAGGTTATTGTCCACCAGAATATCAATGATAGCCGATTCTGCTGCGCCTTCGCAGATACAGGCTTTATACCTTGCCAATTCCATTGCTCAGCCCCCTCACCCAATTGAAGCTGTGAGGCTCTTTTTCAATCGCATATAGGCTTCATACGCAGGTGTTGTTCCGTCAAGGAATCCGCTCTGGTAGGCATCACTTTTCTTGATGTCGTTGCGAGTGAGGATATTGCTCAAATTATCGACCATAATTCCGTTTCGGTTGCGAACAATATGGATGCCATCGTTTCTGTCGTACTCATCCAGCAACTCCGGATAATGGGTGGTAAAGATCAGCGTACCACCCTTTTTATTCAGTCTGCTGTCCATAAAGAACCGCACAAGCGTGGTCACAATCTCCTTGTTGAAATGGTTCTCGATTTCATCCACCAGAAGATAACCGCCAGACTGAAGAACCTCTTTTACCATTGAAAAAGTAATAATACCTTTAATTGTGCCTGAAGACAAATACTGCTCCAAATCCATCGCATTATTGAGAATGATCTCATCTTCCCCTTTGAATTTCAAATGGATAAACGTCTTCTTCTCCATCTGCTCAAAATACAGTTTCTCAATCGTCGGATCAAGAAATGCAATTACTTCCAACGGAATATCTTCTGAGAAGGGAAGCACGTTGACATTGGTGTACGAAAGCAAGCTGCAGATTTCCAGAGTATCCCGGGTTTTCTTGTTATGAGCGATGATAAAGCTAACATCATCTGAAAGGAAAATTTCATTCTCATTACGAGTTGCAATCGGATCCAGTCCAGCAAAATCTGTCAGCGCTTTTTTTGATTGCAAAGAAGCTGCTGGCTTCTCCCACAGTTTTTCATTCACAATGGAGTAAACATAGTCTCCTGCTTTTGTCTTCTGTGAAGTGATCTCTGTTTCCAGGCAGCAAATATTCTGATTTGCATCGTAAAAACAGATTCGGAATACCGCTTTATTTGTTCCTCCAAGGATTGTCTTGGCGTCCACATGATTGATCGGCTCGTTTTTTACTATGTGTAGCGCTAGTTGAATTGCCTTCAAAACAGAGGTCTTCCCCGATGCGTTAATTCCAATGAACGCATTTGCCGCATGAAGATAGACCGTCGGTTTCAATAGCAGTTTAAATAGGGTTTCTTTATCGTCCTCGCTCACACGTTGCTGTGCATAAAACGCAATATCCAATTCCTGTTTGAACAGCGGCAATCCCTGCACTGTGATTCGCAGTATCTTCATATTAGCTCCTTTCTAAAAACATGAAATCCGTTTTTAATTTTGATATTGCTTATTATAATCCGCTTTTTAGAAATTATCAACAGATTTTTCGTTTTTATTTTCGGCAGCAAATACAGATTTATTGGTTTGTTTCCCTTAGTCTGTGTTTTCTTTTCATGAATCGCCTTGCAAAGCACTTGCTCATTGACACCCTCCCTTGAATGAAAAATACCATATCTCCAAGGCATCTTCATCTCTTTCCGGCCTTTTCCTGAATCCGGTCAATGATTCCCCGAATCACATCTTCGTTGTTCAGAACAATCTCTACCCGCTCGGTATCATAGACAAAGACCGTATCAACATAGATGTCAGACAGTTCCTGTGTCAGGCGTGGCTCATCCTCATAGTGTGAAGATGTCTCCATCAGGGCTTCCACACTTTGTGTTACTTCCAGTTCACTCTGCAGTGCATTGGTCTTTTCCATGACTTCTTGCTGTGTGCTGCTTATCTTCTGCGCAATCTGCTCCTTCTTTCGTATGTATTCCTCTTTGGAGAGGATACCCTCTGCATAGGCTTCATATTGCCGTAGTTTCTCAGCTTTTAGGATCTCAACGTCCCGTTCCAGCTTCCTGATTTGCTTTGCCTGCTGGTCTACAACCTCTGATGGATAGTATTTTTCTGTCTCCTCAGACAGCCACTGCAAAATGCCGAACATTCTGTCCAGATACTTCATCACTACCGTATCGATTCTCCTCAGTGAATAGGATGCTTTACAACAGCCAGAGTGTTTTCCGGTCAGTCGGCTTTTTCTGCAAAAGAGTGTCGGCTCTGGTCCATTCTCTACATAGCTAAGCACGCGTTTACAGTTCCCGCAACGAACTTTTCCTTTTAGTGGATAAACATTCGTAATTCGATATTCAGCCTTCTTTAGCTTCCTAACCACTTCATTGGCTTGGTAGAATTCATCATGCGTAACGATTGCCGGATGCATATTCTCCGTTACGATTTGTTCATCCTCTGAGCGTTTCTGCTTGCTGCTACTTCCAACTGTAGGTACTTTCGTCCGTCCGCCTATGAAGGCACCAGTGTACTCATACCTTCGCAGAATACACCCTACCTTTCCTGAATCCCACAGCTGTTCTTTCTCCGGTGCAACCATTTCTCTTGCGCCCCAGAGCTTCTTCTCTCTATTATAGATGCCTGGTGTCTGAATTCCCAGCTCATTCAGATGGAGAGCAATACTTTTCGTTCTCTTGCCTTCCAATGCCAGATCGAATATCATGCGTACTGTCCTTGCTGCATCCTCGTCCAACAGCCATTTTCCTTTGTGATCCGGATCCGGTCTATATCCAAAGGGAGCAGATCCGCTGCACGAAAGCCCTTGTCTCCAAAGCGTCTGCTTTGACGCAATCGTTTTCTTCGATAGGTCACGGCTGTATAAGGTATTCATCAGATTGTTTACTGCTACATCAAACCCCATGGCATCACTGCCATGTTCCCAACTATCATAATAGTTATTGATCGCAATAAACCGTATCCCAAGCATTGGGAATATTTGCTCAATGTAGTCGCCGACGGCAATGTAATCCCGCCCTAGCCTGGACAAGTCCTTCACTACGATTACCTTGATGACGCCCTTCTTTGCATCTTCAATCATCCGAATAAATCCAGGTCTATCGAAGTTTGTCCCGGTATATCCATCATCTACATACTCGAACACGTTTCCTGCGATGGAATTGTTTGCTTTCAGGTATTCCAATATCAGAAGTCTCTGGTTTTCTATGCTGTTGCTTTCATCTTTCTCATTGAGCCCCAGATCACCATCGGCCAACGAAACCCTGAGATAGATTGCGATGCAACTCATTGGTTCAAAAATCATTCTCCACCTCCCGGAACAGTGCTTCGATCACTGCATTACGATATACATCCTCGCAGCTAAATACAATTTCAATATGATCCTCGTCAGAAATGCGTATTTCTTTGACTAAAGAATCCACCAGTTCCTGAGAATACGTATCAAACTCCATACAGTTTTCAAACTGTCCAGCCCATTGACGAAAACGTTGGACCGCATCGGACACGCATTGCATCTTTGTGCGGATATCCGCAATCTGATTTTGGATCGTCTGTTTTTCGGACGTAAGTCTTTCTTTAATGCATCGATAATCGTCCAAATCCAAAACGCCTTCTGTATGATCTTCGTATACTTTTGTGATTCTCTGCTCCAACTCCGCCAGACGCACCTCCAGATATCCAGCCTTTCTCGTTAATTTCTGTACCGGAAACTGGCTGCCCACATCGCGTTCTATCTGATCCAGCATCTTTTTTCTGTCACACGCAGTCCGGATCAGATTCCGAATATTGGCCATCACTACAACTTTTAAAATGCTCTGATGAATCATGGGGCGTTTGCCCGCGCAACGTTGTTTGTAGGAACTGCATTGATAGTAAGAATACGCAGTATCAATATCCCCTTGACTGTTTGCTTTTCGCTTGAACACCATTCGTTTTCCACATTTCGCACAGATTACTTTATGCTGAAAGCAGTTTGGTAATTGTGCGCGGAATGCTTCCGTAGATTCCATTTTCTTCTCTTTTGCATTCCGATTTTTGTCGATCCGTTCCACGATTCTGTAGTAGTCCTCCGCACTGATATAAGCTTCATTGACCCCCGGGAACATAATCCAGTCTTCTCTTCGTTTTATTTGGGTCGGAATCCCCTGATACAAGGATTTGTAAGATTTCCCCATTACTGCAAAGCCTGCATAAGTTGGATTTTTAAGGATTCCTTTTACCGTATTTGCTGACCAATTAGGTACAATTCTTCCGTTTTTTCCTCTCTGTTTCAGTACAGAATAAGTTGGCGCTCCAAGAAAACTCATTCTCTTTGCAATTTCTGAATCGGATACTCCAGCAAAATGCCAGGCAAATGTCATCCTGATATAGATTTCCACGTCCTTATCAATAACCAAACGATGCTCTTCATCAGAGTATTGATATCCCAAAGGAGCTGATGCAGGAACCACCGTTCCTTGTTTCCGGCGCAATTCATGATATGCCCCCTGTTTCCGGGAAATATCCTTCGCAAACATGGCATTGACCATGTTTTTCATTGGAATCACCAGATTATTCCGGTCTTCCTTCCGCACACTGTCAAATTGATCCGTAATGGCAATGAAGCGAACATTCAGTAACGGAAAGAGGGTATCGATATAGTACCCTGTTTCAAGGTAATCCCGACCGAAGCGGGAAAGATCCTTGACAACAATGCAGCGAATCTTTCCTTTTTTTACATCTTCCATCATCCGCGTAAATTGCGGACGGTCAAATTTTGTTCCGGTATAGCCGTTATCAACATATGTCTCCACCAGCTCCAGCTCTTCGTGTGCCTGAATAAAGGACACCACTAATTGGGTCTGTATGGTAATGCTGTCCATCTCATTCAAACCGTTGTTCTGAAGAGAAAGACGAATATATGCACCGGTTGGAATCTTTTCCTGCTTCTGATGAAGTGGAACCGGTTGCGGAATAATTTCACGCCCCGGAATATCCTTTCTGCTTTTCCGTCCCATTTACTTACCTCTGCTCACTGCGACAACAATTGTTTCCATTTTTCTTCCTTTGGCACAAACAGGATTCTTCCATCCCGGCACACTTCTATTTTCTCAATACAATGCCGAAAGGCAAGATTACTGTCGAGAGAATCCAATTCCAGGTTGGCATACAGTCTGATCCATGGATTCTTTTGGGAAAATGCGATTTCAATGTCATTCGCAGTTTCCATAAACGTCTGAAATATCGGCTCTGAATCCAGGACAACCCTGGAATTGTTCTCAGTTTTCAGCGCATTGGCTACATATTCGAGTTGACATCTCATTTCCTCCCTTAGCTTTGTCAGAACCTCCTGCTTTCGGATGTCCAACTCCTCAGGCAGAAGTTTTTCCATATCTCGTGCCAAGCGGCACTCGTTCTCCAGTGCCGCTACAGCAATGCGCTGGATCACGTCACAAGGAATGTGGCGATCATATCCTACCACCCAATTCAATTTGTCATAAAAATATCGTTCGCCAGAGCAGTTCTTTTTGGTTTTCAGGACCTTGCCAGAACTCTCGTAAACAACTAATGAAACCATCAGATTGTTCTTTTCTTGCGACCCGGTATCACTGCCTGAGGGTGCACATATTCGCTGAACGGCGTCGTAGTCCTCTTTTGATACAATTGGTTCAAGTTCCAGCCGCACTTGCTTCCCTTGAACAGTTTTGTACCAATATCCAACATAAGCAGTGCTATGGAGGATTCTGTGTATTGTCTCCAATTTCCATTTTGAATCTGGTTTCCTGTCCCCTCTAGGGCCAGGGATGCCTTCCTCGTTCAATGTTGAGGCGATTTGAGAAAGCGTCTTCCCTGACAGCCGCATCTGGTACATCCTCTGAACAATCGGTGCTGTTCGCATATCTATCGCCAATTCGCCGGAATCCAACAAACGGTACCCATACTTTATGTCACTCCATTGAAGCCTCTGACTCTTCTCTATATTTCTTTTCTGTATGATTGCCTTTTGCAGTTCGAGGTCCGCACGCTGGAAATAGGCTTCTATTTCTGCGATCGATTTTTCCCTGCTTGCAAAATCGTCTTCCACTACGGCAAATGAAATACCTGCATGGTGAAAGGCCTGCAGCAATACCCGCTTAACACTCTCCAAATCCATGCCTGCCCCAAATATCGAATCTACAATAACCATGTCAAACTTTCTCTGCAAACCATCTTCCACCATCTGCTCGAAGGCTGTACACTCTGCAGAATCATGCTTTCGGTCACAATAACGAGCGGCGATTTTCCATCCTTTCCTTTTGGCATACGCTTTGATCCGATCGCTTTGCTGTGTGATGTGATTCGCTGGTATCTGCCTGAGAGGATGGCAGGTGGACATTCGAATATAGGCTACAGCTGTCATCGCGATACCTCCTGTTCCACTGCTAAACCGGAAAGGAGCATCATCTCCTGAATTTCGTCTTCGTGAACAAAGTGGATCTCAATACGATTCTTGGAGTACACACAGATTCTGTCAATCAGCTCAACCAGAATTGTGCGATCAAGTTTCTGTACGGAGGCATACTTTCTAAAACTGTCCAGCCAAGGCTTCAGATGCACTTCATTTGCCAGCATTCGCTTTCTTTTAGCAATCAAATCTTGTCGCATCCTTTGAGCCGCCTCCATCTTCTGAGTGAATCTGTTGTTGATTATCGTGTATTCCTCCTTCGCAATCACATTGTCCAGCAAATCCATGTATGCCTGTACTTTCAAATTCTTATACCTGGCAATCTGTGCTTCGGAGTCCTTTATCTGATTATCCACCACCTTAACACCAGTCTGATTTTCTGGAATTCTGTCTATCTGACTGAGAATTGACTCTGCCTCAAGAAGCAGTGCAATTTGTGTCCGAATAGCAGCCAATACACACGCTTCCAGCTTTTCAAGATTGATGAGGTGAGAACTACATCCATACCGATTCTTATATGTGGTGCAGCGCAGATACACATAGACTTTATCACCGCGTTTTTCTCTGCGCCGGATCATATTCTGACCGCAATCCCCGCAACGAACGAGGCCTGAAAACATATACACCGCATCCTGGGTTGGCGACGTTCTTGTATCGATTGCCATCAGTCTTTGTACCTTTTCAAAAGACTCCCGGCTGATAATTGCTTCATGGGTACCAGGCACCCGAATCCATTCATCCTTTGGAATACTCCTGAACTGATTGACTTTGTAGCTGACTTTCTGATAATATCCTTGTACCATCGTACCGGTGTACATTTCATTGGTTAGAATCGTATTAACCGTAGGAACTGTCCATTTGGGATTTGCGCCACTGCGGAACCCGCTGAAATAGCGATATCCACAGCTGAGTTTGTATTCTGATGGAGGGAGCGTACCCATCTCATTCAGCTTATCAACAATGTGCTGAGAATTATAGCCAGACAGTTTTCGGTCATATATAAAACGAACGATCTCCGCAGCGGGAGGATCTACAACAAGGCGATTATGGTCTTTGGGGTCCTTTGCATACCCATAGCATGTGAAGCTCCCAATAAACTTGCCGCTCTTTCTCTTCACGTCTAACTGACTGCGTACCTTCATGGACAAATCCCGGCAGTAGGCATCATTTATCAGGTTTTTGAATGGAATAATGATTCTGTCGGCATCACTGTTCTCTTTCGCACTGTCATACTGATCCAGGATGGAAATGAGCCTGACTCCGATCGATGGAAACAACCTCTCCAGGTATTTTCCGACTTCGATGTAGTTTCGACCAAACCGGGAGAGATCCTTTACGATGATACAGTTGATTTTACCAGCTTGAATATCTTTCATCATTTTCTGAAACCCGGGTCTCTCAAAATTCGTTCCGCTGTAGCCATCATCCACATACTCCGCCACATGACGCAGGTCTGGATGCTTCGCCAAATAGTCCCGCACCAGATCGCGCTGGTTTTTGATGCTGTCGCTTTCCATTTTGTCCCCATCTTCCCGGGACAGGCGGAGATACTCCGCTACCTTATTGTGTTCTATTACCTTCATATCGCTGTAGACCTCCCGGTTGACCTGCCTGTATTGTATCACAATTCCGCTTTCGCTTCAACACTTTAATGCGCTAAATTATTATCTGCATATCAGATTTTTATTGTATCGCGGATACATGCCTCCAGAGATTTTCTCCCTGAGAAGCTAACCTTCACCACGATACCGTTGTACCGAAAGCAATAGGGATTTCCAATCTGCTGAACGAAATCCATGATCCGTTCTTCTGTCGGCAGGTCATCCCGAATTATTACCCCATCAATATCGACCAGTGTTTCCGGGTCAACTGTCCGAACGTCCACGTTTCTCAAACGGTCCAGTTCCTCTTCCATTTCTTTCAGTTGGTGTTCGTTTATTTTAGTACCTCCTTTCTTTCCGGCTTCGTTTGATATCGAAGCGCATACAGATAATTGTTATGCAATGCACTTTCCTGATTCGCTCTATTTCACGGGTATTATTGTATTGTTTGTAGTATTGTTATCTTGGAAAAATTCACATTGTTGTATTGATTTTTCACGAGAGGTGATGTACAATGCTAGTAGCGGATTACTTCGTGAATCCCGAACAAATAGAAAGTGAGAGAACTGTTATGGTAGTTTTAGATGTTAGTCTGGATAACTTCTACGCATTTAAAAACTTCCATATGAAGCTGACATACCCGAAAAAAATAGTCGGCTCCAGCATCAAGGAAGAACATCTGGAAGGCCGTCCCAACTTCCGCTATAAAAAAGTGAATATCATCATGGGCAGCAACGCATCTGGCAAAACCACATTTGGTCATATGCTTATGACCATCTTCAATTTCATTGATAAGAAGAATTATGATCTTCTTACCGACAAAATCAACGACTGCACGAAGGAAGCCTCCTTTTCCATCGATATGGCGCTGAACAGCAATTATCTTTACCGTGTTCAATGCAGAATCTCGCCGTGCGAATCAGGCGACTACTCTTCCGCGAACCTCCAACTGGAGATTCGCAAGCAAAAGATTACGCAATCAGATAACTATGAGTCCTGCGCAAAAAAGTTGGAGAATGCACCGTATTCTCCCGCCGATAGCTACATAGAAGAATTGGATAGAATCGAAAAACTGAATTGGATGTTTGAATATCCAGAAGATACCAAGCGTACGCTTCATCTCCCGGATAAGGATGAAACGTTTAGAGCAATTCTGGAGAACATCCTGAAAGCCCTTGATCCATCCATTGTCTGCGTGTCTATTTCCAAGGAAGTAAAACGGGCATATGTAATCCGCCTGAGAGATCGTGATGTTGTGCTTCAAGACGGTGAGCGCTTTACCACGTCCGTTCTCTCCAGTGGAACAAAAGCGGGTGTTGAAGTAGCTCGTATCATTTCCTCTTTGATGCAAGGACATGTTCGCTTCTGCTATTGTGATGAAAAGTTTTCCTATATTCACAGCGACCTTGAGAAGGCAACGCTCTCTCTTATGATTGATCTGCTGCGTCCGAATGGGCAGCTGTTCTTCACATCTCACAATGCTGATATTCTGGATATGAGCCTGCCGAAGCATTCGTTTACTTTCCTCCGCAAAGACCTTTCCAACAGCGATTGTCCCATCGAAAGCATTGATGCCTCCTCCCTGCTCAAGCGAAATACCGATTCACTAAAGAACGCCGTAGAAAACGATCTGTTCTCGTGTGCCCCTGCTGTGGATCTGATTTATGCAATCGCAGAACTGTAGAAGCTGAGGTGGCAGCAGTGAAAAACAGTATCGTTCAATACTTTGTCGAAGGCGAAGACGACAAGAAAATGATTGACACGTTAAAGACGCAAATGGGACTCATCAAGCCCGGAAAAGTACAGGTGCTAAATATGGTGACAGAGGAAATAACCGATCTTCGTCTTCGTGCGCTCTCACCAGGAACAACTGTTGTCCTCGTCTTTGACGTAGATGCTGGGAATGTCGATATTCTGAATCGGAACATCAGGAAACTTACGAAATGCAGTTCTATTTCTGATGTTATCACCATCCCGCAGGTTCCAAATCTGGAAGGTGAGCTTTTGCGAAGCTGTGACATCAAGAAAATCGAAGAACTTCTAAACAGCAAATCCAGAAGTGATTTCAAATCAGATATCCTGCGTGTAACGAACCTGGCAGCAAAGCTGCGGGAACACAAGTTCAACATAGACCATTTCTGGACCGCAGCTCCCAGTCAACCGTTTCAGGCTATTGAAAACCAGTCCTCAAAAATCAAGCTGAAGCATTCATAAACCACATCGCACAATCCCATCGCCGGGGCAGCCATATCGGCTGCCCCAGTTTTGTGCGCAGCTACTGTGCAGGCATCCCATAACCCAGAATTACACTGCTGCCCAGAGAATACTGCTTCTGCCGGCATACGTCTCTGGAGTTGCCTTCCACGGTATATACCATTCCATTTTCCACCCGCTCAACAATACCCACATGGTCAGGAACCCCATTCTGCGGCGACCAGTCAAAGAATATGAGCATACCCGGAGCTGGCTCTGTGGTTCGATCCAGCCAGAGTCCTCGCTGCTGAAACCACTGCATACCCATGACGCAACCGGAGAACTTCGGATATGCACCGCTGTCCAGGTATCCGCACTGGTCGGCGCACCAGCTTACAAAGCAGGCGCACCATTCCACATGGTTGGTAAATCCATACCAGCTCCAGTATGGCTCCCCGCCAACATTGCCCACCTGCGACAGAGCAACATCGACAATCGCGTCCCCGCCTTCCGGTGTATAGAACACTTTCCCTATGGGATAGTAACGCAAAACGTGAGGCACATACTGCTTGTCCCCATAGCTGTCCCAACCCATTTGCTCCGCCATTTTCATCGAAAACTCAACAGCATTGGCACGGGTATATTCCCCGTACTTCTGTTGCGCCCAGGTGATATATCCACTTCCAAAGTTGTACCCCTGCAGCGCAAGCTGAATGTGATCCAGATCAATGGGGCTTTCAACTTCCGCAATCCGGAGGCAGTCTGCCAGATTCTGAATCCCAACAGCAATGGAGTATTCCGGGTCAGTAATTCCTCCAGGGATTCGAGGATACTGCGTGTTGTAATGACATTCCGATGCCTGCATGGGATCGTTTCCTCTGCCGCCGGATTCCTGCATCATGACTGCCTGGATGAGCAGAACATAGTCCGGGATACCATATTGCTTCGCATATTCCCGAATGACAGGCTCATAGGCTTCCACCTCTGCACTGAGAGGCAGCGTTTCCGCAGCGTCATCGTCCTGGCTTCCGAACAGCGCAGCGCCACAGCCAATCAGAACAATCACTACAATCACCAAAACTGCTGCCGTACCACCTGCCGCAATCGCTGTGTAGAGCGCCTTCGCCGCCTCCGCTGCAGACCGGGCCAGCTTTGCCGCTGCTTCTCTGGCTTTCTTTGCCGCAATGACTGCCATATGTCCTGCCGCCGCTGCTGCACGATTGCTTTTCTGTACTGCTTTGATCGTTGCCTTTCTTGCTTCCTGAAAGGTGTGTTCTGCGGTGGCATCTATGACTTTCCCATTTGAAGTTTTGGGTACCTTTATAGACATTGGTTCACGCTTTGCGCGGATTGGTGAATCAGGCCTTGTCTTGAGGGATGCTGGCTTTCTCGCACACGATAACGCTCCGTTTTCAGCAGAAAGCGTATGGTCGACTACTTCGTTTGAATTATTCGGGGATACCGCGCTTTTCCGGGTAAATGCATCCGGGTTCCGTTCAGACGAACCCACCGACTTCTCTACTTGCTGAGAATAATGCGCCCGTTCAAACCGAAGCTCTTCACGGTTCCGCTCCTTTGCCTGCCCGGTAATGCTTTGCACCGCTGCTTTCCGCGCAGCATTTTGCCGCGCAGAAGAAAAATCGTACCCCGCCTGCGGTTTTTCCATTTCCCGTTCTTTTGTCCGCATTGGTTTGGCATCAACCCGCAGGTACGCATTCTGCGGCACTGTCTGAAACGCAAGTGCTGTATCCGAACAGGGCAAAGGGCGATCGGCTCCGGATAGCTTTGTCTGTTTCTGCTTTATGATGTTCTGAATCCCAGCCTTCCGCGCAGCAACCTGTTGAGCAGACGATGCAGTAGACTCGACTGTAGCGCATTCCGGATGCTCCCGAAACACCTGTCGTGAAGCATGAGCCTGGTTTGCAGCTTCCGCCACCTGATGGCGAATACCTGGGTTGCCGGAGTAACTTTCAGGGCGTCGGGAATTTGCAGGTGTCTGATAAGGACTGGGTACAGCTTCCTCCTCTGCAGGTACTGAAAACGCCGAAAACGAATCATATCCACAGGTTTCTTCTTCATGACCCCTGTCACAAATCGAATGTATTTCGCGCCCTGCAAGCACCCCCACGTCCCGTACGGTATCCTCTGCCGTATGGGTAATTTGTTCTTCCGCATAGTTGCTGGGAGAGTCAGACTGTTCTGCCTGACGATGCAGTGCCTGCTTCTGCCGAGTCCTGACAAAGCTGCGCTGCATTTGCTGCTGGGCAGTATTCAGAACAGGCTTTCCCTGATGCTGCCTTGTCTTGATTTCCAGCAATGAACCAACCTCCTATCAGGACTGTTCTGCAAACCGTCCCTCACCGGGCTTGGTGGTCATGAGCTGATAGAGTTTTGTATCCTTGGGAAAGCGATTGACAAAGGGGACCAATGCGCTGCCATACCGGATAAGGCCGGAGCCTGCCTCCACATTGGTGATGTAGTTCATCTGCTCGTTGGAGATATTCAGCAGCTTTCCCAGCTTTTCCCGGTCAGACGCCGCCTGGTTGAGCATGACGATAAACTCGGAGTTGGACAGCATGGTGCTGGCCTGTACAGAATCCAGCAGGTATTCCACGTTCTGGGTAATAGCAGTGGGAAAGGCATTGCGCTTCCGGAACTGCCGCCATGCGGAATTGAAGAAAGCAGCAGAGAACTCGTTCTCAAATACGACGTGGAACTCGTCAATAAACACATGGGTGCGCTTGCCTCTTTTCCAGTTCAGCGTCACCCGATTGAGCATGGTATCGGTAATGACCAGCAGACCGGTAGGCTTCAGCTGTGCACCCAAACCATGAATATCAAACACCACCACCCGCTTATCCAGGTTCACATTGCTCTGCTTACCGAAGATATCCAGAGAACCGGTGGTATACAGTTCCAGAGACAGGGCAATCTGCTTGGCTTCCGGCTCTGGCTGCTCCAACAGAGTATCCCGCAGCGTACAGAGGGTGGGAACGGTGCCGGTGTAGGCGGCGTTGCGGTAGACAATCGTGATACAGCGGTCGATAATCGACTTGTGCTGGGGACCCACACCTTTCTTGTCAATCTGCTCGATGAGGGACATGATGAACTCAGATTTTACGACAATGGGGTTGTTTTCGCCGTAACCATCTACCATGTACATGGCATTCAGCCGGTCCCGCCCACCTGCGGAAACATGAATCACAGAGCCAATGTCGCCCATTGCCTCCACCAGAGGGGCGTACTCGCCTTCCGGATCACACACAAGAATATCATCCTCGGTGTTCAGCATCAGGAAGGTCATAAGCTCCTTTGCGCAGAACGACTTTCCGGAACCGGGAACACCCAACAGGAAAGCGGACTGGTTCAGCAGATTTTCCTTGTTGCACATAATCAGGTTGTGGGAGATCGCGTTCTCGCCAAAGTAAATACCGCCCTTGTCCATGATCTCCTGCACCTTAAAGGGCATGAACACGGCAACGCTCTCAGTGGTCAGGGTTCGGAAGGCATTGATCTTGCGTGTGCCGATGGGCAGAACCGTGTTCAGGCCGTCCATCTGCTGATACTTAAGAACTGCCATCTGGCACATCCTTTTCCGGGCTGCGGAAAGAACGGCTTCCGTATCCGTGTCCAATTGCTCCTTGGTATCGGCAGTAATGACCATAGTCAGAATGCCAAAGATCATGCGCTGATCTCGGGTGGTCAGGTCCTCCAAAAATTCCTTACTCTCCTTGCGCTGCAGCTCCATATCATAGGGAACGGTAGCAGAGAAGTTGTTGTTCTGGTTCTGTTTGCGCTGCCAGTTGGTTATGTTTGTTTCCACACCCAGCAAGCGATTCTCAACCTCCCGCACAGCTTCTTCCGTGGGGATGGGAACCATATCGATGGACAGCATCATATCCCGGTTCAGATCGGTCAGTTCCGATACAAAGTCATCCCGGATATAGCTGGCGTAGTCCTTCAGATACAAGACCCGCGCGAAACGGTCTCCAATCTGCAAATAGTCACTGTGGCGTTCGATAGCATCCGGGCAGATATAGTCGCGGAAGCTGTGGCCTTTCCGGGCAGAATCCCGCAAGGAGAAGCGGAATTCATTCTCCTCGCCCCGGCGATAGAAGCGGTGCAGCGTTTGCAGCCGTTCGATTGCGTTCATGGGGGCGCAGGAAGAACCCAGCGCAGCGAAATGGGAAGAAAGCTCCGCTTCCATACGGGTAAAAAAGCTTCGGGCGGCATCCACATCTCGTTTACGAATCGACACGGTAATGAATTTCTCCTGCACAATTCCATTGCCATTGGTTGCCTTGTCCAACAGCATCTGATTGTATTCCTCCCGAAACGTATCCAGCCCATCCCACTGCATTTCCATGAGGATAGACTTCTCGAAATTGATCTGACTCATTTTGTGATTGAAAACCGTGATTTTGGTGGTGGCGCTGCAGTCCAGGCTGTTGATTAACGCGCAGTAGGCTCGAATCATTTTCAGCTTGTCCGGCTCAGAAGCCACCTGATAGTTGATATCAGAAAAGCGGAAGGTTTTTGCAAACCTCCCGCCGGCAAGGAAGATGCCGTCCTCCCATATCTGCTGGATGGGAATCACATCCTGGACTTTCCTGGGAATCACATACTTCTCCCGATCCTGACGAATCAGGCTGCGAATGGATTTCATCACGCCTTGTATTCCTCCTTTTCTCGTTTGGAGATGGTATCCTCCAAAAGATTGTAATAGAGATTGTCCGGTTCACTGATGAGCCGTTTGGGTTCCAGAATCTCAGATCGGAACCAGGTCCATACCAGCTGCTCGGCAGTCATACCATGGTAGCTGACGAATCCCATCGCCGCAAAAGGCGCAGCACCGAGGATGCACATCCAGCTGACGGTTTCTGCTCCCACATAGGGTTTCAGCAGAAAGTACAGCCCGATGGCAACCAAAACCGCAGCCAGGGAGAACCCACACTGCCGCATAGACAGTCCAAAAAACAGGGATTCACTGTAGGACTGAATTTCCTTATTGATTTTTACTTCCAATGGTTACCTCCTAAAAGTTTTGGACTTGTAAGTCGAAAACTTTCAAATTTCAAAAGTTTTCGACTTCATCAGAGCCCCAGCATTTCCCGTACCACACGATCTGCCATCTTGACCGAACCAACGAGAATCAACATATTGAAAATCAACTCTCCAATGTAGCTCCATACCATACTGGCAGCTGCAGCATTGGTGTCCACTACAGGGGGTGAAGAGGCAAAGGCAGAGAAGATCACGCAGGCAAGTACAATGACGGCACCTTCCAAGCAAACGGAAGCGTAGCTTTTCAGAAAACTCTTGCCAATACTCTGCGTTGGCTCCCCAGCAAAAGTGGACAAGGGAATGGGCGCAATGGCTGTGTACATATACATTTTGAAAAAGCGTCCGTAGACACTGAGAATCATCTGGAAGGACAACACCCAAATGAACAAGCCCCCGATCAGAGTAACTGACCACAAAGGGATCGATTCAAGAAAACCGCAGTCCTCTACGGCCGATACGATTTCAGATGGCAGTACGGTCACTTGCGGCTGCCCAAAGCCACTTGCCTGCATGATTTTGGAAATGATGCCCTGCACAATGTCCAGGAATGCCAGCATCAGATCCATGCCATAGGTGATCACACCTTTTGCAAGAGCAAAGCGCACAAACAAGCGCAGTGCGTGTTCCGGCCGCTTGACTTCCGTCAGGGATCCGCAGGTTTTCATGACGCCAATGACAAAGAACAGCACCAGAAGCGCATAGCCAATGGCCTGCAAGGTGCCATGGATATTGGAAACCACAGTCCAGAGCGTGCCGCCTTTGAAACTGGTTGGAGACTGCGTGATGAGCTGCCAGATTTCACTTAATTTGTCATTCCAGACATTGAGGGCTTTCTCCAGATTCTGCACAACCCAGTTGTCTGACAATGATTCCACCTCCTTTCCGGGCAGACCTCATTGGGGGTCTGCCCTTGCAGATTTGCTCAGGCAACGATCAGATCCAGAATCTCCTTGGCAAAGGTGATGATGATGCCACCGGCAAGGGTCAGGAAGCCGTTGCTTCGCTGGGAAGGGTCGTGGGACTGCAGAGACAGACCGACCTGAACGATACCCCAGCCCAGCAGAATGAGGCCCACGGCGCGAATCAGTCCGAAGATGAAGGTGCTCAGATTGTTGACAACAACCAGAGGGTCATTGGCAGCATAGGCAGTCACCGTCTGACCCAGGATCAGTGCTCCGGTAAGAACAGCAGTGCTGTAGTAGCGGAAGACTCCGCGAACAGATTCGGGCATGGGCTGACGCTTAGAATTCTGACGGGTAGTGGGATGGATGATGTTCTTGAAAATGTTCTTCATTAGTAGTTACCTCCTGATTATTTTTAGATTGTTGTTTTTTGATAAAGTCGTAGACCTCCTCTTCAGAGAGGAGGACGTAGTTCGTGTCGCCGATATCCTCCGGGGGTGCCTGCTTTAGCTTTTCGAGGCTAACGGAAATGGAAGCGACGCTCAAAGGGTCCGTACCATGCTGGTATGGGTCCGCATGTCCGTCTGTGGTAAGTGCCACGTTTGGATGCTTGAGGATGTTGTATTTCAGATCTTTGATTGGACGCTCGCCGCGAATGAAAAGAAGTGCATAGCGGTTATCCAGCATCCGCACCTCATCCGGGGTCATAAGCTCTCGTCCGGCAGTCTGAAAGTTGGTGGTGTAACTTCCGCTGCGACCTTTGGATTGACCGTAGGTATTGGTATCGATGGTTTGCTTCCCCAGCAGCTTGGAAACATATTCGTGGGTGGACTGCTCGTTGCCACCCAGATACAGGAATGTGTCGCAGTTTCCCACAATGGATTCCCACTGCTTATCAAACAGCGCTTTCAACTGTGCCAGGTTCTGCAGGATAATACTGACAGATATTTCCCGGCTGCGCATGGTTGCCAACAGCTTGTCGAAGTCATCCGGCAGGGCAACATTGGCGAACTCGTCCATCACAAAATGGACGTGGACAGGCAGCCTCCCGCCATGTTCAAAGTCTGCTTTGCGATAAAGCTGCTGGAACAGCTGCGTGTAAAGCATGCCAACAATGAAGTTGTAGGAACTGTCGCTGTCTGGAATCACTGCGAAAACGGCGGTTTTCCGCTCACCGATTTCGCCCAGCTCCATCTCATCTGTTTGGGTAATGCCCGCCAGAGAAGTCAGATTGAATTTCTCCAAATGGGAAATCAGGGTGATCTGAATGGATTTCAGCGTCTTTCCGCTGCCTGAGTGATAGCCCTTGTAGTACCGCACAGCGATATGCTCAGGATTTCTTCGTTCCAGCCGGTCAAACAGTTCATCCAGGGGAGAAACATAATCCTCATTGTCCTCTTTCACGTCGCCGGCGCGGATCATTTCCATAACCATTGGAAAGTTCTGCTCTTCCGGCGGTGCCTCATAGTGGAGGTAGGAAATAAGGGCTTTCAGCAGCATCGCCGCTGTGTCCTCCCAAAAGTGGTCGGAAGATTTGCTGTCCTTGGGGGTGGTGTTCTTCATCAGGTTGGTTGCCAGGCGCTGGATGTCATCGTCATCGCGCAGATATACAAAGGGGTTATAGCAGTGGCTTCTCTCCGGGTTGATTAAATCCAGCACTTTCACCTCGTATCCCTTTTCTGCCAGCAGATGCCCGGTATCCCGCATCAGTTCTCCCTTCGGGTCAAGAATCACGAAGGACGTATTTGCCTGCATGATGTTGGGTTTTGCGTAAAAGCGGGTTTTGCCAGCGCCGGAACCACCGCAGACCAGGACATTCAGATTTCGCCGATGCTTTCTGCCATCCAAGCCGATCGCCACTTGCTGGGTCAGAATTTTGTTTTCGTTTCCACTTTGACGATAGACTTTATTGACCGTCCCGGGGCTTCCCCACCGCGCGGAGCCTTGCTCCTCCCGTCGCCGATAAACCCGTTCATTGGAGATGTACAGTCCGATACACATACCATAAATCAGGAGAAAGATCATAAGCGTTTTCAGACTTCGCTCACACCAGACGATGTGGAATGGCTCATTCAATGCAGTGCCGAACCCCGCCAGGAGGGTCCGCAGACCGCCATCCAGTAATGGGGCACACAGAAGGGCCAGCCAGGTAACCGGGATAATTCCACAGGCATAGAGAATGCAGTTCTGTTTGGATAGCTTATCGTTCCCCACGTTCTGCCTTTCTGGAAGGCTTCTTTGCCGGGGCATCGATGACCTTGAGAAGCAGGGTGTTAATGTCCTCGGTGGGCTTTCCGTCACGAATCAGGTCATTGCGGAAATCGTTGAGTCCTGCCACCATCAGCCGCTGTTCGTAGTCGCTGACTTGAATCAATCGCTGTGTTTCTGCCATGCCGCCTCCTTTACCGCGCATCGTCCCGCTGCTTGGTGCCGTGATTTCTGGCGTCCATGAAGCGGAACATATCAGCGGAGATCTGGTTGGCGGCGATGCGGATGGACTTCAAATCCTCCCGAATCGCTTTCGGCTCCATAGCGGCATACTTCTGAGGAAGCTGCTGGACAGAAAGGGGGTTCCCATCAATGCCATTCCGCTGACATATGATGTTTCCTACGCAGCGGGCCAGAAAAGCATTTTCGTCCCGGTTGTAGCTGCCGGTGTCCATGTAGGCGTGGGCAAGCTCCTTGGCGACGCCCCGGAAGGTATCTTCCATGGACTGTCCACGCCGGACAAAGACGGTTTTTTCCTGGGGGCTGTAAAGGGCACTTTGGTCACCGGGCAGCGTATCACGAAAATCCACCTTACATGGGGCGTACCGAACCATGGCATTGAGCAGCAGCCGTATGTCCTGATTCGTCGCCGGCTCCTGGGGCTGGAACAGGGTAGTTTGGGAAATATCAAAGACGCGTTTGACATTGATACTCACTGCGGACGAGCCGTCTTTCCGCGTATAGGAATTGCCGGGTTCCATCAACAGAATCCCAGTCTGTCCTTTGCGGATAAAGCCGCCTTTTCCACGCCAGGTATTTGCATCCGCCAAATTGGTGGCTTCCGGTTTCTGACTGGCAACCAACAGAGCATTGCTTACGGAGTAGCGTTCAAATCTGGACTGCACATCCAGATAGGTCTGAAACACGTCCGTGTCCGTGCTCATTTTCTTAAGGGCATCATCCACAATGGCAAATGCCGATTCCCGATCCTGCTGCTTTCGGTTTGCCCAGCTCTCTTTATCAAAGACTTCGTTCATTTCATCGCTCCTTCCCTTTTGCGATCTTTTCCACTACCTTTTCGGCAATGGTGTGTTGAGGCTGTTCTGTGATTCCAGCCTGTTCCTGCCGAATCTGCTTCAATGCCTCCCGAACAGAGGGACGCTTATCAGAAGAAATTCCTTCGTCCCATTTGCTCGGCAAGGTATTCCCGGACGGACTCTCGGCCTCTGTCCGTCCGCTTTGAGGGTTTTCTTCAGCAAAATCCTGGGGCTGGCTGAACAGCTCTTTGACGAACGCATCGTTGTGGGCACCTTGGGGTTGATCCGCTGCTTGATTCGGTTCTGTCGTGTCATCCGAAACACGGCTCTTTTCCTGTTCCCTGATGATTTCCGTTTTTACGGCAGCCATATCCACGGTGGCAAGACCAAACCGGGTGAATATCCGATTGACCTTGGCGGCGTCCTCCGCCCGGACCATAATGTCCGTGATACCATCGGACGCGTTCTTATCCTTCAAAACGCAGTAGAGCACGCCGTATTTCTTCGCTTCCACGCAGAACTTCTCAAGATCACCGTCTTTGACTGCGAACACTTTCAGTTCCTTGCCGGAACGGAGCATATTGGTCAGGCGGATTTTTCCCTTGGTTTTCTTCTGATCTCTCAAAATGGCGTAGAGCATAATCGCCAGTTGCTTGGCAGCAGAGCCCGACAGCTTTGCCGCCACCTCAACGCCGTTCAAGCTCAGTCGGACTACCTGATCTGCCGCTTCGCTGGAATAGCTCATGTTGTTCTTCCTCCTTCCTTTCGATTTCCTGTTCTTGCTGCAGCTGCGCCAGATTCTGCTCCATCAGGGTAGATCTGGCTTCGATATCATCACATAGTTTCACCTCCTGTCGTAATGTCCTTATCTCAGAGGAAACCTCTTTGATGCGTGCTTTCATCGTTTCCATTGCTGGAGCGTCCTTCTTGCGTGTTGCTGTTTTCAGATCATTTCTGAGCACTCCGCGTTCCTCTTCCAGCTGTGCGATTCTATCTGCGGAACCCAGCTTATGGGACTTTAGCTCCTCGATATTGCTGTATTCATACTTAGCCAGGAATCTGGTTTGTGCATCCAGCTTATCCAGCAGAATCAGGTCCTGACGCATAGAAAAAGGCACCCGCTTCACGGATGCCGGATGCTTTTGGATGATGTGCAGTTCATAGCAATAGCGAAGATACAGGGCGTAGATTCCTTTCGCTTTTGGATACGGGATAAAGGGGTTGCGCCGTGCCGCCAGTCGGTCTGCTTCCGGGAATGGAGTCTGCCTGCGCACATTATCATAGACACGGTCCAGAATTTCATCCAGCGAGTATCCCGGCCCCAGCCGGTGAAACCGGAAGAACCCTTTCGCGCCGGGTGGTTTCAGAGCCGGGTACTTCAGTGGCTGTCCCTCTGCCGTTCGTGTTTTGATGGTGTAGCCCATTGCCTGCATTGCCTCCAGGAAGTTCTTCTGTGTCGTGGATGCCAGAATTGCCCGATCAATATCAGAACGGATGACGCCACGGATCGTTGGCTTTCCATCCTTTTCCGCAGCCCATTCGTCATAGGTTTTCCCTCGTCCTTTTGGATTGCGAATCACAGAAAGACCATATTCGCGGCATAGCGAATCGGATATCCTCTGCATTTCTATATAGTCCTGTTTGGTACGGTGATACTTGATGCCATCCACAAAAGAGACCGTATTCAAGACAAAATGAGAGTGCAGATGGTTGGCACGATCCAGGTGCGTGGCGACAAGCACCTGATACCGATCACCCCAAAGCCTCTGTGCCAGCTTGACTCCAATCTCATGGGCAATCTCCGGCGTAGCTTCTCCGGGGGCAAAAGACTGGTATCCATGATAGGCAATGACGCCATCCTCCTTGCCGTAGAATTTCTTGATTTGCTGCATCTCTGTCCTTGCTGTGCGTGGATGGCAGTTGATCCCGGAAACGAATCGAAGGACGATTTCCTCACCATCCTTTGCCTGCGGCTGACTGGTTTTATGCTGCGCGATGGCGTAGTCAATGACATCGGAAAGGTCATCTGCACCTTGATAGAGGTCATTGGAGACACAGGTGGTCTTTTCCTCGTTTTCAACATAGTTCAGCACCTTTCCAACGCTTCCATGGACACGCCATATTGACGTTACTGCCATGGCCTACCGCTCCATAGGAATGGGGTTCAGCACTGCAGATAGGATTTTCTGGACAGCCTCATCAAACATATGCACCCCCTCGTCATAGTGCTTTGCATCGATGGCTCCCAAAGCATGTGCCTTTACGGCAATCTGATTGAGATTGTTGCCAATGTAATGAAGCTGCTGCATCATGGAAAAGAAATCCGGAGGCGGGGCTTCTCTCGGTACGACTCCGGCAATCAGCTTCCGCAAATAGGCTTCTCTGGACAATTTGGAAGCGGTAACCAGTCGATTCAGATGCGCCATCTCCTCCGGCGTAAGGCGCACTTTGATTTCACAGGTCCTACTGTTCATGACACTCCTTTGTGCAGAGGGTTTCAGGGATTCTCCCTGACAAGCTGCCTTTTGGGGACAAAAGGCGATGCTTGCTCTATGAAAGACATACTTCTACCCTCGTTTCTTTTTACTGCCTGGCCGAAGAAAGAGCCACGCTTCGCGGATCATTTGCATTCGCTCGTCATAAAACGACTGCTTCAGTTTTTCCTCCAACCAATGTGCTTCTTCTTTGGAAACCAGCCGCATCCGGGTTTTGTGCTTCCTCTCAGATGCGGCGCAATCATCATTCAAATGGACCTCACCTCCTCACAAATTGGGCAAAGAAAAAGCGCCACCTTTTCAGGCAGCGCAGTGAGGGGTACCTCCAAAAGAAAGTGTTCTCTGGAATTGCCCCCATTTGCTTGCGTTTTTTGATGCGCAATTCGTTTCTCCAGATAGAATTCTCTGCGTATTTCCACGCCGATGCTCCTTAACGTAGGATTTTTGCAACTGGTTGCATTTTTCTATTCTAATTCTGTATATCCAGCTTTTCGTATTAACCCATGAAATGATGCTATCATTCAAACGCCCTCGAGTTCTTATATACCTAATAAATTATTATGATGGTTTCTATTTATCAGTTATAACTGATAAAATGTATTATTTCGATTGACTTCTCACCTTTACTTTGATAAACTGTAAGATAAAGGAGGGAGTGCTCTATGATAAAACGCGAATTATACATGAGTCGGATTCGACCCTTTATCGGCGGTGAGCTCATCAAAGTGGTAACAGGTATTCGACGCTCCGGGAAATCTGTCATGTTGGAGCTTGTCAAGCAGGAGCTGCTGGAATCCGGCGTTGGTGCCGAACACTTCATCTCAATCAACTTTGAGGATATGCGCAATGCGCATTTGTGCAATGCACAGTCATTGCACGAAGAGGTTCTGCGTCTGTCTTCCACGATTCAGGGAAAGGTCTTCCTGTTCTTTGATGAAATTCAGGAAGTTGCAAACTGGGAGAAGTGTATCAATTCCCTGCGCGTTGCCCTGGATTGCGATATTTATATCACAGGCTCCAATGCCAAGCTTCTTTCCGGCGAACTGGCCACCTATTTAGGTGGGCGTTATGTCGAGTTTGTCATCTATCCATTCTCTTTTTCCGAGTTTCTCGAACTGTATCTACCAATCTTCCCCCAGAGTTCTATTCAGCAATGCTTCCAAAAGTACCTGGTCACCGGAGGTATGCCATACCTTTCCAATTTGCAGTATACAGATGAGCCGTCCCACCAGTATCTGACGGACTTATTTAACTCCGTAATGCTCAAGGATATTGTGAAGCGCAACAAAGTGCGTGATGTGGATCTGCTGGAGCGGATTCTTGCCTTTGTAACAGCGAACGTGGGAACGACCTTCTCGGCAACATCGTTATCAAAGTTCTTAAAAAGCGAACATCGAACCGTTGCGCCGGAAACAATCTTGAACTATATTAAATACTGCTGCGACGCATACCTCTTCTATCAGGTAAAACGGCAGGATTTACAAGGCAAGCAGCTTCTCGCCACAAATGAAAAATACTACATTGCGGATCATGGTATCCGGGAAGCCGTGTTTGGCGGCAATATGCGCGATATCAATCTGATTCTGGAAAATATCGTTTTCATGGAACTGCTGCGTCGGGGCTATTCCGTAACGGTAGGAAAAACTGGTAATAAAGAAGTGGATTTCGTTTGCGACAAACGCGGAGAAAGGATCTATATTCAGGTCGCCTATCTGCTGGCTTCGGAAGAAACAATCCATCGTGAGTTTGATGTATATGACAGTATTCGGGATCACTATCCCAAATATGTTGTTTCTTTGGATGAGTTCGATATGAGCCGAAATGGAATAAGGCACAGGAACATCAGAGATTTTCTGTTGGCGGACAGTTGGAGCTAAGTGCTTTCAGCCACAGGGACCTTAACGCACCTTGCCTTTTCTCTCCGGGATCATGGGGACCGCCTCAATGGAGTCACCCACACGGAAGAATCGCTCAGGATTGCGGTATTTCTTCAGATACCGCTCCTGCTGTTCCTTGGACAGGCTTCCAAAGGATTCCCCGCTGCAGTCGCAGACAAAAAAGGGGCCTGCAATGATATCAACGATCTCATTGCTATCCTCCGCCCGGATTGCGCGGTTGAGGGGTAAACCACAAAGTTTGCCCTCTTCGTTGCAGACAATGCAGACCGGCTCCTCAAAGGGATAGTAAGCCTCAATATCTCCGCCCACGATCTGCTGAAGGCAACCTAACGAGGTGCCAATCTCCGCAATTCTGGCTGTCTTTCCCGGCTCGACCATGACCACCTGAATGGTATTCGGCTGGATCATATCCCTGACAAGCTCCGGCTGGAACGGGATTTCCCGGAAACCAATGCTGTCGCAGTAGTAATATCCCGGCGTCATACTGGCGGCATCCTCCACTTCCACGACGTCGGATACCGAAAGGCTGTGTCCGCGGAAATCATCCGGTCTGTTGATATTGAACATGGTGTACACATCCTCCAGATTCCGGCACCGTACATCCCCGGAATACACCTTGTCATATGTGGCGCAATCCGGCTCGGCTGTTTGCAGTGTTTTTCGGGTATAATCCAATCCCATGAACTTGAGATTCCGGTTATCCCTGTCTCGGTTGATCTGATAGATACTGATTTTCATCGACTGTATTCCTCCTTGCATTTTAATCCAACTCTCATTTGGAGCTGGTCATTCACATCCTTGCCAACCACAGGCGGCTCATCAAAAATAGCATACTGATCCCGCAGTCCTTCAACGATTCCAGCTGCTGCACCCCGACCAATGGCATCATTGTCCAGATGCAGGCGCAGTACCCGAACCTCCGGGTGATCCTCCAGGTATCGGGACAGCGCCACAGGTACCACATTCTCCCGCTTTGTAATATACACACCCGCAAGGGACAGCAGGTGATCCTCATGCCAGTTTCTTCCCTCAAACAGCTCCAGAGTGGCATAACTCAGCGCATCGATGGCGGATTCAAAGACGTGGACGGTTTCGCTGTTTCCGGGGACAGAGAAGGAGTAGTGTTTGTCGCTGCCGGATAGCTCTCCCTTGTAGCCTCCAACAGTGCCCCTGACACTGCCGTACCGGGCAGCACCGCCTTTGTCATATCCCAGAAATACAGCACTGTGGTATTCCCGGGATTCAAACAGGAGATGATTCTCAAGACAGTACCGAATGACCACATCATGAATACCACGGCCTTTCAAGTATTGGATGACACGATCGGCATTTCCATTTCGTTCCGGGAGAAGCAGCGCCTTCGGCTCCTGTTTCCGCGCGGGAGCCGGAATCGTCCGGGGCATGGGCTTTCCATGAATGGTTTCCATTGCCTCCAAAAAGGAAAGCCCCCTGACTTTCACAAGATAGTCAAGGGCTGATCTTCCACCTGTATTCCGGGAGAACCAGTGCCATTTCCCGTTGCTGATTTTCAGAGAGTCGTGGTCTTTCGTGCAATAGGTATCGTTAGACACCTTTACCAGCTGATTCGGCTCATAGGTTTGAAGGTAGGTCAGCAAGTCCATTCGCTTCGCCTGCTGGATTTCTTCAGGGGTAAAATACGCCATCTGCTATCGTTCCTCCCGGTAAGACTTACTGTGGTTATTTTGAATCGCTGTATCGGCGCAGCGTTCAATGATAGACTGTACTTCCGCCATGTGGGAGCCTTCGTGTTTCTCCCAGGCATCAAAGGCATCCTGCAGCGGATGGGCTGATTTGAGCATCGCCTGACACTGCTTGTCCGATAGATCGTTGTATTCCAGCGACAGCAGAATATCCTCCTTGATGGTAAACTCGTAGGCACTGCGTAAGATTTCTTCCGGCGTCATTGCAAGAAGCCGCTGCCGATAGCGTTTCTGCTCTGCGAACATCTTTCGGTAGAGCAGCGTATTCAGTTCTGCGTTTGTGATAGATACCAACTTCCTTTCTTTTGAGCGTAACAATCCCCCTGTTCCTCTGTGAACAGGGGGTGATTTCCAGTTTGGTTCAGAATCAGAGTGAAGGTGCAGAAAAGAGCTGAACCTGAAACGGTCCAGCTCTGAATTAACCCAGCTCCTCAACTTCCACGCCCAGCGCTTTTGCCAGCGCAAGGGCGGTTTTCAGGGAGAGGTTCTCGGTTTTCCTTTCTCCATATTCAACTCGCTGAAGCTGCGACACGGTCATATGCGCCTTGTCTGCCAGTTCCTGCTGTGTCAGTCCCCGCAGCAGCCGAAGACTGTGAACAGAACGTTTTTCCCCAGGCTTCATCAGCGCATCCATCTCATCAACCGCTTTGGTGATGTCTGCCTCATGAAGTGCCGGATACATTTTCTGCAGCATCCGAATGCTGATACGATCCCAAATCCGGGAGAAGGTCACATCCCGATCCCATTGGTAATAGGCCAGCACCCATCCACACCAATACAGATCGCTCCTGTCCTCTCTCCATTTCGCCTTGGGAAAGTTCCGTCTGTGATCTGCCTTGGACAGTACCATATAGGCCAGTTCAGGCCCGGACTTTCCGGCAACCACCGATACATCCCCAATTTCAAATCTTCTGGCAAGGCCGCTTCGGATAAACATGCTCCAGAAGCTGTCCGGGTCATAATCGCAATCCAGGCAGGCGTATTCCAGCATATCACCCATTCGCACCATTGCACCTTCCACATACATTTCATCGTAAGCGTGGGTCATCCGCCTTCACCCCCTGTCTCATGATATCCAGCATATACAGTTCATCCAGCCCATAGCTGGGCTTTCGGTCGCTGCCCAGATATTCCGCTCTGGCAGCTTTGTCCCGCTTCATTTTCAGAACGTAATACATGGATCGATCTGCTTCCTCCGCGCTGACGAACTTCAGCGCGTCAAAGGCAGCCCTGGAAACCAACACAACCTGTTCTCCCAGATTGCCCAAGCGCATTGCCTTTTCCAGCTTCCTGACGGAAATGGCGTTGTTCAGGAAATCCTCCGCAAAGGAGAAATAGGAATCATCTGCCCGGTATCCAATAATGATATCATAATCCTCGGTGTTCACTGGAAAGTGTTCCAACAGATATTCCTTTGCATCCTTTGCGATTGGATTCGTCAGTCGGAAGGTTCTGTTTTTCAGGAGAACAGCCAACCAGTGCAGAATTGTGTACTCGGGAGCATTCAAATTCAGGACTTTCAGCCCCGTGATATCGAGGGTATATTCGTTGGCAAAGCCATCGTGATCCTCACCGCAGCTCCATTCCTTTGCCATCTCGATATCTTCTGTGCAGTAAAAGCCAAGTCCGTAATCATTGTAAGGTTTTCCTTTGCCATACTCCGGCTTCTCAATCCGATTTTCGGAGCCATGGAATATCTTCATACGGATACCTCCTTTCGTTTTCTATATTATACCCCCATTTGGGGGTTTAGTCAAGGAGGCCGGCGGTATGATTGGATCACAGATCAGGTGGTTCCCGCAGAGACTGCACTTCTGTTCTTCCGAGAAAAACCGATTGCATTATCAGCATAATACGATATAATACTAGGGATAGAATTGGCAGGGAGGATATTTGTTATGGATACACCAGTGCAGCTTTCGCAAGCATCTGAAAATACCTACCATGTGATTCGCGCGTCTCTGGTGCAGGCGCAGAGGCGGCTTACCAGTGCGATCAATTCCGCTATGGTAACCGCCTATTGGGAAGTCGGAAAAGAGATTTACAAAGCCTGCGGGGAAAATGACCGGGCGGAATATGGCAGAAATCTATTACACTATCTGTCTGATCGTTTGACCGGCGAGTTCGGAAAGGGCTTTGACGAATCAAACCTGCGCAAGATGCGCCAGTTTTACTGTTGTTTTCCAAATCGAGACACACTGTGTCCCGAATTGAGCTGGTCACATTACCGGGTGTTAATGCGCATTCCTGATGAGAAGATTCGCGCTTTCTATTTGGAAGAATGTGTCAAATCGGCATGGAGCGTCCGGCAGTTGGAGCGTCAGATCAATACCATGTATTATCAGCGGATTCTGTCCAGCCGGGACAAAGAGGCTGTTGCTGGAGAAATCCAGAAGCTGGAACCCAAGCCGGAATACGAAAAAATCGTGAAGGACCCCTATGTCATGGAGTTCCTGCAAATCCAGCCGGATACCCATGTGTTTGAAAGTGATTTGGAGCAGGCTCTGATTGATCACCTGCAGCAGTTCCTTCTGGAATTGGGCAGAGGTTTTTCCTTTGTATCCCGACAAAAAAGGTTTACATTGGATGGTCAGAATTTCTATATTGACCTGGTATTTTACAACTACATTCTCAAATGCTTTGTCCTGATTGACCTCAAAATGGATGTGCTCACCCATCAGGATTTGGGGCAGATGCAGATGTATGTGAATTACTATACCAGAGAGTTGATGAACGAGGGGGACAATCCCCCGATCGGAATTTTGCTGTGCGCGGAGAAAAACGATGCCGTGGTGAAATACTCCTTACCAGAGAACAACAACCAGATTTTTGCTTCCAAGTATTTTACCTATCTCCCTACGGAAGAAGAGCTGAAACGGGAACTGTGTTTGGACGACTACAGAAAGCTGCCGGGATATCTGGGATAACTGCAAGACGGTGCAGTGGGCGAGCCTCCTAATTGGAACACGGTGGTGCAAATGGCTGTGTGCAGAAGCGACTGGTTCCATACTTATCGTAAAGAACGGGAACAACCACCGCAATTTGCTTAACGGTGGTTGTTTGCTGTCTTACAGGCAAAGCCTTTATCCCAGGATTCTTATCAGCAAGTCATTCACGTCATCCGCTGGCTTGCCCTGCGCAATCAGCTTATTCCGAAAATGAAAGAGTGCGTACTTTGCAAGGCGGACTTCCCGGTCATTCAGGGTCACATAGTATTTCTTTCCTCTGAAAAACAGCATATTGGTCAGCTCCTTCGCTTTTTTCTTCCATTATACTGTATTTCCAGAGGATAGACAAATGTATGAGCCTGACCGAACGGTTACATTTTCAGCGAAGCTGCTCCTTCCCGGATCGTTCCAGTTTCTTTAGCTTCTTGAATGAGAAATCAAGGATTCTCTCTTTTCGCGCAGATAGCATTCCCGCAAAGAATTTCTTCTGGATATCTGACAACCCGGGAGTTTCGTCAATAATCCGGCAGATTTCAGTCAAATCGACTCTCGGAAGAATACGCTTCAACGCCTGATTACAGTCCTGATTCTGTAGGGAAGAAATAAACGCAAAGTAGTTTATCTTTTTCCCATCCTGCATGATTGCGGACAGCGGCTGGTTGAAGATTCGCAGATTCATTGCATTGCGATCGGAGAGAATCTCATTCATCTTCTCCTCATCCGCCTGAGGAAATAAGCAGCTTCCACAGTCGAAAACAGGAGCGAGCGTCATCTCATCCGTTTGCGTATCGTACAGGAATCCCCAGTTCCCGTTGTGGCGATCCCAGTTTCCAATGAGAGCATCCACAATGAACATGTCCCAAAAACGTTCTTTCAGGATCGTTGCGTCAATGGCTGTTTGCTGCTCAAAGGTGTCCTGAATATCAGACAATTCCGTTCCATAGCCATTTCTCACAGAATCCACAATTTGATTCTTTAAGGAAGCAAAATCCTGAAGAACGACACCCGGTGAAGTGAAATCGCGGCATGCCACTACGGTTTTCTCCGTTCCCTTTGGCGTGCGATACGTCCCCAGAAGAACTTCCTGGACGGGAATCCCCACGCTTTCGAACACCTTGCAACCCAAATACTCGGATATACAGCTATTGCTATAACTCATAACCTGATTCTTGGACGCGATCGCGGGAAATTTTAACATATAGATGTTATCGTTGTACACGACAGAGATCTTACTGCCGTTGGCACCGGCGTATGTCTTTCTGCGGACAGGACACTCTGTAAAATCAATCAATCCAGCTCACCCGGCCTTTCAAGGTATAGATATTTTTCGCGCAGATACCATGCCTGCTCTGAGGTAATCAGATTCTCAACTTCGGCAATATTGATATCGCTTTGCAGATTACAGTAGTCACAATCCCAGTCACGATATCCCTCAGATTCCTTCCGCTTCCACGCAAGAATCATGGTCTGAACAGACTCTCTTAAAAAGGGCGGGAGTTCTACCTCAAGATAGCTCTGGTCCATTGGTTTCCCGGTTTCCTCGTCGAATAGCTGGTTATCCATTTTCATGATTTCCTCCATGCTGCACCCTAATGCCTGCGCCAGCAAAAGCACGGTCTTTGCAGAGCATTTTTCAAGAGAGCTTTTCCCCGAGCATATGTCAATAATTGTGGTCTTTGGGATACCGCTTATTTTCGATAATCGGTATTTGGTCATGCCCCTCATATCCAGAAAAGTCTGAAGATTCATGAAATCACCTCTCTCATGAAGAACATTATATCGGTATGCCGACCCGATGTCAATAGAGCGTGTGCAATAACGATACTACCGCTCCCGTTCACGAGAACCCCGATTGGGCTGGTTCTCCTCGGAATCCCGCTCACCATCCACAATCTCATTTTCCCGCTTATCCATATTCAGGATGATGTTCAGTTCATCCAGCCGAGCGGATTTGGCTTTCAGCTCTGCCTCTCTGGGAAATGGCTGGGCGATTTCCTGCCTTGCGTTCTCAGCCTGCAGCTTCAAGTTTTCCAGCTTCTCCACACAGTTTGCACTTTTCTCAGACATACTGTCAAGCACATTATCCATCCGTTGAATGTTGCCAAACACATCGGTGCCAAGGGTGGCAACGTGGGTCAGTGCGCCTTCCAAGGAGACCTTAAACGCCTTGTCAAAGCTGTCGTAGGATAAGAACATCTGGAATCCGCGATAGCTGCCTATGGAAATGGGATCAGGGCTGGTCATGGAATTGCACACTTCCAGAAGCGCTGTACCGGCGGCTTTCTTCTCCGTGTAGGTTCGCCCCTGAATGGTCATGGGGCAGAATCCGTCCGCATTCGGGCTTGTCCCTTTCCTTAACAATTCCATGTCCGATTGAAACCCATTGATTCTCTGCTGCAAGGCGGAGATTGCCTCTGGGTACTTCCGAATGAGCTGATCCTCCAGCGCATACCGCTGACTCAGGTGATTCGCTTTCAGCAGCTTCAGCTTCTGGACCTCAATATCCAGATCCATTTTCTCTTTGATATGAGGATTGCCGGAACACAACGCTTTGATTTCTGCGTAGCTCAGAGCGGTTTCGTCAATATCCTCCGCGCTCCGCACCGGAGATTTGGAGGTCATAATCTGCCCTATGAATTTCTGCTTACCCTCCACCAGCTGATACAAATAGCTGTCAAAGGTGTTTTCCGTCACATAGGTGTAGATATCCACCCTGGGGTTCTCGTTCCCTTGTCGGATAATGCGTCCTTCCCGCTGCTGCAGGTCCGAAGGACGCCAGGGACACTCCATATGGTGCAAGGCGATCAGTTTTTGCTGACAATTGGTGCCGGCGCCCATTTTGGCAGTACTGCCAATCAGGACACGCACCTGGCCGGAACGAACCTTGGCAAACAATTCCTTCTTGGCAGCTTCCGTCTTGGCGCTGTGGATGTAGGCAATCTCGGATTCCGGAATCCCTTTGGCAAGCAGCTTTCGTTTCAGGTCATCATAGATATTGAACGCACCGTCATTATGTGGAGTAGACAGGTCGCAAAAAATCATTTGGGTTGATTTCTTGTCAACAGTCTTCTCCCAAATCTGGAAAACATTCTCTGCGCAGACAGTAACTTTTCCGACATCGCTATCTGGAAGCAGTGGATTCAGGAGACGCTGATCCAATGCCAGCTTTCTGCCGTCGTTGGTAATGACCAGCATATTGTCCTCATTGGAATCCACCATCTTATTTCGCACCCGTTCCGCCCGCTTGGACAGGCTGGCAACCATCTCCCTCTGCTGCTCAGACGGTTTCAAGACCACATTGTGGTATTCTGCTTCCGGCACAGGCAGCCTCAGCATATCCGCTGTTTGAATATCGGCTATTTCCTTGAACATGGCCATCAGCTCCGGCAGGTTGTAGAACTTGGCAAACCGCGTCTTCGCACGATAGCCGGTACCCTCCGGCGCAAGCTCAATAGCGGTGACCGTCTCACCAAAGGTGGAAGCCCAGGCGTCAAAGTGAAGCAGATCGTTCTTTTTCAGCGTGTTATACTGCAAATATTTCTGCATGGTGTAAAGCTCTACCATACTGTTGCTGATGGGCGTGCCGGTTGCAAAAATAACGCCCCTGCCGCCTGTCAATTCATCCAGATATCGGCACTTCATATAGAGGTCGCTGGACTTCATGGCTTCGGTCTGGGAGATACCTGCCACATTTCGCATTTTCGTAAATGCAGCCAAATTCTTGAACATATGCGCTTCATCCACAAAGATACGGTCAACACCCAGCTCCTCAAAGGTAACAACGTCATCCTTCCGCGTTTGGTCGTTGAGTTTCGCCAGCTTTTGTTCAATGTTCTTCTTGCTGCGCTCCAGCTGTTTGATCGAGAAACTCTCCCCACTGCTGCGCCGGAGTTGGGCAATTCCGTCCAGAATTTCCTGCTTCTGCTGTTCCAGAATGAACCGCTGACGTTCCTGGGACATCGGAATCTTCTCAAACTGACTGTGACCAAGGATGATGGCATCGTAGTCGCCGGTGGCAATTCGGGAGCAGAATTTCTTTCGATTTTTCGTCTCGAAATCCTTCTTGGTCGCTACCAGGATATTTGCGGCAGGATACAGCTGCAAATACTCAGAGGCCCACTGTTCTGTCAGGTGGTTGGGTACCACGAACAAGCTCTTTTGGCACAACCCCAACCGCTTACTCTCCTGCGCTGCGGCAACCATCTCAAAAGTCTTGCCCGCGCCAACCACGTGTGCCAGCAGTGTGTTGCCGCCATACAGGATATGTGCAATGGCATTTACCTGATGCTGCCGCAGGGTGATTTCCGGGTTGATACCAACAAAACGCAAGTGACTGCCGTCATATTCTCGGGGACGGAGGGAATTAAACTTCTCATTGTAGAGAGTGGATAATCGATTCCGACGTTCCGGGTCAGACCAAATCCAATCTGAGAAAGCCTGCTTGATCAGTTCCTGCTTTCCCTGGGCAATGGCAGTCTCCTTTGTATTCAGCACTGCAACCTTTTTTCCATCAGAATCGATCTCATAATCGAATATCCGAACATCCCGCAGATTCAGGGTTTCTTCAATGATCTTGTAGGCATTGATTCGGTCAGTGCCGTAGGCTTTTTCCGCCTTGACATTTCCTCTGTCGTTGCTCTTTCCTTTGATGTTCCATTCGCCGGTGTATGGACTGTACTGCACTTTAATATTCCACTGTTGGTAGCGTGGTGTTCCCAGCAGAGAAAACATGAAGTCCTGAACCACGTCCGTCGGTAGCCATGTAGCTCCCAGCCGGACAGAAATCTCACTGGCAGTCAGATCCACGGGCTGTACCGCCTCCAGAGACTGTGCGTTGATGGCGTAGCGGTCATCTCTGTCCGCCAGCGCTCTGGCTATGCGCAGCTTCTCACGGACATTGCCGGACAGATATTCATCCGCCGCCAGATATTGATACGCAATGTCCTCATTTCCATCGTACTCCGGGTTCAGGAAGATGACCCCTTTCAGATCAGACAGAATCTCCTCCTCCGGCTTGTGGGTCAGTTCCATCATGTAGGACATATCCACCTTTGCTTTTTCAGCCAGTGACAGAGCCAGTGCTTCCGATGCCGTGTCTACGGACGTAATAACCTCTTTCTTTTTGATGGTTCTTTTTGAAAACATATCCGCCTTGCGGAGAAAGTTTCCCTCATTGTCAAGAACCTCCAAAGAGGACAGCAGGTAATAGGCATTGTCAGAAGAAAAGGCGGAACTGTTGGCCCGGCTGTTGATGCGACCATACTTTTGAGAAAAGCTGTCATAGAGGCTATTCAGCTTCGCCTGTTCTTCCTGGATCATGGAATCAGGATAGTCTTCAGTCTGGTACTCAATGAGCGCCCGAACACAGTCCCGGATTTGGATAAGGCCCTTGATTCGCTCCTGTGCAGTGGCAGATACCGAAACAGGATTCATACGGCTGTTTTCACGATAATACAGCTTGCCGTCAACAACCGCGTAACTGAAATTGCGGACATTGGGATCGGCAGGAAGATCGTCGTTACCTACATCTGAGAGTTCGTCCAGATCGACACTCTGTATCTCACCATGGATATTTTCAATCGCAGATGCCAATTGCGCATTCAGGCTTTCCCCTGCGGCAGGAACGCAGGCGGTCTCGAGACCATAGGGTCCCGTTACTTCCTTCATCTGCCCCAGAATCATTTCCGGATGTTCCACAAAATAGGCATTCATTTTCAGCCCGTTTGTGTCCGTTCCCAAATGAACCCAGTCCGGTTCCCGGTCAATCATACTGCTCCGCTTTTGCAGAAACAGAATGTCGGATGTAACCACTGTACCTGCTGCGTCCTGAAAGGTGTTGTTGGGCAGTCGAATCGCTCCCAGCAAATCCGCCCTCTGGGCAATATACTTCCGTACTGCTGGGTTTTCTTTGTCCATTGTGCCCTTGCTTGTAATAAAAGCAATCACACCACCGGGGCGCACCTTGTCCAGTGTACGGGCAAAGAAATAGTCATGGATCAGGAAGTTGTGCTTATCGTATCGCTTATCCAGAACTTTGAACTGACCGAAAGGCACATTGCCGATGGCGACGTCGAAGAAGCTGTCCGGAAGATCGGTTTTCTCAAAGCCCTGCACCGCAATCCTGTTTTTTTGATATAGCTGCTGCGCCAGTCTGCCGGAGATGCTGTCCAGCTCCACACCGTACATTCTGGAAGAAGCCATGCTTTCCGGAAGCATACCCATAAAGTTACCGATTCCGCAGCTGGGTTCCAGAATGTTGCCTGTCCGAAAACCCATATTGGAAAGCGCCTGATACATGGCGCGGATTACAACAGGCGGCGTGTAGAACGCCGTCAGCGTAGATTCCCGTGCGGCTGCATATTCGCTGTCTGTCAGAAGCGCTTTCAGTTCTGCGTAGTGACTGTTGGTTTCTTCAAAGAACTGGGGCAGTCCACCCCAGCCAACATACTGCGCAAGCACTTCCTGCTCACTCGGTGTTGCCAGACGATTCTCAGATTCCAGCCTGTGCAGCAGCTGAATGGCATGAACATTGTTATAGAACCGCTCTGTGGGAGTGCCTACACCCAGGCTGTCTGAGCGGATGCGGAAGTTACTTCGACTATCGTCTGGTATCTCCGCGTGGAGCTGGTGTGGCTGCGCCTGTGAAGGACGGGGGATAGCTGGAGGTGCAGGAAGCGGCTTATCTTCCTCCACATCCTCCATCACCTGACTGACAAACGGGGAATGCTTCAGCGCTTCTGAATCAACGACTTCACCGTTTACAATACCATTTTCTGCCAGATTCTCTCTGACTTTTTCGGCGTTGATATCATCAAAGGAGTCCTCCTGCGCCACAAAATCCTCTAACCTCTGAACAGCCGCCAGTGGGCGAATGGTTTTGGTTCTGCCAAATACGGAGTATGTGCCCTCGCGAAAGGCAGCCATTGCATCCATACCCCGTTCTCTCTCCTGATGGTAGCGGCTGCCTAATGGTGTTGCCTCCCACAGAGGCTGCATCATAGTTTCATAGATCGTCGTTACCCGCGATGGGTCTGATAGCTGTTCCTGAATCTCCTTGACACCGTCCCAATAGTCAAAGGCACTTTTCTGCGTTGGTTTTTGAAACCCTTCCGGAGTGTCCCGGAAGAAGTTCATAACCAGCTTTGCAAGCTGCCGAACCTCATAGTCTGCCATCTTATCTGCATCGCTGGGGTATAGAAAGGTGCCAGAGGAAATCAAGGCGGAAACCCGTTTTGTGATTGCCGGCCACTTTAGTTCCACCTGAGCATAGGGAGCCCCCAAACTGCCATGGCTGAACGACAGCTTTGCATAGGTATAGGTCAGATTGTCATTTCCGCTGTGGGAACCGCTGTACTCTCCATGCTGCTTTTTCAGGAAGACTTCCCGCTCTTTTGCGTCTGTGTTCCGGCAGAAATAGGAGAATGTATCCAGCCGAAGTTCTGCGTGGCTTTCAGGCCCACGAAGAACCTGGTCGATTTCATCATCTGAAATATAATACCGTCGCAAGGGATTGAACCCCTTCGCGGCGGCAAAGTGGATTGGTGTCTTCTGTAAGTCCTCCAATCTGTGGAGTAATTCCGGCGGATTGCTCCCACGGTATCGCATCAGGCTTGGATCGCGTTCATACACCGCAGCAAACAGGGTCCATTCATCCACAAGCTGGCTAAGTGTATCAGGGTTTTCCAGAAGTTTGATCATCTGCGCTTCACTTTCCGGGAAACCGCCTTGCACAGCGGATACCTGGGAGGTCAGTGGGAGGTACTGCGCATCTTTCGCTTCATCTGACATATCCCGTTTGGCATACAGCAGGGATTGTGCCAGCTGCCTGCGTTCATAATCTGGAGCCTGATCAATTTCCTCCTGAGGCATATACCGACCCATGTCCAGCAGTTCCCGAATTCGTTTCGCTGCCTGTTCCCATGTGACAAAGGCAGAATGTCGTTTTTGCGCACTGCGCCCGGTAGAAACCCGGATACCCTCCGGGTCATACCAAACCGCATACTCCTTGCCCAGAACAATCAGTCCAGCGCCATTGGTGCCGTAGCTTTTTTGCAGGAAAACCGCGTTCTCCTCCAGTGGCTTATCTTTCATAAAGTATGCACAGATAATCTGCCGGCTGTTCCTGTTGTTGAAGCCCATGCACAGAGCTTCATCAATGACTTGCTGCGGAAGCTGTAATTGCGGGAAGAAGCTGGGCTGCTCATAATTCTGCTCCGGAATCTGATAGCCGCTGCCCAGAAATGAGATTTGCTCCGCGAAACTGGGCAGCGGCGATTCTTCTATGCGTAGATCAGACTCTGCAGAATCTGTTCCTCGGCTGTCTGGCGGATATTGTTCATCCGTCCCACCCACTGCAGCTGATTTTGTGCTTTCAGCTCCTCCGTCACGCCCAGCGTCTGCGCCATCTGCCGCGTCAGCTGCTCCAGCATCCGATTCGCTTCCCGGTCGGTCTCCTCCAGATGCCTGTTCAGCGTCCCGGACATCAGCATCCCGTTGTAAAGACCCACCCGGTGTTTGCGCAGGTAGCTGTGCCGCAGCATCCCATACTTGCCCACCTTCGGGCTCTCCGGGGGGATCAGGTCGGGAATCAGATAATCGCCCTGCATCGTGTATGTCACTTTCATGGTCTTGACTCCTTTCCGATTCTTTATTTCCGGCTTCATTGTACGCAATACCGTCAAAAGAATCAAATGTGCGAATCTGCTGACGTTCCAGCGCCTTGACAGTGACACCAATCTCCCGCAGAATATGCTCAGAAAGCGTACTGACAGCATTGCCCAATATGGAAGCAGTGGAAACGGTATTGAAATCCAGCACTCTGCCAAACTCTATATCGTCTGCTCGTACCTGATAACCGCAACGATGTAGGACCATATAGGAAACGCTTTCGCTGACAACTTCCTTAAACCATCTGGCAATGCTGTCATCATCCAGTTCTTCCAGAAAGCTGCCTGCCTTGTTTTCCAGCAGGTCAGGAAGCTGCTCTGCATGGGTTTCTTCTGCAAGCTGCTGAGAAAGCATGTCTACAACGTCCCGAAAGGGACCGTCCCAATTCAGAAGAAATCGATCCTGCAGGTTGTTGATGACATCATTCTCGTATTCCGGCTTCATCTGCCAAAGCGAAATGCTCCGCCCCTCTCGGCTGTTGGTATCTGCTACATCAAAAACGTAGCGAATGCGATATGGGGTTGTTCCATCCTGCAGCAGGGCAATGCCTTTGGCTCCACGGTTCACCCAGCGACCCAAACGGTTCCAAATGCCGATTTCCGCACAGGCCGTGGCATTCGGTCGTTGGGCATGGATAAGCACCTGATCCTGAAAGCGATATTTGTAGTTTTGAGCTGCAGTTTGCAGGAATGCAGTGTAGCTGCCGGGGTTTGCAACGATTTCCTGAGTCGTGGAGGCGAGCAATTCAGAAACGACTTGTTCTTTCCTTGCCATAGTATCTCCTTATCGAATGGTGACGGAAAGCTCCACAGTGATCTCACCGTCCTGAATGGATGCGTATAGAAGCCCTGTCCTGGCATTTGAAACCTTTGTGACCATCTGATTCAGCCGGCAGACAGTATCGTTGATTTCTTCCTGGCTGTCTGCATAATAATAGCCTCGCGCATCGCTGCAAATGGGGTAGCCGTCCTGACGCAGACTGTTGATTTTTCTGCGAAGACTGCGACCGTCAATGGAAAAGAGCCGCTGCAGCTCACGGCTGTAAACGGCTCTTTCTCCACCTGTATGGTTCTTCTTCAGGTATTGGCAGATTGCTGTTTTCTTATCCACTTTTTCACTTCCTTATCTGGCGTCCTGTTGTTTCACTCTGGGGTTGGGGATATCCCACCCATAAACCTTCGCAATTTCATCTCCCAGGCGGCGGGTAAGTCGGGTAATGTCCGCGCGGGTTGCCGTCCCATTGTAGATTTTGCCTTTCAACCGGTCAATCTGATCTTCCGTTACACCATCCTTGTAGGTACGATAGAGATAGTGGTTGGTTCCGTCATGGTGGACGGCATCACAGCGAAGATCGCCCAGCTTGTCCATGTACCATGTGCTGTAATCGGTATCGCTGTAGAGGCAGTCCCGAATATTTCCGGTGGATATTTCCTTGTATCCCATAACCCGACCGTTCCAGCGTCCAAGATCGCCTATGACCAGTATAGGACGGGAAAGCTGGATATTGAGATTGATGCGTTCATCATCCAGATAGTCCGCATTTCTCTCATACATGAGTTCCACCCGCTGAGATTCCGTCAGGTCGGGATACTCTGCTTCCAGATCATCCCGCCAATCCTCATAATCGAGGTCCGCATTGCTCCAGATGATACGGGTTGAATCCGGCATGGTATCACCTATGCTTTCTGCTCCGCAATGCTGGGAAACTCCAGATCCGTGGATTCCCAGCAGACCGCCTCGGTAAACAGGGCATCCATTACCGCTGCTTCGGCTGTTTCCCGGGAATCTGCTTCCACGGTAATACTGCCTTCACTGATGGCCCGAATCCTGACTTCGTACTTCATCTTGCATTCTTCTCTCTGTTGTGATTTTTAACCGGCACGCCGTTTTCGTCGTAGTTTCTGGGATCGGCGGCAGGTGTCTCCCATCCGAACATGGAACCGGCTACCATAGCCGCTTCCTGTGCTTTGGTCACGCCATTGGCTGCATTGGCGGCGGTCACACCCTCTCCGGGGGAAACATCCTGCGAAAAAATGCCTGTGGGGGAATATCCCTGCTGCCCTTTGGTAATGACAATCATTTCCCCTGTGGATTCCAGGATACTGAAGCACTTCTCCGGGAGGGAGGACCGCAGCGGAATCGTTTTAATCCCGTTCTGCGTCATCCGCTCAGCAAACTCGCAGATGTGATACAGAACGTTGCCCACCTCCAGATGGGTATCATCGATATACCGGCAGGTCTGCTCCAGGGTTTCTCCGGAAGGGAGCGTCATACGGATTCTGTCGCCATCCGGAATCCGAAATATTTCCTTGTACGCGGGTGTGATGAAGCGGATTCCCTTTTCCGCCTGACGCATATGGCGTTCCAGCCATTGCCGCACATAGCAATAGCAGTACAGATTGTACTCACCCTTGTTGGGATTCACGCGCATCAAATAGGAATAGTGGTCAGTATCCGCGCGGAAGCCATATTCGTTCCGATCATTTTGGAAAGAACTGACCGGTGTTTGATAGCAGTGTCGGGACAAGGTCCTGCGGTCATGCAGGAGATTACCTTCCTCCCGCAGCTCATTGAGAACCTCATCAAATTCCAGCTTAAAATCCTCGGTTTTCAAATTGTCCCGAAAGCCATTCCAGGAACTGAAGAATCCCTTCCCATTGCTGTCCATATCCGCGCGCAGATAGCCGATCAGTCCGGTCTGCATGGAAATCTGCTGGCTCTGCGTGTAACTGTACATCCGCTCCTCCGCCGTCATAGGGCGAATCGTCATTTCTTCAACCATTATCGGTCGTGCTCCTTTCCAATTTCATTTTCTCTGTGTGGGTGTGCATGCTCATACTGTTTCAATCCGATTTCTGCCCATTGAGGAAGCTGTGATCGTTCCAATGTACCAAGAATATCCTGTCGCTCAAACCGGGATTCTTTTCCGGAATACAGGTCTACACAATAGCAGGCAGAACCGCGGCTGTGGGGATATGCACCGAAACCGCCGGTACAGAGCTTGATCTGTTCCGTAGATCTCTGATACTCCCGCCGCAGCACTTCCGGTTTGATGACAACGATTTTTCCCTCCAGACTATCTTCATGGGAGACAGGATGGCAGTCAGCTTTTGATAGCGGCGTTGTGTCAATCCCTTGGAATATGGGCGTAAACAGTGCTGTGCGGGTTTTCTGCGCCTGAGCTGACAGCCGGTCCGCGAATATCTGTACGATCTCACAATAATCACCGCTGACCAGAACATCACTGTACGAAGCCAGAATTTCATTTTGCTGGCAGTATGCGCACAGATAACGTTCTTCCGGTTTAGCGCGGGTATCTTCGCCAATCACAATTTCCCGGTCACCAACATGAAACGCCTCTATGATCTCATAGCTGCCAGCCATTCGTACTCTGCGTTCCATTCTAAGCCTCCGTTCTTTCGCAGATTACAAGAAAACGCTGTTTCCCACCACTGGCGTACGGGTGGCAGGTCAGAAGCGTAACCAGATCACGCCCCGGCTGAATCTTGATGGCATCGATGTCATTGGGCTGAATAATCTTGGTTTCCACGACTGTGTAGCGCAGCGTTTCCCAATGGTTGGTAATGGACACTGCATCACCAATCTGCAAATCCGGCACATAGCGGAAATAGTCGGCTCCATTATAGCCACGGTGCCCGGCAATCACGCTGTTTGTGTTTTCTCCGCCAATGGGGATGCTGGTCTGCCCCAGCTGTGCCGCGCCATCCGCCATGTGTTTGTCGGTAGCGCCCAGATACAGCGGCATTTCCAAGCCCAATTTGGGGATGCGCAGCACACCAAACATATCCCCGTTCTGTCCGCGGATGCTGTAGTAAATGGCTGGTTCCTCAGTTGCTTTCAAGCTGCTCAGCTTTTCCTGACCGGTTTCATAAATCGTCTGGTTATACGCCTGCATCATTTCCAGAAGCTCCAAATGAGGAATTGTCGGTTCCGTTTCCGGCGATTCAGAAGGCGCTGCTGCTTCGGAATCTGGCTCTGTGGCTGAGCCGCCGAAAAAAGATTCCACAGTGCTTTCCATCCGCTTGCTGGTGTAGAGATTATTCAGCACGGGAAACAGAAGAATCCCCAAGCCTATGAGAAGCATCAGAGCAAATACCCATATACAAAGGGTGCTTCTACGACGCATTGTGCGCGTCTCCTCTCTGAAGCAGCCAGCCCAGAAACACGATGATACACAGGATGACGACGATCCCAATGGCGAAGTAGATGCCTTTTTCGTATTCCTCCTCCCATGTGGAATCCACCACTTCGCTGGTTTCAGCCAGTTCCTCTATGGGTTTCTCCGAGTCCTCCGGGGTATAAGGCACCCGATGTCCCCGCACCAGAAGCCGGTGGGTATTGACTCCAAATGGTGTGCAAGTCACAAGCGTACACAGATCCTGACCTTCTTCCAGACCCAGATAGGTGGTATCGTGGGGAAGTACCGTTTCAATCTGGTCAACTTCATAGGCAAGAACTTCATCCAGCACTTCCAAATAGAACCTGTCTCCAAGCTCCAGCTTATCCAAGTCTGAAAAAAGCTTCTGACTGGCAAGCCCAGAGTGACCGGTGAGGATGGTGTGGGTGCTGCTTCCGCCGACAGGCAGGGAACTGCCCATCAGATGCCCAACCCCTCGTTCCAGGGTTTCTTCCTCGGTTCCGTGGTAGATGGGCTGCGTTGCTGCCAGCTTGGGAATGTGGACATAGCCCATTGTCCCGGTTCCTGTCAAATCAAGAAGCGAATGATACGCCTCGGAGGCAGATACCATGGAATCTTTCGAGTAACTGCCAAACTGAACGGTGCTGTTCCACAGCGCTTCATTATAGGCGGTTGCAGCTGCCCTGGCTTCTGGAATCGCCTCATCCGGAAGCGCCTGAACAGTATCCCGATATTCCGTATGAATCTGAGACTGATGCTGGGCAATGTATCGATTGCTGAACACCGGATAGACGGTCAGTCCCAATGCGATCAGGAAAGAGACTGCCGCCAGGGCAATGGTCACATACCTTTTTCTTCGTTCTCGGATAGAATCGCCTCCTTTCGGGGGACACCCCGGAGGAACCCTCCGGGGTGTCAGATACTTACCGGTCATGCTTCTTCTTGGATGTCACAACAATAACGCCCGCAGCGGCAGCCATCACGAGGATGCCGATCAGACTGTACATCCAGGTACCATGGTCACCGGTCTGGGGCAGATCAAAGCCCTTGGTATTCTTAACGGTCAGAGGGACTTCTGCGTTGGCAGAGCCATTGTCCTCCAGCATGGTGACGTCCCGCTTGTCCACGGTGGCAGAAGCAGTGGGATAGTTATGGGACAGTGCACGCTGGGGAATGTTTGCCAGCTTCAGGTTCTCTCCGCCATCAAAAGAATAGTGGGGGTCATTCTGCAGAACACCGAGAACATCTTTGGCGTACACATCGCAGCTATGATTGGTATCCTCCGTAACCGTGATGCTCACGGTGATGGCATTCTTCAGCAGCGTATAGCCGTTGGCAGTCTTCGTTTCGGTGATGGTGTAGGTATCTTCCTCCATGCCCTTGACCAGGATATGACCATGGGAGGTACCCACCGTGACAGGCGTAAACACAGTTGCATCCGCTTCCTGATCGGTATGACCGGTCACATAGTAGATGCCTTCCTGTTCATTGCGCCGGGCGACAATCCAGTAGCCGTCCGTCTGATTCCGGATTTTGAACTTCACACTGTCATAGAGCTTTGTCTGCGCGGCAGTTTCTGCATCTACGTCAGAGAACAGCTTGGTCAGGTCCATGCCAAAGGAAAACACATGGCAGTCATCGATCAGCGTATCATAGTAGTCGCCGGAGGTACGCTTCCAGGTCAGAACAACGGAGTTATCATTACCCTTTTCGCCGTAGCTGAACGTATTGTCGGAGTGGATGGTGGCACGGTAGGTGACGCGGACAGTGTAATTGGAGAAGCCTGCGTAGAGGCTGCCGTTTTTATTTGCAGCGGTACCGTTGATTTCATCCAGACCGGTCTTGGTAATGTCCACGGTCATATGGCGGTCATCATCGCTATAGGTAACGGTAAACTTGCCGGAATCCGCTGTCCAGGAAGCAGCCTTGTCCGTACAGCCGGCGTCGGTAAAGAACTCCACCGTGACGCCAGAAGCCTTGTCATAGCTCAGTCCGGCGCACAGAGTATCATAGAAATTGTAGGTAGTCAGCGCGGTTGCCTGAGAGGTAATGGTGGGCAGGGTAGACACAATCTGATATTCCATGGCATCGCCGGCGGAGCCGGTGGCAGTGTGGGCATAACCATCCGTGATAGAAGCAGAGCCTTCGTTCTTACCGGTGTCGGTCTTGGCTTCCCGGACCGTTTTTTCCAGAGTGGGAATGCCGGTTTCCTGCTTGGGATAGACAACAACATTGTAGTTCCAGGCAGTGCCGCCGTCCTGAGATTCGGAGTTTTCATTGCCGGTAACGGTGGTCATGGGCAGGGAAACGAAGAAGGGATTGGTTGTGGAAGTCACCATTTCAGGCACCTTGGTTTCCACCAGCAGGTACAGGCCAACAGGCAGGTCTCTTGCAATGGTCTTGCCGTTTTCGTTGGTGGGCGTCATGGCGGTGCCGCCGACATGGATGTAGCTCTCCAGTGCGTTCTTCACAGTGGTGGAATTCGCTTCCAGACTCTGCGCCAGAGCCTTGTTCAGAACATCGGAGGTATAGTAGAAGCGGTTGGAATCCAGGCTGTCCGCCTCCGTACAGCGGTTTGCACCATTTTCCAGACCGATTGCTTTCAGCAGGTTAGCCGCTTCCGCCTTTTGGAAACCATACAGAATCTGCGCCGTCCCCTGTTCCTCAAAGGCTACGATATCCGCAACCTTCTGATAGGTGAACTCCACGCCGGCGATGGCATATCCCTTACTGGTTGTACCGTTGCCCAGAGTCGTGCTGTTCTGATTCTCAGCATCGCCTTTCCGATTGGTGTTCACCAGGGTGTCTTCCACATAGCTTTCCTGCCAACCGGTAGAAACGAAGTCATCCTTGTCCCACACACCATCCTTTCTGGCGTTGGTGTAGTCGAATTTCCAGATGGTCAGGCTGCAGGAAGCATCCTGATCGATGGTTGCGGAATCCATTTCCGCTGCAAACACCGCAGGCGCACAGCTGAGGAGCAGAACGAGAGACATGAACGCGCATACGATTTTCTTCATTGTTTTCATATTTTTGTCCTTTCTGTAGTAAGCATTTTGAGAATTGAAATGTCCGGGTTTCTCCCCGGATGAATGAACCTACTGCTCTTTCTTGCGAAGCTGCCAGAGGGTGGCAAGGCACAGAGCCAGGCAGAGCACTGCAGCAATCGGCAACCGCGTAAGTCCAGCAGAGCCGGTTCTCGGCAGCGAGAAGGATTCCCCATTAACCACCCGCAATTCCAGCTCGGGACTATCCGCAGGCAGGCTGCCTTCAAAAGCGCAGTCCTTCAGCAGCGTATAGCCATCCGGCGCTTTCGTTTCGGTGATCCGATATTGATACTTTGTAGAAAGATTCTCCCAAACGAGCACTCCGTCCGCGCCTGTGCTCTTACTGGCTTTCTGAATACCATCCTCGGAGCGTTCTGCCAGGCCGAATGCACCGGTAGAATCGAAAACCACCGGATACCAGAGATCACCATCCTCGCTGCCTTCCAGCAGGAATGTAGCGCCGGCAAGGGGTTCCTCTCTGGTGTCCACCTTTCGGAGGGTGATTTTCCCTGTACGAAGTCGGTTCAGGAAGGAAACCTCTGCCGTTTCACCGGCGTTGACCGTCACGGTTTTCGGTGCTTCTCCCGTATAGAGGCTGTCAGCCGGAAGCAATTCTTCCACCTTGTATTCCCCGGGGACAAGGTTTCCCGTGAGGATCAAGCCGCTCTCGTCTGTAGTAAAGGGAGAACCCGCGACCTCATTTCCATCTGCATCTGTAATTTTGAATTGCCATCCACGTAAGGTTCCCTCCGGCTCCACTGACTTCTGCAGGGCAATCCTACCGCCGTAGATGTTGACAAATTCCAAAACGGTATCCTCATGGGCACGAATAACGAGCTTCTTTACAGAGCTGTCCATTTCCCAATAGTTGTCCCGGACTTCCTCGCTGCCGGTTTCTTTTACCCAATACGTTCCGGGTTCCAGATAAATACCAGTTGCGCCATCCTGACCGGTTATCAGCGTATATACCTCCTTGTTACAGGCTTCATCTTCGAAAACTGTAATGTGCCAGCCGGAGATTTCGTCGCCGGTATTCGTAGATTTCACAAAGCGTCCCAGGCCGGTTTCCAGGTTGTTCCATGTATCAACTGCGGTTTTTCCAATCTCCACAGTCGCGGTATGGAACCCAAGCTCCATCGTCCAGTATGGATCGTCTGTGGGAGACTCGGTTATCAGGTACTTACCGGGAGCCAGATTCGGAATGATAATGATACCCGTTTCATCTGTGGTAAAAGGCGATCCGGCAATTTCTGTACCGGCAGAGGTCTTGACCGTGAACCTCCATCCCTCCAGATGATTGCCTGTATTGGTGGTCTTGCGGATTTCCAATGCGCCCTGCAGCGTATTGGTAAAGGAGACCGACGCAGTCTGACCAGCAGTCACCGTAACCGTTTTCACGCTGGGATCACAGACCCAATAGCGATCATCCGTGGGTAGTTCCAAAGCATATAGCGTTCCCGGCTGTAATCCGGTAACCGTCACAGTGCCGTCGCTGCCTGTGGTGAAAGGGGAACCAGAAATGGGATTGGTACAGGCGGAATCCGTGTAGAGACCAATCTTCCAACCATCCAAATCCTGTCCTGTGTTAGTGTTTTTCGTAATTTTCACAGAGCCGGAGGATAGCTTGTTGTAGAAGCTGACCGCAGTTGTAGAACCGTTGGAGACGGTAACCGCTTTGGGATTATCCCCGGAGCAGGTGTAGCGGGAGGAGATTGAGCTGCTGGTGTTCCCCAGCTCTTTGACGTAATATTTGCCCGCACTCAAGTCGGTGATGCTGATTTTCCCGCCGCTGCCCGTGGTATAGGGACCAGACACCAGGTTTGTGCAGGCTGCGTTGGAATAGATGCCAAACTTCCATCCAGACAGATTCAGTCCATCTTCCGTGGTTTTGGTCAAGGAGATGGCACCCGGGTCAGGCGCATCGATCTTAAAATACGCCTTTACCGTTTCCACCTGGGGAGAGTACAGCTTGACGCAGGTCTGATAGGTGCTGCTGGCGCTGTAGTAAATGGACATAGTGGAGCTACTGGCTGAAGGAAGACTCCGGGTTGCGCTGAACAGCGTTGTCGGAGAGATGGTGCCGGTTTTCTTGATGGTCAGGGTGTTCCCGGATTTTGAGAAAGACGCCCCGTTTCCGTTGGTGAACGTGTAGTTCCCCAGAACACCGTTGGAGTCTGTCACGCTCACCTGGCTGCCAGACAGTTTGATCGTAGGGGCAGAGCCGGTAGAGAGGCTGGTAAAGCTGGGAATCTTCATGGCACTCTGAACACTGGCAACGATGCTGTTGTACTTCTCAGCAAACCCGGATACGTTGGCAACGCCCGCATTGTAGAACACATCGCCGCTGGTGTAGCCATTGGAACTGAGGCGGGTAAAGGTGCTTGCATCCCGAAGGCCCGTGACGATCTCGTAAATCAGGAACTGCGTCGCTATTCTGGTGGACACGTTGGGGTTGTTTGCCATTGCCGTGGTTTTCACGCTGTAGCTGCTGTTCCAAAGCTCCTTGGAATACAGCAGTGTCAAAGCAATGGCGTTTCGATAGGCGCTGGGCATGGCATACCAGACATTGCTGCCACGGGTACTTCCGCTCCCGGAAACCCCGACATCTTGATCCATGTAGTTGCCGGAGGTGCTGGCAGCATAGTTCTTGCACGGCTCAATGCAGTAAATCGGATCATCTTCATAGGGCACATTGTTATATCTGGCAAAGTGCCAGCCGAGATTCTTGATGTACGCTGTTTTGGAGGCATCCGTGCCGTTTGGTTTGTAGGTCACGGATATCTGGCTGCTCAGCACCGTAGTATAGTTCGGGCTCGCCTGATCGAACAGAAGCACATTGCTGACCGTATTCGCAGCATATGTGGAGGTGCTGCTTGCAAGCAATCTGCTGCCCATAATGGCGGGCTTCTTTTCCGGATCTTCGTCCGCCCCTACCTCTTCTGTGGTTTTCTCGGATTCCACCGGCTCATCCGGCTGCGAATCCTGTGATGGCTCCGATTCGTTGGCGGGGGCTTCCGTTTCATCCGGGAGCATCGTCGCCGCCCCGGATGTTTCTACGCTGGTGCCTATGTCATCGGCAAACGCGGAGGGAATCAGGCCGGCAAGCAGCACAGCAACTAGAAACAGGCAGAACCCTCGCTTCATGATTTTTCGCATGGCATTATCCTTTCCATAAAAAAATACACCTGCCTTTATTGGCAAGTGCTGCTCTTTTCAGCTGGTACAGCTGGTTAAACAATATAAGGGGGAGTGTGAGGGGGGGAGCGCGGCAGGCACTTCGCATCATCTGTCACGCTCCTTCTGCCGAAGCTGGTATTTGTGGTAGTACTCCAACGCCTTGATGACGTAGTCTTCCGTCTGCTTGGCGGTGATGTTCTTGGGAAGATAAGGCTTCAACCGTTCCGACTGGAAGCTGATCTTTTCCCGCTGGTTGGGCTTCTGCTCACAGAGAATGGACAAAATCACATCCGCGTTGAGCTTGCCTGCCTGTGAGAAATTCTTCATCTTCACCGCCTGGGCAAGAGAGGGGGTCGCGTCCTCATAGGAGATCGTTTCCAGCAGGCTGTTCTGCTCGGATTCTGACAGATACGACAATTCCACCGCAGGACGGAAAGCAATCCGCCCCGCATCCACCATGTCCAACAGTTGCGGGACAAGATGGGTGAGACGGATGTAGCGTTTAATCTGAGTTGAACTGTCACTTGATTGTTCAGCCAGTTCTTCGTTCGACCTCCGTTTCTGGGACTTCGGTCCCACTGGGTCCGAAGTTAAATCCGTCCTTATTCCTTGCCGGTTCATAGCATCCAGCCGCATTTTGTAGGAAAAAGCCTTTTCGCTTGGAAGAATGGTGGTGCGCTGCAAATTACTTTCCACCATGAGTATGACCGCCTCATCTCGGGTAAGCTCCTTGATTTCCGCTTTCACAGTTGTCAAGCCTGCCAGCTCACAGGCTTTTGTTCTGCGGTGCCCGGACACAATTTCATATCGTCCATCTTCCTTCTGCCGCAGTGTTACCGGGGTGATGATCCCTCTGGTCTTTATGCTTTCCACCAACTGATCCATATCTTCATCCAGCCGGACATGGAAAGGATGATCCGGGAACTCATCGATTTCTGACAGCGGAATTTCATAGATTCTGGGAAGCTGGGATTCAAGCCGGCTTCTGTCATCCATGAACAGTTCATCTAGCGCTGTCAGGCCGAGATCGATCGGATTCTTTTGCAAGTTCCATCACCTCCTTTGTCAGGTTTGCGTAGGCCTGGGCTACCTTCCCTTTGGAGTCAAAGGCGAAAATACTCTTGCCAACACCAGACGCTTCCGCCGCCCGTACGGAGCGGGGGATTTCCGTGTCGAATACCCGGATACTGCCGCCTACCGTGGAGCGAAGGGAGGCAATGATCTTCTGCGCATTGTTGGTGCGGCTGTCCACCATTGTCATTAGGATGCCGTCAATCTTTAGTCTGGGATTGATCTGTCGCCGCACTCTGCTGATGGTGCGAATCAGCAGATTCAGACCCTTTGTGGAGAGAAAGTTTGGCTGGGATGGGATGATGACGCTGTCAGCGGCTACCAGCGCATTGACGGTCATTAACCCAAGAGAGGTCATGCAGTCGATGAGAATGTAATCGTACCGGTCTTTGACCCGATTCAACACCGACTTCAATACCTGCTCCCGGGACATAGCATTGAACAGACTCAGCTCCACGCCGGACAGTTCAATGTTGGCAGGAAGCAAATCCACGCCCTCGCTGTTGTGGATGATCGCGTCTTCCCAGGGTACAGGCTCATCCTGGATTTCGGCATACATAGCGGTTGCCAGAGTGGTATCCAGGTCATTATCCGGATTGGAAGTACCCAGACAGATCGTCAGGCTATTCTGCGGGTCGTCATCCACCAGCAGAACCCGATTCCCTGCTTTGGCAAGCCCGACGCCCAGGTTTACGGTGGAGGTGGTTTTTCCAACACCTCCCTTCTGGTTGACAATTGCAATGGTTTTGCAGTGATTCATGGTTTTCCTCCTCGTTTAGTAGTGTTTCTCCACCAAAACACAGAAGCCTGTCTGTGCTTTGGTCGGCACATTTCATTCGACCTCGTCCCCTAAATGTGCAAAGGGAAATCATCTGACGCTCGATTGCGAATCAAGTCCATGGGCTTTTCACCCCTGCCGGGTACTCCGCCAGCTCCGTAGAGAAGTATCATTGTCCCAACTGAACCGTCTTCGCCTTGCCGGTGGCTACCCGGCATTGGAGGCAGCCTTTCTCGCTCAGCACCTTTGCTTCAGCCCAAGTGGGCTTCATCGCTTCGTACCCGTTAGGGCAGGTGGTCACGGCGTACTGTCTTCCTGGCTCTGGTTCAGAAGAATGTATCAGATGAATGATTATGAAATTTTCAAGATACAATCGGTGCAGAAAAAACTGCTCCTATTTCTAAGCCGTTAAAAACGGCGAATGGCTACCCAATCAACAGATTTTTTATTCCTCCATTTCACCCTCCAATTCCCGGCGCAGCGCTGCCAGGATTCTGTCGCGGGATTTCTGCACCGCGCGGTGGGTAACACCTTTCCGCCGGGCATACTCCCTGATCCCGATATTCTGATAGAATAGAGCCTGGATAAGCATCCATTCTTCCGTAGACAGTCTCTGGAGCGCATTCTTAAGTGCCTGTGTCAGTGCGCTTTGAATGACCATATCCTCCAAATTTACAGGGGACGGAATAATGCACCCGAAAGGCACATTCTCTCCGTCCACCTTTGCCTGTGCATCCAGGCTGACCGTGCCGTGTTTCCTGTCCAGTTCATTCAGATGCTTCTCATGGCGTTTGCCGGAATAGATGCACAGATACACCTCCCTGCTTACCTCCTGGGTCTCTCCGTTTCCAATCGGCACATAGTACCGCTCTCTCAGCCTGGGTGGTTTCCCAGGCACATGTCTGACGCCAGCACGCCTCTGTCCGTCTGTGTTTTGACAACACGCTGTCGCGCAAGTCATGCCCTCTGTGTTGTCGATTACGTTGAGCAATTCTTCGAGAATCATGTTTCCTGTTCCTTTCTGTCTGAATGGATCAGGAACGAAGTATCAAAAAGAAAACGAGGTCTGAGCAGAATAGTACTGTACAGACCCCGTTTGCCTGATATGGGCAGAAAGCGCCTACGGTACATCTCTCGAACCTACCGGCATGGCCAGTGGTCGTTTTCTATGAGATACCGTCGCCCTAATGCATATCAGGCACGATATTGATTTTGCAGGACTGCTGTTTCGCTCGTCCTTACAGTGTGCATATTACATGATTCTTAGCGCATTTCCCATGTCACAGCATGGCGTATTTCGGACGGTTTCGACACGTTTTTGTCCTCAAATGATCATTCCTTTCTCGCTTTTTTATCCTGGTTGTTCTGAAAATTGAGTTATTGACGGCAAACTTGCTCCTTTACGCTTGAAATCATTCCCGACATATTCTGTCAGGCTGCGACGAAAAACGACAAAAAAACAGCGGCCAGACTTACTGTCCAGCCGCCGATTTCTACAGGGATGCCCACAACTTGCAGTCAATACGGACACCTCCTCACATTCAAAATGTTGCTTGCAAATGCTTGTATTTATTAAAGATATGGGGTATACTATTGGCAAAGGAGTGTGATTACCATGGCAACCACCACTGCCGTTTACGCACGTATCGACTCAAAGCTGAAAGAAAACGCTGAAAGCATTCTTCACCAGCTTGGCATTTCCCCCTCCAGCGCAATTCAGATGCTGTACAGTCAGATTGTTTTGACCCGGGGATTGCCCCTCAATCTTCAGCTTCCTGCCAGAAAGCCCACCGCAATCGGTGACATGACCCGTGAAGAACTGGATGCCGAATTGCGCAAGGGAATGGATTCCATGAATACCGGCAGAACCTATTCCCCGGAGGAGGTTATGAAAGAACTCAATAAGGAGTATGGGCTATGAGTGCACAGTACCGCATTCGGTATTCTCCTGCGGCACTGGATGATTTGAAGGACATATACGCCCACATCTCCACTGAGTTACGCTCACCGGAAACCGCTTCCAAACAAATTCACCGCATCAATGAAGAAATCTGTTCTCTGGATTTCATGCCCTGCAGATATGAACAGGTGGATTGGGAGCCCTGGAAAAGCATGGGAATGCGCAAAGTTCCTGTGAATCATTTCGTGGTGTTTTACACAGTTGACCAAAAACTGATGATGGTGACAGTGATCCGTATCGTCTACGGAGGCAGAGACCTTCGGTACATCCTGGATACGGCTGATGCTGTTTTCTGCAGTGTTCCCGACACCGAGACTGTTGAAGAATCGCAATCGGAACGGCTACATTCGATTTGAACGCAGTCTCACTGAATACAAACGATTTGGGCAGGTCAATGGGCCAGGGGCCATCACCGACGAGGAAGTCCGTCACCATAGACTGCCGAAAAAGGGGCTGTCTCACTGGCAAACAGTGAGGCGGCCCCTTTCCCATTCACTATCTAATCAAATTCTATGCTTCTGCATACACTATACGCCCATCTTTCCCATCTGTGTCAATGGTTCCATGCCCATTGCCGTCAAATAGGCGTTTACTGTCAAAATGTCAGCCATATAGAACGCGCACAGAATCATTCCATAGATATTGTGCTTTGTCGTGTTGCGAAGACTCAGACCTGCTTTCTTCATGAGCTCGTTGCTGACAGCCGGCGGCAGATGAAGCCCCACTGACAGCGCCACAATCTGGGAATAGCTGACAGCATACTCCCGATCATTTCTGAGGCGGGAAATGGTTCTGACGGAAATCTGGGATAACATCACCCCCTCTCTGATTCAAAGGAGCATGTGCCTGAGCATTGAGAAAACCAACCTACAGGTTTCTCACCCATAGGTTGGTATCTCATTTGCTAAATAAATCACTGTGGGTTCCTGTGCGGGACAAGGTCAGCACGAGAACATCGTCCTCGATACGGTAGACCAGCAACCAGTCTGGCTGAATGTGGCACTCCCGGTGACCTACCCAGTTTCCGGTCAGGGCATGGTCTTTGTGCTTTTCCGGAAGTGGCTCACCCATCGCCAGGGCGGCTACCACATCCTCCAACAGCTTGATTTTCAACCCGCGTTTTATCGCCAGCTTATAGTCCTTCTTGAACTGTGTGGTGGGCTTGACGATATACTTTGTCTTTCTCATGCCTTCAGGTCTGCGAACAGCTCATCCAGATCGGTATAACCTTTCACTGACGGGTCTTTCGCAATCTTTTCTGCCTCCAACATGGCGGCAACAGTCTCCTTGTTGGGCTGATTCAGGCTGATTTCAAAGGGAATCCCGCCCTCACGGAGGGACTGGCGAACAAAGATATTGAACGCCGTGGAGAGGTTCATGCCGAGTTCTGCAAACAGCGCATCGGCCTGCGCTTTCAAATCCGAATCCATGCGGATGCTGATATTGGTGGTAGAGCCAGCCATATGATCATCTCCCTTCCTGCTGGTATTCTTAGTATATTCCATCTGCACGAAGAAAGCAATGCTTTGCACGAAAATTTTACAACTATTTCTTTAAAAGGGTCGCTTACAAAACTAAGTTCCAGTTTGCAAAGCAGTCAAGCCAGGCATGTCAGTCCTTTTGCGTATTTCTATCCTCCAGAAAAAGCAAGGAAAGGACTATGCCTTAACCAGCACCATCCTGTCCCCATTTCATTCACTACTGGCTTTTTAGATGAGTTATCTAATCGGTTTCTTTGCTTCTGCGTACACGATCAGCTCACCTTTCCCATCTGTGTCAACGGTTCCATGCCCATTGCAATCAAATAGGCGTTCACTGTCAGAATATCAGCCATAAAGAATGCACACAGAATCATCCCATAGGCATTGTGCGTTGTGGTGTTGCGCAGACGCAGCCCTGCTTTCTCCATAAGCTCGCTGCTGATAGCCGGCGGCAGATGAAGCCCCACTGACAGCGCCACAATCTGGGAATAGCTGACAGCATACTCCCGATCATTTCTGAGGCGGGAAATGGTTCTGACGGAAATCTGGGATGCTTCTTCCAGCCGCTCGCTTGTCATTTTCCGCTCTTTCATCAGAAACGCCAGAGCATCTCCGAAATCCATCCCGCCAATTTGTGTCCGCACAGAAGTGATCCACGCCGCTTCCCGGATGAAATCCTCCGGGCTACAAAGACCCGGCTCTGCGGCATTCTGAGGAATCACAAACTTCTGCCCACGTACTTCTGTCACTTGTGGTTCCCGGTTCAGTCGTCCATCCGCGTATCTTGGGTCAGAGTGTTCCGAACTGTATTCAAACAGCAGGCAGCACCGATCTACGGCTTCCCGGGCTGCCTTTGTCAAATACAGCTTGCCGCTGGCTTTTCTGCGGACACACGCCGGTTTATTGATGCAGAACTTCCCCTCAACATAGACATAGCAGCCGCTGCTCACCAGCTCCCGGAATCTTCCGTTCCTCCCGTACTCCGCAACAGCGTCTTTCACGCTGATGGTAAAGGTCTGATTCCAGTCCATAACACCAGGAGTCGAGAAATACGCAGGCATATATTCCCCATTCACATAGTCCAAAACACCCCGGACGGAATCATATCCCAATTCCAGCATTCGCTTTCTTGCGCACTGCTTGGATGTCCTGTAGAACACCGCCAAATGCTGGATCACCCGTTCGATGTGTCTGCCGTATTCTGTGGATGGATACCGCGCCAGAAGCTCGTCGCTCAGCTCCCGAATCTTCCTGTCGGTCTGCAGGCGATTCATTTTCACCCGGTAGGTCATGGCTCGGGCCTGAGTCTCTGCCCAGTACATGGGGGACTGTCCCTCCAGAGTAAAGGCCCCCTCAATCACCGGGAGGTCAATTCCATAGATATCCCGACTGTACAGACTCTGCCCCCAGGCAAACAGGTCGTGTTCATAGTGGTGGATGCACTCATGGATCATCGTATCATTACGCTGCTGGGCGTTCATCCCGCCGGCGCTGTTCAGTAGGATTGTGTTGGGGCGCACCTTGCAGAAGTGACGGTTTCCATCTGCATCGACCGTTTCAACGGAGCCGTCCTGAAAAACAGCTTGTCCCATAAGCTGCTGCTCCGGCGGAAATGCAGCCTCCGCGATGGTCAACCCCATGCGTTTTGCCAGCAGCTTTCCATCTACCGGCATCGGCTGGAGAAAGGCTTCCGGATAATATAGGCGGAGCATATCCTCCGCTTCCGTTTCCAGCGCTTCTTCATCCAGAATTGGAATCAGGTATTCGGTCAGCGGAACGCCGGATGCGCTATCATCTCTGCAATACACCCGGCAGCTTTCTTCTTCCAGATTGTATCCGCCAGGCAGAATCTCAAAAACAAATCTGTTCCGATACCATTGGGTTACACAGTCCCTGACCATCTCGCCTCCAATGTGTTGAAGCAAACCGATATCCGCTACGATAATCGCATCCGCACAAAAACGGTGCCGGTCGATACGGGTGAAATCGATTCGCAGAATGTCTGCGTTTTCCAGAAACACCACAGAAGGAGACAGCACAACTCTGGATGTCTTGCCCACAGGCAGAAGCCCTTCCGCCAGCTTCTCTCGGATTCCCTCGATCCACTCCCAGCCAAAGTGTCCCCGGCAATACTCTGCAAAAGAGCCGACCTGGGCAACCTGGGTAGTCAGCGGGTTCCGATACTCCTCTGTTTCCCAAGGTATATACGGGTTCGGCATCTGGACGATGGGTCCCATTTCATTGGTAAGATGCTTCATGATACGATCTCTCTTTCTATCTGCACGGGCAACCTGAAACCCCAGGCAGCCCACTCGTTTTCCAATTCATCGAACTATAGCAGGGATTGTGCCCGATTTATTACCCAGATACTCTGCTATACTGAGGCACAGTGGAGAAAATTTGCATTTCCAGAAGTTTAACTTCACATTATATGCACATTGCTCTTGACAAGAGAAATGTGTGAGGTTATACTATCAGTGAAGTCAGACTTCACTTTTAGATTATAACTACTTCACCCGCCGTTGTCAATATCTCCCTTATGCGATATGCGGGCACAGAAAAGGAGCGTTCACGATGAACTTTGCAGAAAAGGTAAAACAGCTCCGCACAGCCAGGGGCTGGACCCAGGAACAACTCGGTCAGATGCTCGGAAAATCCAAGCGGACCATCGTTTCCTACGAGAAAGGCGATTCCTATCCCCGCACCCGCGAAGTATATGCCAAACTCGCTGAGATTCTTGAGGTTGACATCAACTACCTGATGACCGAGGAAGAAGCGTTTCTGACAGATGTGGGAGAAGAGTATGGCCGCAGAGGACAGCTTCAGGCAGAAATGATTCTCTCCCAGACCCGGGAGCTTTTTGCCGGCGGCGCACTGTCCGAGCGGGATGAGATTGCCTTCCTCACGGAAATGCAGAAGATCTTCCTGGATTCCAAGCAGACCGCCCGTGAAAAGTTCACCCCGAAAAAATACAGGAAAGAAACCGAATGAGCATTGCGGTGGTCACAGAAAGCAGGTGACAAAATGTTTTACACCAGCACATTCAACGAGGTAGAAGCCCTTGTCCGCAAGTACGGAACCCGCGATCCCTTTGAACTCATTTCCGCCGTGCCGGATATGAAGCTATGGGTTACCGACAGTTTTCAAGAGGACGGCTTGAAAGGCTTTGCCACAATACAAAACCGCACGAAATACATCGTCGTAAATGGACGTCTGATGCCTGAAGAGCAGCTTGTTGTAGCTGCCCATGAATTGGGACACATCTACAAGCATGAGCTTCGGCTCCGCGCGCAGCCCATGCGCGACTTTGAAATTTATGCTGCACAGGGAAAACTGGAACGGGAAGCCAATTTCTTTGCCGCAGATTTTCTTATTAGCGACGAACAGGCTTTGGATGAAATTCACTCCTGTGGTGCTGACTTCTTCAGCGTCGCAAAGGTACTCCGTATCCCGGCACCATTTTTCGCATTTAAGCTGTACAGTCTGGTAGAACGCGGCACACCCATGCGGATGCCGGTAGATCTGGACAGCACCTTTTTGAGAGCGAGAGATTGAATTATGAGAAAAACAACAAACAAAATCTGCGTCTGCGAAGCATGCAAATACAGCTTTCAGTACGAGGGGCGCAGCCTTCCATCCAGGTGTCCTGACTGTGGACAAACACAGCACATAGGACATCCTGCCATCCGGAAGGCCACAACAGAAGAAATCGCCGAATACTGGCGTATTCAGAAGGAACTGGAAAAGGAACGGGCAGTTGGGGATTGAGGTCCCTATTACAAAGGAGGCGAAATTGCCTTATGGCTGTACGAACCCAAAAACGGAAAGAGCGCATCTATGTCAAGGTCACCTCAGACTTTGACTCCACAGGTTTTATGAATCCGAAATCCATCACCTGGGAGGATGGACGGGTCTTCCCGATTGATCAGGTCAGAGATTTTTGTCCGGCTTCCCGAATGGGCGTTGCCGGCACCAGTGATTGCTATACGGTGCTGATCCGGGGCGTGGAAAAGCACCTGTTCTTCGAACGCACTGACCCTCTGTTCCCCAGCCGCTTTGGACGATGGTTTGTTGAATGCTGCGCGGAAGGATAGAATTATAGCACTACCGCGAAAGGAGACCGATTATGGAGCGCACCTATATTGCAATCGACTTGAAATCGTTTTATGCCTCCGTTGAGTGCGCCGAGCGGCAGCTTGACCCGCTGACCACCAATCTGGTCGTGGCTGACGCCTCCAGAACCGAAAAAACCATCTGCCTTGCGGTATCTCCCTCCCTAAAAGCCCATGGGATTCCCGGTCGGGCGAGATTGTTTGAAGTCGTTCAGAAAGTGAAGGAGGTCAACCAACAGCGGATGGTTACTGCCATAGGGCAGAAGAAAGTGCGGAAAAATGAGGATGGCTGCTATGTCTTTTCTTCCAGCTCCTTTAATGCCAATGCTCTGGCTGCCGATCCATCTCTGGAGCTATCGTATATTGTCGCGCCGCCCCGTATGCGGCTGTATATGGACTACAGTACACGAATCTACCATATCTATCTGAAATATGTCTCCCCGGATGATATTCACGTCTATTCCATCGATGAGGTGTTCATCGACGTGACCCATTACCTGTCCCTCTATAGAATGTCTGCCCGGGAGCTGGCTATGACCATGATTCGGGATATCCTGTATACCACCGGAATCACCGCTACCGGAGGCATCGGCACCAATCTCTATCTTGCGAAGGTGGCGATGGACATTGTAGCCAAGCACGTCCCCGCTGACAAGGACGGTGTTCGCATTGCGGAGCTGGATGAATGGAAATATCGGGAACTACTCTGGACCCATGAGCCGATCACAGATTTCTGGCGTATTGGGCGGGGGTATGCGAAGAAGCTGGCGCAGCACGGTATGACCACCATGGGCGATGTAGCCCGCTGCTCCATCGGCTCTGACAATGACTACTACAACGAAGAACTGCTGTATAAGCTGTTCGGTGTGAACGCGGAACTGCTCATTGACCATGCCTGGGGGTGGGAGCCCACCACCATTGATCTGATCAAAGCCTATAAGCCGGAAAGCAGCAGCATTTCCACTGGGCAGGTGCTTTCCAGTCCGTACCCTTTCGAGAAAGCGAAAATCATCGTCCGGGAAATGACCGATCTGCTGGTTCTGGATTTGGTGGACAAAGGGCTGGTAACCGATCAAATTGTACTGACCATTGGCTACGACCGGGAAAGCCTGACCCGGACCAACTATTCAGGCCCCATCATCAGCGATGGCTACGGCAGACAGGTTCCCAAATACGCCCATGGGAGTATCAACCTCGGAAAGCACAGCTCCAGCACATCTCTGATCATGGAGAAGGTCATGGAATTATTTCAAAGGATTGTCAATCCCAACTTACTGGTCAGACGGGTCACCATTGCCGCCTGCCACATTTTTCGGGAGGAACTGGTTCCTGCGCCGCAATGTGAACAACTGGACTTATTCACTGATTTCGCAGCAGAAGAAGCACAGAGGGAAGCGGAGGCAGCCAAAGAAGCACAGGAAAAGAAACTGCAAAAAGCCATGCTGAAGATACAAAAACGCTTCGGAAAGAACGCCATTTTGAAGGGAACCAATTTTGAGGAAGGTGCCACCACCCGGGAGCGCAATGGTCAGGTGGGTGGACATAAAGGATAGGAGGTCAGCAGGATGACCGGGAAAGACCCACATCGTTACGATGATATGCTGGATATGCCCCGTCCCATTTCCAAGAGGCATCTGCCCATGAGCAGTCTGAACCGGGCTGCCATCTTCAGTCCCTTTGCCGCCCTGACAGGCTTTGATGCCAAAATACAGGACGCCCAGCACCGCCGGTGTAATCGGATTCTGTTATCCGAGGATGAGCAGGCCCCCATCAACGCTGTCCTGAGTAATCTGAAAAAAGGGGATATTGTCGAAGTTACCTACTTCCTGTTAGACCCCGGCACCGATGGTGCCGGAGGGTTTGCAGAGGGTGAATACCTTACCGTTACCGGAACAGTAACGAAGCTGGAGCCCGTATTTCATTCCTTCCGTGTGTCCATGGATGACACCTGGGTGGATCTGGTGTTTGAGGATATTCATGCCATACAGAAGCTGTAATATTGAAAAGTGCTGCCGCGCAGATGATCTGCATGGCAGCATTTGATTTTATACGTCGGCACTACTGCATCCTCTGAACGCTGTGCAGGATTATTTCTATCAGCTGCGATGCGGTTGGTCTCTTTGCCATGGGATACCCGGCAAGGTTTTCCATGTATTGAGAATCGGTTTCCCACGCCTTTTGTGAGACCATACGAAGGTTCCGTTCAACCGCGCCCCCACTCACAGAGTACTGCAGAGCAATCACATCGTATATCTCTTTTTGGATAGCATGGAGGCTGCCGGGACACTTCAATACAATCTCTATAGCTTGGATTAGCTGTTTCGCACCAATGTATTTCTCCGTGATACCAAGCGGGCGCAGGAGGTCAAGAACGCGTTCGTAAACATCCATAGTGTCAACTCCCTATCCTGGCCGTTTCCTGTATTTCGGCCTATTCTTGTGGTTATTACTCAGACTCATAGGCACTCGCGTATCTCCGGGAGGGATTCCGGTATTGGATCAGCTTGTCCAGAATCGTATCAACGATATCCAGCATCTGCGAATCGCACTGGGACAGCTTCGGCGCGATGTCCGCATTAATTTTCACCTGCGGGTCTACATAGGGATTGTCCATCACGAAGTAATCCATGCTTTTCTCAAGGAGAATACTGATTTTGAACAGCAGTTCCAGAGAAATTCCTATTTTCCCGTTCTCAACATTGCAAATGTGGGTTGGGGTGCAGTCGCACAGGCTCGCAAGCTCCTCCTGGGTTAGCCGCTTTTCTTTTCTTGCGGTCTTTACTCGCTTCCCGATTAACGAGGCATCCAGCGCACATTTTTGGACTTCAGCCTTTGTAAGCATTTTCCATGCACCACCTAACCTATTTAGGGTTATTATATAGAAAATGCTTGTCTTTTGTAATTATTTGAAAGTTCACATTATGATGTGGTACACCACAATCTCGTAATTTTTTCTCAACTGAGGAAAAAGTTCGCTCTTTTCACATCAGGATAATTTCTAGCGGATTTCGGAGGATAGTATTGTTCTTGGTGTTAGTTAAATATCTTGGACTTAGTTCGAAATATAGGATAATATACACAAAGCGCTTGTGCAATACGCGGTCGAAATCCTTGCAGTAAAGTATATTCACAGGCTGATCCAACCGGTTTTTTGGCACTTTTACGGTCAAGTCCAGAAATTTTTACTAACACCTTGTTCTTTAATCCTTTTTTGAAAGACTCACAATCACAACCTCCGGCTCATTGCCCCATCTGGGAATCGGGGCGGTGTTGGCGCAGCCGGTGGAGACTACCAGATGCCCATCGTATACGCCGTGGTGGTACTTGGGAAGCAGCCCCTGTCCCGGGGCGAAAATGCCCCTGCCGAAGACGCGAATCTGACCGCCGTGGCAATGCCCGGAGAGAATCAGGTCGATGGGATACTGAGAAAGATGTGGATAGTACTCCGGGTGGTGGCACAGGAGGACCTTATACTTTGGTGATGCGGAGAACGCTTCCAGAAACGCCGTATCCAAAGCCCCCGTCACCTGTCTGCTGGTAAGGCCGCCGAACAGGATGCCGCCGATTGCGGTGCTTTCATTGTCCAGAAGGCTCACACCCGCTTCTGCCATCACGGTACGATCTTCGTCCGCCAGGTAGAGTTCATGGTTCCCCCGGCTCAGAACCACTGGCGCGATTTTACCCGCTTCCCGGAAAAAGCGATAGGCGTTCTGCGTATGAACCGCCTGCGATTCCAGATGCAGGAGCGCCCCCAGAGCCTCCGCTACCTGGATTCCAGCGCAAATGAGGCGGGAAGCAAGACTTCTGTCTCCCTTGTCCAGATTCTCTCCCCGGTGATGCCGCTCCAGCGTATCCCCAGCTACGGCAATCACATCAGGTTTCACTTCCCGCAGGATTTCCAACACCGGCTCTGGGTCAAATTCGTGGAGGTCGGTCACCAGTGCAATAACGCAATTCACCGGGGAGAGAATTTCATATTCTGTTTTCTCCATAGATTCACCCCGTTTCGCCATTGGCTTCCCTATTTTTCAACCAAATTTCAAAGGAACACAGCCTATCCGCCATGAGAAAGCCCACCACAGAGCCGAAAGCGTTGCCCAGAATGTCGTCCGCCTGCATAAGGCCCAAGCCGGTCAGATATTGCGTCAGTTCGATTCCTACGGTCAGGGCAACGGGAATCCACAGCACACGCCGCCGTGGAGCGAACGTGTACAATCCCGCTCCCAGTGGAACAAACAGCCAGATATTGTTGATGACCTCCAGCCGAACGCCGTATTCCTGCCGGAACCGACCCAGATAGGAGAAGGGAATCAGCGCCGTTCGGGGATCACCGGTTTCCCGGAACATCAGGGTCTCATAGAAAATGAACACCACATAGACCGCCAACAGAATGACCTGATGCTTTCTGGGCAGGCAGCACAGAGCGATGCAGAGCAGGCACCCCACCAGCACCACCATCATCGGCAGGCCGTTCAGCAGGTTGTCAATGCTGAGCATAAGGCGTCCGTTTCGGTTCAGCTGCAAGGTGGCATCTCCCACCCGGCGTATGCCGTACTGACCCTTGGACAGGGCAAATGGGTTTCCGTCGGCATCGAAATACCTGTCTTCAAATGGATAGCCGTCCCGGTAGTAGATTCGGCTGAGCATGGTATAGCCCGCATTCACCGGAGCCGGATTGCCGGCGGCGTCCAGATAGGTAATCAGTGTCACCCGCCCGTTTTCATCCCGCTGGTAGCCCTCGCCATACTGGCCCTGAGATGCACGAACTGGGTTGTTTTCCGCGTCCCGGTAATAAGCGGCAGCAATCCGCCCGGCATCGTCCAAAACCCGCACTTCCCGGCTGTAGCCAGCTTTTATCTGCGTGGGATTGCTGCTTAAGTCCAGATAGACGATTTCCCGCACTCGCCCTCGGTCATCGTAGCCTCGCAGAAGGCCATAGTAGCCGCCGGTGCACATGACGGGTTTTCCCTGTAGGTCAAAGTAGGTATCCTGCAAAGCCCACCCCTCCGGCGTCAGGGTGCGATGGATGCCGGAATAGCCGGAGGTGATGGTGGTGGGATTCAGCTGGGTGTCCAGATAAGTAATCTGAATTTCACCGGCCTTCCTGCGATAGCTGACGGCAGCGTAGTTCCCGGAGCGGAGCACCGGCTCACCCCGCACGTCTAGATACCGCTCTAAAATCACATTCCCATTATCATCTTTTGTGCAGAGCCAGGTTGCGTAGTCCTTGTCCAGCGGTATCACCGGCTCTCCATCGGAGTTTACATAAGTCCAGCGCTCCTGATTCCCCTCTTCGGTGGTCATCAGGGTCAGTTCCGAAGCAAGAAAGCCTTGGTCGTGGTTTTTCCCCTCCGGGCGCACCAGACAGAGAGCCGACAGCAGGACAAACGCCGCCAGAGCAAGCGATATCAATGTTTTTGTTCTCATGGATTTTCCTCATACTGCGTCCGAACCAGACTTGCGCAGTCAACTATTCTCATCGGTTCCATATAAGAATACCACAGTTGCGGCAAAGTTGCCAGCAAACAAATTCTGAACATTGCCCATTGGCTTTCTCAACGCTTTCCCTGCAGTTTCTTCTCCACCTTCTCCGGCACCCGAATCAGGTTCCACTTCCAGAACAGGCTGTAGATGTAGGATATCCCGAAAATCTGCCCGATGGCCTTGGGACCGGCGTACAGGGGCGGCTCTGGGCTGGAGTGTTCCAGTACCCGCTGCAGAGCCAGAAGCATGGAGCTTTTCGTCAGAGTTTTGCTACTCTCCTTCCGGGAAATCAATAGCTCGCCGCTATATTCTCCGTTCTTTTTCTGCCGAACTGTGTAGGAAAAGGTTAGCCCAGAGGAGGTGCGGAATGGATAGTTCTGATAGGCTATCACCGTCTGCCAAAGCGCATCCTCCACATCGCCCCCGGCATGGATTTGGTCTTGTAACCGCCGCACCGCTTTCCTCCGTTCCCGGTACTTCCGGCTGTCGGCAGCATGGCGGGAGACTTCTGCCATGTTGTAGGGAACCTTCTGGTAGGGCTGGTATGAACTCACGGAAGAGCGGCTCAGACCGGTCTCTGCCATGATCTCCTCCAGACTCCTTCCCGACGCCGACAGTTCCGCTACTCTGCGTGAGGCCTCCGTGCTGTATACGCCTGCGGTAATCAGCAGCTTCCGGGCTTTGGGAATGGAGATGCCGAATTCCTCGCAGACTGACCGCAGGCTGGCACTTTCACTTACGCCTTTTCGGTCATCGTATACTGCACCAAAGCAATCCACAATATAGTCAAGATATTCCCGGAACACCTTTTCCATCTGTTCTCTGTCTCCGCAGTAGGGTATAATATGCCTTTTCGGTCGTCCCATGTAATGCTCCTTTTCTCTCACAATCCAATCACTAGATTCAAACACAAGCCGGATTTCTCCGGCTTGCTGTCACGGCCCGCCCGAGGTGAGAATCCACTGTCCCGCAATTTCTAATGAGAATTAACTGTCCCGCGATTTTCTGACACTATCTACCAACCCTCAATTCTGCTATATTATTAATGCAGCAGGCTTCAACAATAAACAGAAGGAGGGCTTTTTTATTGTCACGGCCCACCCGAGGTGAGAATCCAGTGTCCCGCAATTTCTAATGAGAATCAACTGTCCCACAAAGATTTCGTACTATCCATAAGCCCTCTGGTCTGTTATATTGTTCTCGCAGCAATCTGCGACAAAAACAGAAGGAGGGCTTTTTTATGTCCAATCAACCTCAAAAACCGCATCCACCGCAGGCTCCGCCAAATTCGCCGGAGACCTGGATCACTGCCGCTGAAACCGCCGCCGTGCTCCACCTGTCCCTGCGCACTGTTCTCAGTCGGGCTGCGTCCGGCAAGCTCCCGGCCAGGATACCGGATGACATACCCTTTACCTATGATGGAAAACCGAATTATTTGTTCCGGTTGGAAGCTTTGACACAGAACGCGCAGTTTCAGTACCTTCGCAATCATCTGCCTGCTGAGCAAACCTGCTCATTGGATTTGGCTTCTCCGAGGAGTTCCATTGGCGATGCCTGGCTCAACCAGTTTCTAGATATCGCTCAAATCATCCAAGAGGCAGATGCCATCAGACAGCAGTACAGACACACCGGAACGGTGAAAGACCGACTTCAAGAATTAGCGGATTCCCATGGCATCTCGCTTGCAACGCTCTACCGCCTTTGCGGAAAAGCACCGTTCAAAGACCTGTCGCTGCTTTACCTTGACCCTGTTTACCTACAGCCCCACCTGCCAAAAACAATGTGTCTTTGGAGCGCCGATTTCGCGTACGCCCTGTTCCTAAATTCCTTCCAGCACTATTCCCAGAACGACATTTTCCGGGAACTGCTGAAAAGAGAGGGAACCTCCTGTGACGCTTGCCCCTACGCTCCCAGCCGGACTGACCACTCAGGGCCAATCTGCCGGACCAGCACCGGCACGATGATGATTCCCAACAACCGGCGAACGGTAAACCGGCTTCTGTCCCACATCCCACCTCAGATGATCTGCTTTTGCCGGGAAGGAATCCGAAAATGGCGCAGTGACTACGGTCACTTCACGCTGCGAGTCAGGCCGCTACTTATAAACGAACTTTGGCAGGGAGACCACCATGTATTCGATCTATTTGTCCGGGTGAAGATCACACGGCAGAAGAATGACCGCACCTACGAAAAGGAAATTGCCGTTCGTCCGGTGCTTACAGCCTGGATGGATACCGCGACCGGCTGTCTCGTTGGGTGGGTCATCTCCATCCTTCCCAATGCCGACACCATTGCCGAGGCATTTTGCAGAGGTGTATCGCTGACCGTGGGGGAGGAATTCCACGGTCTGCCAAAGGGCATCCTTGTTGACTGCGGCAAAGACTACCGCAGTGCCCTGCTGCAGGACCTGCCGGATATCTATCAGATACCCGACACTTCCCTTTATCTCAACCGTAGGTTCGCCGGGCTTGGTCTTCTGCCTGCCCTTGGGGTAGAAGTCCATTCCGCGCTGCCATACCATCCTCAGAGCAAGTCCATTGAGCGTCTGTTTGGAACTTTAGAACGCCAATGGATCTGCAAGCTCAAGGGCTGGTGTCACAACAGTGTCAGGGAGCGGCCTGCGGGGTTTTCGCAATATCTTCAACGGCTCCTCAATAACAAAGAACTGCTTACCCTTGAGGAGTTCGTTATGAAATTTCAGTCGGAAATCCTTCCGGCGTATCACCACTTCCATGAAGATGCTCCGGAGGAGATGGGTGGATGGATGCCAGCGCTGGCTTCCATGAGTCCCATGGAACGCTATCACGCGCTGGAAAAGCCATATCTGGTAACGCCGGACTGGCAGACCCTGTGCGCTTTGAAAATGCACCACGCTGCGGGCTGCAAAATCCGGCGGCATGGAATCCGCTTTCAAAACGTGTGGTATTGGGACGACGCGCTGGCACAGCACATGGACGCCGCCGCGGATGTTTTTTACCACGCCGTGGAGAAGCCCCTGGCTCCGTCCTCTATTACCGTTACCGTCAACGGTCGGTTTGTTTGCGAGGCATTTCCGGCCCAAAAGCTTCCGTTCACGGATGCCGAACCCGCCCAGCTTCAGGCGCATCTGGATGGGCAGCGGAAGCATCAGCAGGAAATGAAGAAAACCATTTGCCGCATCAACCAGTCTGTGGCAGGCATTCTTCCCCCTGACGCAGCCGCTGCGGCAGCATCCGAGAAAACGCAGCTGCGCAGTCACTGCTACGCGGCAGCGCTTGGCGAACAGACACCGGCACTGTCTGGCAATGCGCACTCATTGCCAGACAGCCCGGAAATGCCCCCGGAAGCCGGTGCCTGCCAAGACAAAACCAGTCCTTCTTCCATTCAGGAAGTGCTCAGCTTCCTATTCGGAGAATGACTGTATATAAACGCGGTTACCGGCCGCGCCTATACCAAAGAGAAAGGAAAATCTATATGAATACTGACACAATTGCCAGAGAACAGGCAATGGATCCATTTGAGGAGCCTCTTGAAGAGAAGCTCATTCTGAACGACACATACTTTGCTGCCGCCCGGGATTCCGTCACTGTCGACGGCATGGAGTTCACCTTCTTGAAACCCCCATACATGAATTTTGACGATCATATCCGCACAAAGCGGAAGCTCCGCGAGGCGTATTCGCAGCATGAGTTTCTTCTGCTTTACGGCTATTCCGGCTGCGGCAAAACCACGGTGCTGACCCATTTTCACGAAAAATATCCGGATTTCGTCCATCTGATTCCGGACTTTACATCTCTCAGTCCCGCCCAGATGCTTGTGAAGATGGGGGACTGCATTGGACTGCCGCTGAAGCAGCGCTCCTCGGAGGTTTTTGTCCTGCAGGATCGGCTGAAGGCAAGGGGCGGGGTCATGTTTCTGTTTGATGAGGTCTCCCTGGACGACCCCGGTTCCTTCACGAAGCTGGAGCTTCTGCGCAAGATTCACATGGACACCGGCGCGCCAATCTGCATCTGCGGGGTCCCCCGGCTGTACCGGATGCTGTACGACAGCCGCCGTTACGACAAATACTGTTCCATCATTACCCGGCTGGATGAACATGAAATGCGGGGGATGCGAAGGGAGGACGCCGGGAACTATCTGGGCATAGTGGCCGAAAAGGAGAATCTCCGGTTCACCTACCCGGCACAGCAGGCGCTGATTCGGGTCGCCCTCAGCACCACCACCGGCGGCATTCACGCCTTCACTACCATCATCGGCCGCTGTATCACTCTGGCCCGGGTGATGTACTACAAAGCCCCTGGACACACGTTCCCCGACAACGCGCAATGCGTCCGTCCGGCGGTACCGGGCGGCAAAGCCTATCCCGGCGCGGAGCTGATTCTCACGCCTCCAGCTACACCGGAACCGGTTTTGATTGACGAAGGAATGGTGAATACCATGCTTAGCGAGTATAAATCCCACTTTCCCAAGGAACTTCCAAAGGGGTGATGTTGAACCACACGGATATTTCATTCTCAAGGCAGATCAGCAATGGTCTGCCTTTTTATTTGTGGGACATGGAATTCTCAACGGGACACTCGGTTCTCATTTTTCGCGGGCCGTGACACTTTTCGCGGGCCGTAACAGTTCTTTTTCTGCCATATCCAGCGCAGAAGCAATCACAGCATCCATATCGTAGTATTTGTATTCTCCAAGTCGGCCGCCGATGATGACGTTTTCTTCCGCATCGGCCAGTTCCCGATATTTTCCATAAAGTGCGCTGTTTTTGGCATCGTTAACCGGATAGAACGGCTCATCTCCCGGTTTCCACTCGGCAGAATACTCTTTGCTGATCATGGTTTTGGGAATGTCATTTCCGTTTTCATCCTTGCCAAATTCAAACCACTTATGCTCAATAATACGGGTCCAGGGCGTTTCGCAATCCGTATAATTTACAGCCGCATTTCCCTGATAGTTCGGAATATCCAGAAGAATGTTTTCAAAGCGAACAGACCGGTACTCCAGGGCGCCGAGGCGATAGTTATAATACGCATCGATCGCTCCGGTATAAACCACCTTCCGCGCAAGAGTGTCATACGCGGATTTCTTCTCAAGATAGTCTTCGTTCAGCCGCACCTCAATGCCCTTCAGGAGATTTTCGACCATCCTTGTATAGCCGCCAATGGGGATTCCCTGATATTGTGCATTGAAATAGTTGTTGTCAAAGGTAAGGCGGACGGGAAGCCTTTTGATAATGAACGCCGGAAGTTCCCTGCAATCTCGCCCCCACTGCTTTTCCGTGTAGCCCTTAACCAGCTTTTCATAGATATCGCGGCCAACCAGGGAGATGGCTTGTTCCTCCAGATTCTGTGGTTCACCCACGATCTCTTTTCTCTGCTGAGCAAGCTTCTGCTCGGCTTCAGCCGGTGTCACACTTCCCCACATCTGGTTGAAGGTGTACATATTGAACGGCAGCGAGTATAGTTCGCCCTTGTAGTTTGCAACCGGACTGTTTGTGAAGCGGTTAAACGAAGCAAACCTATTGATATAATTCCAAACTTTCGCATTGTTTGTGTGGAAAATATGGGCACCGTATTTATGAACGTTTATTCCTTCAATATTTTCCGTGTACACATTCCCTGCAATATTGGGCCTTTTATCAATAACCAGAACCGACTTTCCCGCTTCTTTCGCCTGCTGCGCAAATACGGCGCCATAAAGGCCTGCGCCTACAACCAAGTAATCGTACATTCCTGTCGATCATCCTTTCTGAGAATGGAACCTCAAATGCTTCGGTTTTTTCGTTTCATAAGCTCCAGCATTCTTCCTGCCACGCTGAAAACAAATCCATCGTTCAGGATCAGTACGCCGGACACATATACGACAGCGCCAACGCCTGTGATCAGAAACGTATTCAAGACCGACGCGTCCAAATTCATTGCCACGAAATAACAGACCACAAACATTACAGTGCCGGACAGCCAGTACCGCCACGACTCTTTCAATATTCTGAAAGCAGAAATATTTTTCCGCACAAAGCAGTACATCACGACCGTAACAGCGGACTCCGCAATCACGGTTGCGATCGCTGCTCCATAACTTGCCCATATGCGGATCAGAAAAAGGTTCAGCACAAAGTTGGTGGCTGCGCCAAAACAGATCACCGCTGTAAACTGTTTGTCCTTTCCGCATGGAATCAAATACTGCATCCCAAACACATTGCTGAAACCGATAATCACGATAATCGGTGACAGAAGCTTGATCAGATTTGCTGCCTTGGAATATCCCGGTCCAAGATACCATGGGATCAGATTATCGGATACAACGATGAATCCCAGCATCATCGGAACACCTACCAGCATCACAAACCGGGATGAACGGTAGATATTCTCCTCGACCTCATTGATCCTGCCGTCAGCAAACCGCTGAGAGTTCCGTGGGATCATCACGGAGCCCAGAGACGATATGACAGTCAATCCCATTTTGACAAGCCGCTCGGCGTATTCATAATTGCCATTTTCCGCGTCGCTCCTTGTGATCAACCCGATCAGCGTTTTATCCAGCGAAGTATAAACGGAGGTAGCGATCGTTGGCAGGAACAGCATAATCGTTGCAGGCAGATGCTTTAGCGGATGAAGTTCTGCACGCCTGATCGGCAGCAGATACCCGGGCATATATACCCAGAGCAGAGCGTTGCTGACGAAAATGATGCCGCACTGGATCAGCGTGTAGATCCACAGGTCTCCGGGCGACCGTACAAATGCAAAAATGCAGAGAAACCCCACTGCTTTTACGGCAATATTACGAAATACAATTTTGCCAAACTCCTCGTTTCCCTGAAAGAAGAAGGCAATATCCAGTGCAATCGCAACGATATTTATGGAAAAGATACCAACCAGCACCCGGTATTTCGGACCATAGATGTTTTTGATCCACAGGATCAGGTATACGGCCAGGACGCATACTACAGGAATGAGTCTGGCAAGAACGATATCCCAAAAATCAACTGTCTGCTGATGTGCATCCCCCTGATGTTGGGCAATCAGGCGCTGCGCGTATCGTCCAAAGCCCAAGGCAGCGAAAAGGGTAAAGAAGGTGACGATCGAATAAATATAACTGTATTGCCCCGATGCCTCCTCTCCCAGGACTCTGGATACATACGGTGTAACCAAAAGAGGAACCAGCAGCTGGAACAGTTCATACAAAAGATTGTAGATAAAGTTCTTGCCAATGCTTTTATTCGCTGCCATATCACGCTTCCTCTGCAAACACGTCGTTCAAAAGCGCGAGATAGCTGTCAACATATTTTTCAGACGTCAAATGATTTTCATAGAATAATCTGTTTTTTTGCCCCAGTGCTTCTCTTTGCACAGAGGACATTTCCTTTATCCGATCCAGCGCATCGCAGGCTTCTTCCTCGGTGTCGTACAGGAACACACCCTCAACGCCGGCTTTTTCAAAGAACTTATTGCCGCCGGTTCTGCTTGCGACCACGATCTTTCCCAGTGCAAGCACCTCGATCATAATTAAATCAAAATACGTGAACTTATTCGGCAGTACGAATACATCTCCCGCATTGATAATATTGTGAACCTCCCGCGTCCAGCCAACCTCCGTCCATTTGGGATGGTCGAGGCGCATCAGAGGGCCTTCGGTTCCGGCAATCAGGAATCTTGTATCGCGGTGGTTCGACAGATACCGTTCGCCGATCCGCTTCAGAGAATCATACCCCTTTACTTCATTATGTCTCCCTGCGTAAACCACGACAAATTCCTCATTTGAGATTCCGAACTTGTCTCTGACAGAGCTGCGGTCTGCGCTGACAGAAATATCGGAGATCCCTGTGGGGATATAGCGGTAATGCGCCTTCCTCTGCTCGTGGATATCCGCGTACTCCTCCCAGTTCAGGTAATACGGCTCCTCAGCGTCCTCACAGGGGAATACGATGTAATCCGCATTCCGAAATGCCCAGGAATCCATCTCCTGAAATTTCTTCAGGTTATGTTTCATGTAAGCAAGCTCAACGCCGGTGGCGGAGGCCGCCAGCAATTCCTGCGCCAGCGGCACAGGAGAATGAGAGGTGACAATCACTTTACCCCGATAGTTTTCCAGACTTTTCCGCTGCTTGTACATATCGCTGGTGCGGTGAAAATGAATGATATCAAACTGATTCAGATAATCACTTGTGTCAACCGGACTGTAAAACATCTTCTGGTATTCGTCGATATGCCGAAAAGACCGCACTGCCTTCGTCAGCCGCTTGTGCTGATAGAGCCAGGATTTCTGCCCGGCTTCCTTCTGGAGCTGTGCCGCGTTTCCGGGCAGAAAATGGATGCAGTCCAGGCCCTTTTTTTCAGCTGCCTGCTTGATATGATAACCGACACCCAGCGGTCCGCCCACCGGTGCGACCCGGTCTTCCTCAAGATAAATTAAAACGTTCATGTTTCTTTCTCCTCACAAACAGGTCGGTAATCAGCAGAAGTGGAATATGCTCCAGAATTAAAGAAAAATTCAGAAAACTTCCGTACATTACCAAGCCAAAAGTCATCAACAGCGTCATGATTCCGTGCACATAGAAGCCAAACGTGCTTCCCGTCTGCATCATCCTGGTGTAGAACATTTTCAGAGCCAGCATATGTACGAATGTGAACAAAACTGCTCCAGGGTACCATAAGTAGAAATAGCCCTGTCCCTCCAGGGGGATGATCTGGGAATTGTAAACAACATCGTAGCCCAGAGATTCATTGAACAGCTCATTGGATATAGGCATTGATGTAAAAAATCCCCGAAGAACGGGAAATGACCGGAAGAAATCGCCCAGAAAATAATCAAGTTTTCCAAAGGAAGTTTTGATACTGTCCATTCCCACCGCGGCGGATGTGTTCAGATAGCCGCTGAAATAGACTTCAAGCTTCAACGCAATGGCACTCACCGCGATGTGGTTTCCCGACAGCAGCGGGCCGATGATAAAAGCAAACACCAATATGGAGATGCACATGATGGCGGCGATCCCGATAACAACTCTGCGTTTATCCGGATATAACAGCAGCAAGAAGAATATCAGCGTCAATGCCGCGTAAATACTTGTGGCAACACTGTCCGGTACGATCAACACAAGAACAGCAAGGATCGCAGCGAAGGAAGCAAACAGCTTAGTACCGCTTCTCTTCAAATATCTGCTGGTATACACTTTGAGTACCAGCATATAGGCCAGCGCAAACCTGGATTCACTGATCAGCCAGTTCACGGGATAATAGACCCAGAATGGCAGCGAAGCACTTGCAATGCCCGCACTTTGCCTCCACTGGATCTCACTGGCTTCGTTTAAAAAGAAAATCGGCCGGTAGCGATACATAAAAGCAGGATAGACAATGACAACTGCGATTGTGACCGCGATGCACAGAAAGATAATCCGCCATGCGTTTTTGGAATATCTTGAATCCTCTGCCAGCATCTGACCCACGAGTTCCCTATCGTTGATCCCCTCCTGAGGCCATTTTACGAATGTGATAAAGAAGCATACCACAGAATACTCCAATATCTGCAGGATCACCGCTTCCGGGATGTGGTCATAAGCGCTGCTGCTGAAGCGGTCATTTTCCAGTCCGCCGTTTATCAATACCAGGCAGGGGAAAAGCACCATCTTAATTGCCATCAGCACCATGACCAGTTTTTTGACAACAACGGAAGTATTCCTGGAACCAAGCCCCCATATGATGTAGCCGACCAGATATGCCGCAGGGAGAAGTACCGTGATATAGTATTTGCTGCTGCACGCGCCGATATTGCACAACGAAAATCCAAATAATGCCGTCAGCGCAAAAAAGCAGGCAAGGTAATCATACCCTACGATTTTTTTCATCGCATACCTCCTGATATTTTTCCGATGCCAGAGCCGCGACATGATCCCAGCTGTAGGCACGGCAGGCATAGCTGTAGGCATTTTTCGATGCGGAGCGCATTGCCTCCGGATTTTTGACCGCCTTCGCGATCCCCTCCGCGATCTGATCGGTCGATAGCTCCACTGGGATACCGCAGTGGTTTTCCTTTACCTCCTCAAAAAATCCTGTCCCCGGCGTGACAAGGACAGGAAGCGAATAGGAAAGCGCTTCCAGTACCGCGATGGGCTGTCCTTCAGACCTTGATGTCAGAACGAAAAGGTCCGCGGAGGAAAGCACCTCCGCCTTGTCCCCGCCAAAAATGCCGGGCATATTGATCACGACCTCGTCGAGACCATTTTCCGATATCATCCCGGAAACAGTACGGTTCTGCGCTTCGTCTCCGGGGCCATACAGGCGGACAGTAACCCCGCTGTTCACCAGCAGGGACTTGATTTTTGCACATCCCTGGATCAGAATATCGATCCCTTTGTGGTAGATATCCTTTCTGCCGATAAAAACAATGCTTCTGACAGATTCGCAGCGCCTGTCAATAGCCGGCGGTATTTCAATTCCGTTCGGAACGATGATAGATCTGTGCTTCACAACCGACATCCCGCGTTCATTTTCACACAGGTACTGGATGGCGTCCGCATTCTCAAAGGCCTGCCGGAAGAACAGCGCCATAGCCAGCCGTTTCTTCAGCCATTTCTTTTTCATGGCTGCCTCTGAAAAGCAGCCATGGGGAACGATGACATAGGGAATACGGTCTTTTTTCAGACGTTTGCAGATCCCGGTCATGCGGGGCAGGCCAAATGGACTGTGAAAGATCACAATATCCGGGTGGGAAAAGGGCTGGGGGAATGTGTGATAATCGTCGCTGTAAGCCCTGCTGCTGAGCAGTACTGCGGGCGCCTGAATCGCTGAGCATTCAGTGCCATAGTTATACAGCGCCACCTGCTCCGTAAAGCGCATACTGTTAATGATTTGCGGAACAACAACGCTGACACCGCTGGCATGGTTATCAGAGATCCCCGCATAATGAAGAATTACCATAGATCTCCTCCGGTTCTTTCGTCAGTAAGTCCACGATTCGCAAATAACTGTTTTTCCGGTCAAACTTTTCTTCCGCACACCGGCGGGCATTCTGGCCCATCTGCTGGCGGAGTGTTGCGTCATTCATCAGTTTTTCCAGCTTTTGTGCCACATCAGGCGCATTGCCGTTCTTGCAGTTGAAGCCCATGTTATAATCAGAAACCAGTTTTCTGTATTCCTGGCTCTCCTGCGTGTTAATCACCGGCAGTCCGCACGCCGCATAGTCTGCGTGCTTGTTGATAATGCTGGCTGCGGATTTTCCCTTGATCGGATTTACCGTCACATCACAGGCTGCCAGCAATCCGCACATTTGGGGATAATTCATATATCCATTAAATTCAGCATTGATACCGGCCCGCTGGGCAAACTCCTGGAACTTCGGTGCCAGATATCCGCTGCCCATGATTACCAGCTTCACCTTTGGGCTATTCATCTGTTTGACCGCGTCAATCACACAGGGAATATCGTAGCTGTCTGACAAAGAACCACAGTAGGCGATCCAAAATTCTCCGTCGTCATTGCGGGTTACCTTATTCTTCACCACGTTGTCGTCAAATGCCGCAAGATCCGTCCCAATGTAGACGGCAGTACTTTTCTTTGCCCGTGTATTCACCTGTTTCGCGCGATCCACATAGGTCTGAGATACGGCAATGATCCCATCCGCAGCTGCATACGCTTTGTTTGCAATGCGCTTGAAGGGCGCAAATGCAATATCGCTTACCACGGGTACATTCAAGGCCATCTGAAACGCTTCCGGCCATAGATCCTGAATATCAACAATAAAGCGGATTCCATTTTTGTTGCAGTATTCACCGACAAGCGCCGCAGCAGTCAGAGAAGGAATGGCACAGTATACCACATCAGGCTTCTTTCTGCCTTTGATGTATTCACAGACGTTTCTTCCCCAGACTCTATGGCTCAGGAATCGCTGAACGGAGATATTCTTTTTGTAGCCCGGCTCCTCAATTAGCGTCACCTTATAGGGAAACCGGGAAAAATCGCATACACGTTTTTTCTTTGTTCCATGGGAAAAAGCGGAGCCAATCAGTTCCACATTGTTCCCTTTTGCAAACATTTCCGCTATGTAAGCGAACCGACTGTTTGTCGGCTTATCCAGCGCTGCACAAAAATTTGCAATTATTACAATATCCATTTTCAACTCCAACCGAATCCGGGTTGACCCTACTCAAATCTTTATCATACAATTGGGATTGTCAAATATCGCTTCGCTCTCCAGTATAATCGGCTCAACATCCACATCCCGTAAGAAGATGTACGGCTTATCATAATGATGGTACTGATCCCGCTTGACATTGTCGCAGTTTCCATCTTCCATAATGCGGATGGTATCTTCAATCAAATCAAAGCCAACGTGCGCCATAACGCCTGTATAGGCCATATGGCGAATGTTTACTTCCGTGACCTTAATGTTACCGTCCTTATCCTCTTTCAAGTCAAAAGACAGGATACCGTGTGCAGGAACTCCCAGCTTCTTTTCCATGTACTTGATGCAGTCGTCGCAGAACTCATTAATTCTATCTTCATTCAAAAAACGACCAAAATGCGTATTTCCCGTTACATGCGAAGGTGCTGTATTTGCCATAACATATTCAACACATTCAAGTGCAGCGCCCTTTACATACTCGCCATTGTAGTAGAGCATTTCATTTGCAAGATGACGTCCTGTCAAAAACTCACTTACTGTAAATTCTGGAATGCGAGAGTTGATAAACAACCAACTCTTATAACTGCTCAAATCATTCAGCTTCAAAGAACCCAATCCACCAGTTCCCTCAGTTGCACGAATCCAGCACGGAAATCCGATTTCCTTTTCTACATCTTCAAACCGAGGATTTTCCTGAGTAACCTTGATAGTTTTGGGAATATAATCCGTACCCTCAAGAAGATCAGCCATAATAGACTTATCTCTCAGAGACTCAGAAAGCAGTTTACATCCCATAAACACAGGGCAAGGAAATTTCCCGTTCTTCTCGAAGTAATCTCCCCATTCCACGATTTCAGATTCCGGCTGCACAAAGGCATAATCGATACCCCTTTCTGCAACAAGTCTTTCAATCCACGGAAAATACTCTGAATCTGTGCAGCGGGGACAAACATAATATTCATCAACAAGTTTCTTTCCGTCCTTCATTGTCATAAAGAAACCCATTGCTTTTTTTTCAACATCGCATCCAATAATGCGATAATCCGGATGATTCTCCCGAATGATCGTTGCAATAGATCGGGGAGTCAGTCCGCCGATGCCGGTAATCAAAATCGTCTTCATTTTCATATACTCCTATGTCATAGTATTTTGTACTTTTATGTATTACTGTTGTTTGCTTTTGCTTGTATTATTGGCTTCCGCAGCACTGTGACACCCTATGTGTTCATCTGACTTATGACAGATACAATTCTTTTCATATCGTCTTCGTTGTATCGCTGGTCGCATATCAACGAAAGCTCAAGGTCATACAAGTTTGAGCAGCAGCCCTCAGGCTTCGGCCAATGAACCGGGCAATAAATTCTATTCTCTGTGAGAATTTTTCTCACTTCATTTCTATTTGGAATAACGACTGGAACGAAAAGCGGACAATCCATATCTTCTTCAGAGGAAAGAAATTGCACCTTGTTCTTAAGCCCCTCATACAGGACATGTGCATTGCTGCGCCTGATTCTTTTTTGCTCTTCAGCATCAACATGTGTCAGATATTCTTCTGACCACGGATCAATAGCAAGCTCCAAGTAGTTCTCAGCAAGCCAATGATTACTTTCTCCAAACATAGCAAGAAACTGCTGCTTTTTCTGTTCATCCAAATCGTTAAGATATTCGGTTTTCATATTCATTGCAGACGTTTTGTTATCTACAAAATTTGATGGGGGCATCAGTGTTGGTGTGTGCTTTAAATCACCATTCACTGCAGCGCAATACCCACCGCAGTTTATTGGTTCCCACTTCCGTATAGAGGCCACAAGATAATCGGATTGAGAGTTATAGGGCGATGATGAAAGCAGACTGTGCGTAATATCCTCAATTACCAATCCGCCACGTTTCTTGAAATCCAACAAATCTGGCATGGGTGTGTGATAACCGAAATAGTTACACCAAAAGAGAATGTCTATATCCTCCGAAATTTGAACATCAATCTTAAGTCCATTCTCGTATCGTACAGGATAGAACTCAACAATCATTCCCGCTCTTCTAAACGGTTCAATCATTGAATCACAACAATACGAAGGAAGAACTGCCTTCTTTGCGTGTGGTAATTCCTTCAATACCGTTTCGATTGCCGTTCTTCCTGAAAATACGAGACAACCTTTTACCGGGAAAGGAAGGCCATGTCCCTTACCAAACTCTAGCTTATGAAATTCGCTGCCAATCTCTCGAGTCATGACCTCACCACCTTTCAATCAATTCACTGTTAATCTGTGTTATCTCCACACATGTGTGGTAAACTTCCCGACGCGACACAATTTTGTCGGCTTACTTATCAATCACTAACCAATCTGGAATATGACAGCAAATCCACAAAAGTTCCTTTTTTATAAATCCGCTGTCTGAGAACACCATCTTTTTTGAAACGGCAACGTTCAAACAGCCTGATGGATGCTTCGTTGTAAGCAAGGATGTTTGCATATATACAGTTCAACCGCAACTCCTCAAAAGCATACTTAACCAATGTGTTCACAGCATCCGTCCCGTATCCCTTGCCTCTTCCGCCATCCTTGGACATCTTGATATGTATGTGTCCTGTTGCATTCTTCTGATCAATATCTGAAAGAATGATGGTCCCGATTGCTTTACTATCTTCCTGCAAGGCAACGATACAACGGAGTACATCCCGACTCTTCTCCTGATGTTCAAACCATCTAAGCTGCTCTGCCTCGGAAACTGGCCATGAACTGCCGCCGAGCATCATCTCTGTGTCAGGATCATTGATGAGGGAGAGGAGCATGGCATTATCTCCTGCCTCTACTGCGCGCAACACTATTTTTTCACCGTAAATTAGCACTATTTTTCTCCCTTACCTTATACTCAATACCTCGGCACTCTCGGAGTTGAACCGAGATAATACCCTCATGCCGATGTAGGGGAGATTTTGTCTCCCCTTTGTGCTACAGCACGGATTTACTCAAAAGAAACTTCCTTAGAAGGATACTTCTTATATGTAGCAAGGCTCACAGTCACACATACTATAGCATTCAGAACAACACCAATGATCGTGGAGCCGATACCAAGAGGACTTCCTGCAAGATTCCAAGCAATGCTGATCACAAAGCCAACAGCCATACCCGCGAGAATACCCTGAGTGGTTGCCTTCTTCCACACAATAGCTGCCAGACAAGGCACGCCAAGAGTTGCTGCATAGAAAGTCCAACCAAACATCAGTGCATCGTATGCGTTGGTAAAGAACATTGCAACAAGGAACGCAAACACACCAAACACAATACTGCAAATACGCGAAAGACGGAGTTCCTTCTTCTCGTCCATATTCTTGCTATTCGGTTTTATGATGTCACCAATGATTGCCTGTGTAGAAACCAGAAGATAAGAGTCAGCAGAAGACATCATGACCGACAGAAGCCCAGCCAGTGTCAATCCGGCAAGTCCAGCAGGAAGAAGTTTCACGATCATTACAGGAATTGCATAATCAGCCGTTCCGTAATCTTCAACCAACGTCGGATACAGCAGAGCTGCTGCCAAACCAATAAACATTGTAATCACAATGGTAACAGCGTAAACAGAAGTTCCCCAGAACTGCCCCTTGAAAGCAGCCTTGCGATCCTTTGCAGCAAAAGCTCTCTGCCAAAATTCTGCACCTGCAATAGTCATGACAAAGTTGGTTACAATCAGTGTAATGATTTTAGGGGAGAGATTCCAATCCCACTTTGCAGGATCGGTATTGGTGATCAGTTCACCCAAACCACCAACTGCGCTAATGCCTTTGATCGGAAGAAGTATGTAGATAAATGCCAGCAGCACGATGAACTGGATGATGTCAGTGTAAACAACTCCAAACAATCCGGAACTAGCCGTATAAGCGACAAAGATAACGGTAGCAATCAGCGCACCAACCAAATAGCTCACATTATCTCCACCGATAGTACTGATGATTGTGCCCGTTGCACTGATCTGAGCACCTACAGTAGCCATAGAGGTGTATGCAACCATTATTGCTGTGATGTATTTCACAATCTTACCAAACCGATACCCCATCATCTCGGACATCGATGTGAAGCCGTACTTATGACCGACATGGCTAATCTTCCCGCTGAATGCAGAAAAGATAAACATACCAATCATATACGGAAGACCAATAGCGATACAAATAACGCCACCGTTATACGCATACCCCCCCTTACCGATCAGCGCACTACCGCCAATGACGGAAGCACAAATCGTCGCCACCAGAGCAAAAGTGGGGAGTGAACGTCCCGCCACGTAATAATCCTTCGTATTCTTGACCTTTCGTTGGCTCAGAATACCCACCGCTGCGATCATCACCATATAGGCCAAAATAATCGCTAAATCCCATCCTGTAATTTGCATTTTTCTTCCTTTCTGTGTATCTCTTATAGATTTGCGGGGTTATATTTTGCAGAGAGCAATGATCTACCCTCCGAATTCACCACTTGAATTTTCTCATTCATGAATGCAAGCGTGTCCTTTGCCTTTTCCAGATCATCTGCAACCATATAGAACGAGAGAATGGGTTTATCAACAATCTTATCCTTCTTGATATGACACCCGACATCTCTCTGCTGGATCAAAGCTGCAAAAGTATCCAGTGCCTTAACTTCCTCAACGCCTTCAATTTTTGCTACGGTTTCATCTTCACCCTCTAGCAGATAATTAGTAACCATAGCTACTTTCGGAAAATCCGCAGAACGCTGGTTTACTTCTTCAATGCTATTCAGCATTTTACCAGTCAGTGCATAACGTACAGTCATTTCCACAGGGTTTAAGCCAAGCACAGCCTGCTCCAGGTTAAAGAAAGAGCCGCCCAGTCTGCACCCCATTTCATAGAAAGAAATGCGCTTACCATCCGTATGTCCTTGCAGGAAAATCAGACCATCTGTAAAACCGAGTTCCTTGAACATCTTGAGTATCTTCGGATTGGCTTCTTCATAATACTGGTCAATCTGCTTCGGCGGGCATAAACAGACATTTGAATAATTGATCGCAGTTCCTCGCCCCGGACTCATGTAGCGATCAAACATCGAAAGCAATCTAAATTCTCCATCTACGCCAACATAATCCAACAAGAATTCTGTACCGGTAATGTAATCTTCTACAATAGCATTTCCCGATGCGGAATAGCTTACCGCTTCTGCAAACTGCTTAAGCAGTTCATCCTTGTTATTACAGCATCCTGCTCCCCTTGATCCACTTGCATCAAGCGGTTTAACGAAAACCGGATAGGTGATGGTATCAAAGACGTCCTCCGGAATCCCTCCACCAAGAACATAGGTCTTTGGAACCGGAACACCAAACTTCTCACAGGTTTCCTTGAAATCGATCTTGTTGGTTGCCATGGTGAGCATTTTCGGTGTTGCATAGTAAGGCAAACCAAGTCTCTCGCAAGCCTCATAACACGGAGTCATGAGAATATCAACAAAGCCTGTAGTAATACCGTCAATCTTCTCTTCCTCGCATAATTTGACGATTGCATCTACATCAGTTGCGCTGATGGCTACAGTTTTGTCGGCAATATCTTTTGCAGGGCAATTGGGATCAAAATCGGCAACAACTACGTATGCACCCATCTCCTGCGCTTTTCTTACTATGTCACATTCGGTTTTGATGCCGCCTAAAACAAGCAGTTTCTTTCCTTCAAATTCCTTCATAGCTTTCTCATCTTTCCTCTTTTAGATTACTTTGGGCATTCGCGTAAGATACTCATCCAATGCCTTCTTAATTCCTCTTTTCAATGATCAAGTCAATCTCCGAAATACACGGTTTTAGGTACTTCTCCCACTTTTTCAGATATGGAGTGATAATCTCTTCCTTTTTCAGAGGATTTTCTTCTCAAATCTGTATTTCAGATTTCGAGAGCATGTGACGAGTAATTCGCTTCACTTTAATCCTCTGTAGGGCTTTTCGGATTCCGAATGTCTCAGGGTAGTGAGCGCGTAACCACGAGATATTAATTCGCATTCTGTTTCTCCTATCCAGTAATCGGCCACATTACAAATTCACGTATTGGTTCTCAACATTAGCACTATTGTCGTTATCCTGATACTCCGGTTTGATCACGCCGTCTGCATCCAGCCAATCTTTTCTCACATCGTAGAGGTTCCCGGGATGCTGCTCCCCCTGACCAATACCTTCCCTAACAAATACCTTCTTTACCGTCAGAAACAATATCTTCATATCGTTTGCGAAGGTGAGGTTCTCTATGTATTCCAAATCATACTTGAACTTAGAATCCCAACTGATAGAATTCCGTCCGCTTACCTGTGCTAAACCAGTAAGACCAGGTCGAACATCATGACGATGTTTCTCGCAGTTTGTGTAATATGGTAAATACTGAACAGCAAGAGGTCTCGGTCCAATAATACTCATATCACCCTTGATGATATTAAGGAGTTCTGGAAGTTCATCAAGGGACGTGGCGCGAAGCATCCGACCGAACTTAGTGAGTCTCACAGTATCCGGCAACAACTTACCATTTTCATCCCTTTCATCTGTCATAGTACGGAACTTAATCAGCTTAAAGATCTTTTCATCTTTACCAGGACGATTCTGCTTGAAAAGCACAGGAGAACCAAGCTTAAACCTTACAAGGATCGCAGTGATCAACAAAACAGGGGAAAGAGCAATCAAAGCTCCCGTCGCCAAAAAAGCATCAAGGGGACGCTTAATGAATCTTTCATATGGACCATAAGGCTTGCGCGATGACTTAGTGAACAAATCAATGACAAGAGCAATAATCCCAACTACTGCAGCTATAGCTACAATAGCAACAATAATTCCAAGAATAATCTTCAGGACTATCATCCTACTTTACCTCACTCAAAACAGGCTCTGATAACCTCAATGATTCTATCCTGCTCTTCAGCAGTCATCTTGTTATCAGATGGCAGGCAAACACCACGCTGGAAGATATCAGCACCAACATCTTCAACACCACCAGCAATATACGCATTGGTGCGACATCTTAACGTTCCCTGTCTCCCTACTACTTCATGCATTCTGTACATAGGCTGCATGTGCATCGGCTTCCATATCGGCCTTCCTTCAGCATTGATAGAGCTTATCGCTTCAAGTATCTCAGTCGGGCAACTTTTCCCGCTCTCACTTATGTACAGAGCGTCACATTCCCCTCTCACCTGCTTGCACATAGCATCCTTATCTATGATGAGTGCACTCAGCCAATAGTTCGGTTCGGTACCTTCTACAACTGGATTCATCTGAACCGGAAGACCTTTCAGCCCATCCCTATATCTCTCATACACAGCTTTCTTCTGCATTATATGCTCTTCCAGATATCCATACTGTCCGCGAACCACACCAGCGATGACATTACTCATACGGTAGTTGTAGCCAACCTCTTCATGCTGATACCAAGGGGCATTTTCTCTAGCCTGTGTACTCCACTTTCTGGCTCTGTTCGCATCCTCAATATCACTGCAAAGTAAGCAACCACCAGACGATCCTGTGATGATTTTGTTGCCGTTATAACTGACAGCACTATAATCACCAAAGCTACCACACTGCTTGCCATCGATGGTTGCACCCATGGCCTCAGCAGCATCTTCAATAAGTAATGCCCCATGCTTTTCGCATATTCTCTTGATCTCATCCATCCGTCCGGGGAATCCGTAGAGCTCAGCAGATACCACGAGCTTAACCTCTGGATACATCTCAAAAGCCTTCTCCAGAGCGACAGGGTCCATGTTCCAGCTGTCTCTTTCCGTGTCGATGAACACAGGAATACCGCCTTCATAAACAACAGGATTGAGGGTTGCGTCGAAGGTCATATCAGAGCAGAACACCCTTTTCCCCTCTAATGCTCCGTGGCTGATTGCCGGTTTCCCGTACAATCTTTCCCCCGCCAGTTTCACACACAAATGCAGGGCAGCAGTACAGGTAGACAGACCAACGGCATAATTGACACCTGCCTTTTCAGCAGCAATCTTCTCAACTTCATTTATATTCTTACCAACTGTGCTCATCCAGTTGGTCTCATAGGCTTCGGTTACATATTTCAGCTCTTCGCCATGCATGGTCGGACTTGCCAGCCATACCTTCGATGCAAAGGGCTTAAAATCGTCTTTTCGTTTAAACATCGATCTCCCTCACTTCTACTTATATTCCACACAACAGTCGGCAGACTTACCCGCCCACATCTATTTTTCAGTTACTCCATCATCAGAAGAAGCTGATGTCCTCGCCAGTTTCCTTTTCATAGGTCTGTACCCACTCTTCCTTGACATCGTTGGGCACCAGAATGTCCTTTTGCAGCTCCACCACCAGACGATTCTCACGGGCAGCAACGGATTTAACCACATATTTTCCGGTGACGGACATCACCGCCTGCTCTCCGTTGGCAAAGCTCTGGGACTTTCCGTTCACCACCAGCTCCACCTCTCCCTTAGCGTACTCCATCAGATTCCGCAGAGTCACCGCACCTCGGGATTCTTGGAAGAACCCAGCAAAGTCCTGCACTTCAACGTTCATCTCGCCACAGATTCCCCGGACGGCCTTTCGAACATCGGTAGGCATGGTGCTGTCCGCCAGAATCACACACTCAACACTGTACTTTTTGATGGCATCGGCAAGTTTGTCAACACCGCTGATGACGGGCAGACCTTCCATCATATTGCCGAACTCCTCACCCCGGAAGTCCAGCAGGCACACAGGCCGTGCCGCATTCTCACTGTCATTTTCAAGATGGCGGCGAACCATATGGCTGGTTCCACCCACGCCAACGATCATGACAGGGATGGAAGTAGCGTTTCTGCGGCTGCGTACCCGGCTGCGCTCCATCAGGAACAGGCGGTAGGAGAACCGACTGGCGGCAATCATGCAGAACTGGATCACCGCGCCGATGACATAATACGTGACGGGCATTCTCAGCACGAACACCACGGAGCCTGCCACCTGCACCACGAAGGTGGCAAGGTTAGCAAGCAGAATCCGGTTCATATCGTTGAGACCCGCGTACTTCCAGCGGTTGTTGTAAAGCTTAAACGCGCCGAAGATTACCAGGCAGCACACCGTGTACCAGGGGGCGAAGGCCCGGAAGGCGGGAATGTAGCGAACCGCCCATTCGTTGATCTCGAAGTTGACATAAAACCGAATGATCAATGCAATGAAGTAGGCAAAGTTCACCGCGAAGATGTCAAACAGTACCATTGCCAGACGTACAAAGAACCATCGGATATACACAAATTTGTGCTTCTTTTCAGTTTCTTCCATAAAGATTCCTCCAACAAATTAAGATGTTATTTAGATTTGCTGTGCGAAGTTATTATTTGCTACTCACCAGCAGTAACCAGCACTGTAGGTCGATAGATAATTAGGGATCTCTGTCAATAGTTGCAGATTTTGAGGTTACAGGGACAGTCATAGAAAAGTGATCAGTGTTTCAAGAAGAAAGCAATGATCGAAAACACCCATGCTGATGCTCAATGGGGATAGGTAACTAAACAAACCCTAGAAGCAGGTCAGGGGTAAATGTGGGGAGACGCTGGCCCAGCGGATGTCCGCTGATCTCCTGGTGATTCGTGATTTTAGGATTATTCTCGCCAGATAATCCCCCTAAAAAGGAAACGCTTCAAACGAACTGCCCGCACTGTACATCCGAGACGGGCAGTCCTTTGAAGCGAATTGAGCAAGACCGCCCACACAGGAGTTACTTTTGATTTTGTTGAAAGAGGCTGATCTCTACAACCAGTTATCGAATAAATCTACGCTGCCAGAGATTTCCAATTTCTTTACATTCATTCCATGCGTCTTCCGGATTTGTAGACACATTCTCTATTCCAGGTGCGTTTACGCCTGCCCATCTGCCGGGGTCAAACCGGCGCGGGTTCCTTCTGCATTTTCATTTCCTCCGCCTGGTCGGCTTTGGCGTTGACCTCCTCCGGGGAGCGGTAGGTGGGCACCACGGCTTTCAGCGCCCGGCGGACGGTTTCGTCGCTGCCGGTGTCCACCGCCGCTGCCAGAATCCGCAGCCGCTCCTCAATCTCCTGCCTGGACAGGGGCGTGTCTTTCTCAATGAAGATCAGGCTGTTTTCGGTCTTGTCCAGCTCCTCGGTCTTTACCAGAAGTTCCTCGTAGAGCTTCTCGCCGGGGCGCAGGCCCGTCTCCACGATCTCGATGCCGCTGACCCCGGAAAGCCGAATCATGCTTTCCGCCAAGTCCAGGATCTTCACCGGCTGGCCCATGTCCAGCACGAACAGCTCACCGTTTTTCGCCATGGCGCCGGACTCCAGCACCAGCTGGGAAGCCTCGGGGATGGTCATGAAGTAGCGGATGATCCGCTTGTCCGTCAGGGTGATGGGGCCGCCGCTGGCGATCTGCCGCTTAAAGAGCGGAATCACCGAACCGGCGGAGCCGAGGACGTTGCCGAACCGGGTGGCGCTGTATTTGGTACTGCCCCAGACGCTGGCGCTCTGCACGATCATCTCACACATCCGCTTGGTGGCGCCCATGACGTTGGTGGGGTTTACCGCCTTGTCCGTGGACACCATCATGAACCGCTCCGTGCGGAATTTCTCGCACAGATTTACCAGATTCCAGGTGCCGAACACGTTGTTGTAAACCGCCTCGATGCAGTTTTTCTCCATCAGGGGCACATGCTTGTGGGCGGCGGCGTTGATGACGATTTGGGGCCGGTAGGTGTCGAATACCCGTTCCAGCGCCTTGCTGTGGGTGATGGAGCAGATTTCGATTTGTAGGTCCAGCTTACCGCCGTAGGCGATGCGCAGCTCCTGCTGGACATCGTAAGCCCCGTTTTCGTAGATGTCCAGAATGACGATCCGCTTCGGCTCCATTTTCGCCAGCTGGCGGCAAAGCTCACTTCCGATGCTGCCACCGCCGCCGGTGATGAGGATCACCTTGTCCCGGTAGTAGGCGGCGGTTTTTTCGTTGTTCACCGCGATGGGCTTGCGGAACAGCAGCTCCTCAATGTCAAATTCCCGGAGATACCGCCTGCTTCCAGCGGTCTGCATGACCGGGAAATCGTAGACCTTGATTTTGTAGCCCGCCTCGGAATAGGCGGCATAGAGGGTGCGTTTCTTCTCCTCGGACATGTTGGGGATGGCGAAAACGACTACCTGAATTTGGTACCAACGAAGGGTCTCCAAAGTGGTTTCATCCTCCGGAATCACCGGAATGTCATGGATCTCACGGCCAACTTTTTCCTTGCTTACGTCAATGAAGCACCGGGGCGTATACATGGCGTTGGGATTACTTAGCAGCTCCTCCGCCAGCGTCACACCCACCCGGCCTGCACCTATGATGGCAATCTTGATTCTTCTGACAGACTCAGTGGCAACCAACTTCTCGCCTGTAAATAGCTGAAACAGCCACCGCAGGAACCTACCCATGCTTGTGTCGGCGGTTCCGCATTTAAAGCAGTAGCGGTAAATCATGCGAATGGCCAGAGTTGCCAGAAGATTGATGCATGAGATGGACAGAAGTCTCGTAAAGGTGATCTGCTTAATGGGTGTAAAGAAACGCAGCATCATCTCGAACGCGAACAGAACCAGAAACGCCACACCATCTGTAAACAGCAGGCGGATATAACATTGAATGCCACCATACCGCCAGATCTGGAGATAAATACCACCCGCAATTCGTGTGACAAAAATACAGACACAGCCTATTACCGTATGGATCAGGATACTATTCAGGGGCAGCCTCTCTTGTCCCTGATAAAAGACAAGAAGCAGTAAATCGGTAAACGCAAAGATTATCAGATCATATACGATCAACTGCCACCGTGCTAAGCTCTTCTTTATCATCTTACAGGCACACCTTTTTTGAAATTTATGTAAAACAAAGCAATATCATAGACGAATTGTGAGATACAATTCTGTTATTTCCCTATTGCACTCCCAAATACAGGAGCATTTTCCTGTTGGTCCTATTATCTCTGCAGCCGACCACCTCCTGCACCTCGTGACGGCTCAGGGTCTCCAGGGTGGTTTCGTCCTCTAGCAGCACCGGGATGCCGTGGATGGAGCGGCCCGCCTTCTCCTGACTGACGTCGATGAAGCACCGGGGGATGTAGGCGGCAGCGGGATTGGCAAGCAGCTCCTCCGCCAGGGTCACGCCCACCCGGCCCGCGCCGATGATGGCGATTTTGATTTTGTGCTCCGCCTCCCGGTTGGGGTGGATCAGCTCCTCCCCGGCGAAAATCCGTAGCAACAGCCGGAGGAATTTGCCGAAGGTGGTGTCGGCGATGCCGCATTTGAAGCAGTAGCGGTAGATCATGCGGATGGTCAGAGCGCCCAGCAAGTTCATGCTGGCGATGGACAAAAGCCTTGAGAAGGTGACCTTCTCGATCTGGATGAACAGCGGAATTGTCAGTTCAATCGCCAGCGTAGCGGCAAAGGCGATGGCGTCCACAATGAGCAGCCTTATGTAGCACTGGATACCGCCGTAGCGCCAGATCTGCCGGTAGATTTTCCCCAAGATTCGGGCAGTGAACACGCACGCAAACCCGATGGAGGCGTGGAGGATGATTCCGTTCAGACTCAGCTTCTCATTGCTTCTGTAAAACACCAGCAGCAGCAGATCGACTACGAACAGAATCAGTACGTCGTAGATGACCAACTGCCACCGGGCGTTGCATTTTTTCATATTGACAGGCTCCCTTTTTCTTTTCTGCGGGTCACAGACGGGAAGGCCAGCATTTCACTTGCCCGTTTGCTTCTTTTTTCCTTCCAATCTTTGATAAAAATTATACTACGACATTCCCCATACGTCAATCGCACCAGATTGATTTTAGCTCTATTGGAGACATTTTTCCCTTTTTTCGGGATTTTCCCCACCGCAGTCACAACATATTGGTATAAATGACGAACCGCTCTGGAAACAGCGCCGCTGTCCACTCCCGAGAACCAGAAATTCATACTGCACGATTGGAGCAAAAGATCCGCCAAAGCCCGCAGTTCCCATTGTGCGGTGTTTCCCTAAGTTCTCCTCCCGAAAAGCGGGCATACTAAGTGATAAGAAAACCCACTTTTCAGGAGGAAACCGCATGGAGAATAAACCCGGTATTGACGAACGGCTTCGCCGGGCAGCGGAGCAGATGTGGCTGCAATATTTCAACAACTGTCTGCTGAAGCAGAGCCTGATTACCCCCGACCAGCACCGGCAGATGAAATCCAGAATTCTCGCCCGCAGGCCGTCCCGGGAGCACACTAGTTTCTCATAAAACGGTTAAATACCGTTTTATGAGACCGCTGCCAAGCGGTCGGCGGCATCGCCGCTAAAAAACCTAGTCCATACATTTCTCGCCGCCACTGGCGGCCTGCGCGCAAAGCGCAGGTATGAAAGGAATTTCCTTCCGGTTGCTTTCTTCGTAATCCCATATTATAATCCTATCAATCATGATAAAACGAAAAAGGACACAACGCTATGGACATTCACACCATCCGGCAGGCGCTGAAAACCCGCGCGATTTACGACCTGTCCCTGCGGGTCACCTTCTACGCCCGGGTTTCCAGCGAAAGCGACGAACAGCTCAATTCCCTGGGCAACCAGATTACCTATTATGAGGACCTCATCAAAAAAAGCGCCCGCTGGACCTTCGTGCCGGGCTACATTGACGAGGGCCTGTCCGCCGCCACCACCAAAAAGCGGGAGAATTTCAACCGCATGATCGACGATGCCGCTCAGGGTAAATTCGACCTCATCATCACCAAGGAAATATCCCGCTTCGCCCGAAATACGCTGGATTCGATTCAGTTTACCCGCCAGCTGCTTGCCTCCGGCGTGGGGGTGTTCTTCCAGAACGACAACATTAACACATTGGACGAGGATTCCGAACTGCGCCTTTCCATCATGTCCTCCATTGCCCAGGACGAGCTGCGAAAGCTCAGCAGCCGTGTCAAATTCGGTCACCAGCAGGCCATCCGCGGCAAGGTGGTGCTGGGCAACAGCCGGATTTTCGGCTACGTCAAAGATGGGGGCCGGCTGGTCATCGACGAAACCGAAGCCCCCATGGTGCGGGAGCTGTTCGCCCTCTACGCCACCGGCGAGTACTCCATGAAGCAGCTGGAGTCCCTTTTCTGGGAGAAGGGCTACCGCAACCACAACGGCCGGAAAATCGCCCACTCCACTCTGTCCGGTCTGATTTCCAACCCGAAATACAAGGGCTATTATGTGGGAAACAAGGTAAAAGTTGTGGATTTGTTTACAAAAAAGCAGAAATTTCTCCCGCCTGAAGAATGGGTCATGTTCAGGGACGAAACGGGGCAAATTGTCCCCGCCATCGTGTCGGAGGAGGTGTGGGAGCAGGCCAACGCGGTTCTCAAAAAGCGCAGCGAGGATGTAAAAAACCGGCAGGGCATCTGCAACCACGCCAACCTCCTGACCGGCAAGCTCTGCTGCACCCACTGCGGCGCGGCCTACTACCGCCGGGACTCCGTGGACAGGCACGGCGTGAAAAACAGCAAATGGGTCTGCTCCGGCAAGCTGAAAAACGGGGCGGATTCCTGTGATTCCTTCGCCATTTACGAGTCGGAGCTGAAGCCCCTGCTGCTGGAGGTATTTCAGCTGGCCCAGCCCCAGTTGGAGGCGCTGATCGAGGAATACATTGAAATGTACAAACAGCTTCATCAGGACGGCGGTCTGACCCGGCGGATGGACGCCCTGCGGCGCACCATCGACACCGTCCAGAAGAAAAAGCAGAAGCTGCTTGCCTTTAACGCGGAGGGCGCCCTGTCCGACCGGGACTTTCTCGCCATGAACGCCCAGTGCACTGAAGAACTGGAACGGGCGGAAGCAGAGCTGGCGGAACTGAACGCCCAGCGGGACAATGCCGCCGACTTCAAAAAACAGATCGACACCATCCGCCAAACCCTCCGGGATGCCCAGCACGACGCGGCAGAGGGAACCATCAGCAAGGAATTTGTGGAGCGGTATATCGACAAAATCTACGCCACTCCGGAGGGCCCCGATAAAATGCACCTGCAAATCAAACTGCAAACCGGGGAAATTGTGGACAAAACCCTTGCAAACCTTCGAAGCCGTACGGGTCACACGTTCAAGAAAATGATCGAGGCCTACGAGCAGGGCCTGCAGTAAGCAAAAACGGACAGCTTCACCGCTGTCCGTTCTTTTTTCGCCTTTGATTTCTTGATTTCACCAATGATTTGTGGTACAATCAGCAGAAACAGCGCTGAGCGTAGAGCGTAGAGTGTGGAGTGTAGATACCGCCTTCGGCGATAAATGAAAAAAGATTCCGATATCTTCACTCTCCATTTCTAACTCCTCACTCCTGATCCAAACTCTCGGCACGCCCCACTCTTCACTCTCAACTCACTACTACCCGGAGGCAAAATCCCATGTCCAGAAAGCTACTTTGTCTGCTCTGCGCCGGCGTCGTCAGCCTGACCCTCTTCGGCTGCGGCAAAAAGCAGACGGTTCCCGATATGACCGAAATCATCACCCTGCCCACAGCTCCCCCGGAGACTGAGGCCACCATCGCTCCGGACAAGGAGGCGGAAAGTCTCACCGTGGTGCTGTCAGCCGGCGAAATCTATACCCTGAACCAGTACCCCAATCTGAAAAGCGTTGACCTTTCCGGCAGCACCTGCTACGCCACCATTCTCGAGTACATACAGGAGCACCCCAAGGTGGACGTAACCTACACCGTGGATTTGGGCGGTACATCCGTCTCCAACAAGAGTACCTCTGTGGTGCTGGAGCCGGGCAGCTTTTCCTACGACGCGCTGCTGGAAAACCTCCAATACCTGCCCGCCCTTACCGGCATCTCCCTGCCCTCGGTGAACCTGGCCCCGGAGCAGATTGACGGACTTCTCACAGCGTACCCAGACCTGACGCTGGACTACAGCGTGTCCCTGTTCGGGCAGAACGTCCCCCTGACCTCCACAACCCTTGACCTCAGCGCCATGACCGACAATCAGGTGGACGAGGCTGGCAGGCAGCTGGGAATGCTGACGAATCTCACCGATGTGACCCTTGGCAGCGGCCTGTCCATGGAATCCGTGGCGCGCTTGCAGGACGCCGCCCCCCACGTCACCTTCCACTACACCTTCTCCCTCTTCGGCAAGACTCTCAGCACCACCGACGAGGAGGTCATTTACAAAAACCAGTCCATCGGCAACGACGGGGAAGCCGACCTTCGCCGGGCGCTGGCAATCTTAGACAATTGCAGCCGGTTCGTTCTCGACAACTGCGGCTTTGACTACGAGGTGCTCGCCAAGGTGCGGGAGGACTTCCGGGACGGCCCAAAAGTTGTATGGCGGGTCTACTTCGGCGTGGACAAGCGGTACAACCTTCTCACCGACGAGGACACCCTCCGGGCGGTGTACAACGTCACCGACGACACCTGCGGCCCCATGAAGTACTGCGAGGGCGTACGTTACATGGACATCGGTCACAATGAGTACCTGACCGACCTGAGCTTTGTCAGCGGAATGCCCGATCTGGAAGTGATGATCGCCTCCGGCAGCGCGGTGACGGAGCTGGTGGGCTTTGAAAACTGCAAGAAGCTGACCTGGCTGGAGCTGGCAAGCTGCCTGAAGCTCAAGAACATCGACTCTCTCGCCGGGTGCGAGAGTCTGCAATACCTGAACCTGTGCTACACCAAGGTATCGAGCTACGAAGCGCTGGACGGCCTGCCGCTGGTGCGCTTCGTATGCTTAAGCCCCAAGGCATCGGCGAAGGAGCAGAAAACTTTCCAGGAAATCCACGACGGCTGCCGCACCGTGTTCTACGGCTACAGCAACCCCTGGACCCCCTGGCGCTACGACGACAACGGCAAGACCTTCAACGCCTACTATAAGGACGTGGTTCGCAAGGCGTTTAATTACGACGAGCTGGAAAAGTATTTGCCGAAGGATTGACCTCCCCCCATGGGGGAAGGTTTTTTCGCTGTTCACATTTTTGTCGAATTTTGTTTTCAAATCCGTTATTGGCTGTTCAAATCCGACAGGTATCTTATAAACAGAAAGGTTGCGGAAGCCGTGAGCCGCTCCTTTCCTTACGTAGATCCTCTTTTCTACCTCTCTTCTTTCCAAACCCCAAGCGAAAAGCCCCCGACGGTTCTGCCGCCGGGGGTTTTTCTGCGGGCGGCAGGGCCGCCAGCCAATGCGTGCCCGGCTGGTCAGTAATCGTTACGCCATTGGGTATTGCTCGGTATCGGAAGCGCTGTCGTAAACGCATCGGATGCCGCCCTGCGGCCTTGACATTTTTTGACGGGATAGTATAATAAAAGCACACAATATTAAAGGAGATGTCCTCATGTACTATCATATGACCGTGGCGGGTCTGGAGCGGGATCTGCCCATCTGCCCTCTGAACGAGAACCTGTCTATCGCCGGCTTCGTGATTTTCGGTGATCAGGAACTGACCGTAGCCTGCGCCCGGGAGCTGTTAAAGCGCGCCCCCGAATACGACTACATCATTACCGCCGAGGCCAAGGGCATCCCGCTGGCCCACGAAATGGCCCGTCAGGCCGGGGATAAGAAGTACATACTGGCCCGGAAAGGCCCCAAGCTGTACATGCGGGACATTTTCAGCGTCACCGTCCACTCCATCACCACCGCCAAGGAGCAGAAGCTGTACTTAGACGGCGCAGACGCAGCCCTCATGAAGGGCAAGCGGATTCTCATCGTGGACGATGTGATTTCCACCGGTGAGAGTCTGCACGCTCTGGAAGCGCTGGTGGAAAAGGCCGGCGGCGAAATCTGCGGGCGCATGGCGATTCTCGCCGAGGGCGACGCCCAGGAGCGGAAGGACCTCATCTACCTCGAAAAGCTACCCCTGTTCAAGCCCGACGGCACGGTGCTGTAAGCAGTTGACAGTTGATAGTTGACAGTTATTTTGGCATAAATCTGACCGCTTTCCGTTTCCCGGGTGGCGGTCAGTTTGCTTTGCAGGGCTGTTGACTTTCGTCCCAGCCTGTGCTATCACAATAAAGAGCTTGGGGGAGTGCGAGTCCCCCAAGGCAGTTCGAGCGGCGACCGCTGTAACGGTTACGACTCAACCACGGAATGTGCTTGGAGATTGGCCGTTTCCTTTACAGGGGGACGGTCATTTCTTCGTTGCTTCGATAACTCCGAAAATGACAACGGCTAACAATGTAAGAAGTTCCAGAACTTCCGTCAAAGTCATGGTAACCACCTCCCGTCTGTCTATGGGTGGTGGGTGCGGCGAGTCGCCGCTGACAATGCGTTATGAACCCGGCCAATAGTCGTTACACCATTGGATTCTGCTCGGTAACGTTCTGCCTGCTTTTTTCAATCATCCTGAAGGGATACCGCATTGTCAACTGTCCACTTTCAGCTGTCAACTCGACTTGCTGTAACGCAAAAACAGCCGCAGAGGTTTCCCTCTGCGGCTGTTCGTATTCAGCAATTAGCCTTCGTCTTTCGCGTCGGCGATGATCTTGGCCTGATTGGCCTTAGGCACTTCCTCATAGCGGACGAATTCCAGCGTGAAGCTGCCCCGGGCCTGAGTCATGGCCCGCAGGTCAATGGCGTAGCTGCCCATTTCCGCCATGGGAACCTCGGCCTCGATGACGGTATTGCCGTCGTGGTCGGGGGTCATGCCCATGGGACGGCCCCGGCGCTTGCTCAGGTCACCCATCACATCACCCACATAGGCTTCGGGCACGGTCACGGACAGGGCGCCGATAGGCTCCAGAATGGTGGGGTTGGCGTTGGGCATGGCTTCCTTATAAGCCAGAATTGCCGCCATCTTGAAGGCCATTTCGTTGGAGTCCACGGGATGGTAGGAGCCGTCGTACAGCACAGCCTTCAGGCCAACCAGCGGATAGCCAGCCAGCGGGCCCTTCTGAACGGCTTCCTGCAGACCCTTTTCCACGGCGGGGTAGAAGTTACGGGGCACGCTGCCGCCGAAGACCTCCTCGGCAAAGATCAGATCGTCCTGCTCGTCCTGAGGCTCGAAGCGAATCCACACATCGCCGAACTGACCGGAGCCGCCGGTCTGCTTCTTGTGACGACCGTGGGCCTGCACGGTCTTCTTGATCTTCTCGCGGTAAGCGACCTTGGCGGGCATCAGCACCGCGTCCACACCGAAGCGGCCCTTGAGTTTGGAAACCAGCACATCCAGCTGCTGGTCGCCCAAACCGGACAACACCATCTGCTTCGTCTCGGCGTTGTTCACCAGATGGAAGGAGGGGTCTTCCTCGTTGAGACGGTTCAGGCCCGCGCCCACCTTGTCCTCCTGCCCCTTGGTCTTGGGAGCGATGGCCATGGAATAGCAGGCGGGAGCGTAAGGAATCTGCTTCAGGGAGACTACCTTTCTGGGGTCGCACAGAGTGTCGCCGGTCTTGACCTTGTCCATCTTGCCGATGGCGCCGATGTCGCCGCAGCTGAGGACCTTGGCCTCGGTGGCCTTCTTGCCGCACATGGTGTACAGACGGCCCAGCTTTTCGGTCTCGCCGGTGCGGGCGTTAACAAGGGTGGTGTCGGAGGTGATTTCGCCGGACAGCACCTTGATGAAGGAATACTTTCCGTACTGGTCGGAGACGGTCTTCCACACAAAGGCGGAGGGCACGCCGCCGGGGGACACGACAAACTCCTCGGTCTCGCCGTCGGCATTGGTGGCCTTGTGGTAGTTGCCCTCGGCGGGGTTGGGCAACAGATCGATGATGTGATCCATCAGCATCAGGCTGCCGAGGCAGGTGACGCCGGAACCGCAAAGCACGGGGAACAGGCTCAGCTCCTCAACGCCCTTGTGCAGGCCGTCCAGCATCTCCCGGTAGGTGAACTCATCGCCCTCGAAGAACCGGTCCATCAGGGCCTCGTCGGTTTCGGCGACGGCTTCCTTCAGAGCGTCGTTGAACTCCTCGATAACGGAAAGCTTGTCCTCGGGCACCTCGATCTCCACCCGCTTCAGATTCTTCATCTCATAGGCCCGCTTGTTCAGCACATCGATGATGCCGGTAACCTTGTGGCTGGCGTCCCAGATGGGCACCACCACGGGCGCAATCTTGTTGCCGTACTTTTCCCGCAGGGCTTCAAAGGTAGCGTTGTAGTCGGAGTGATCCTCGTCCACCTTGGAGATGTAGACGAACCGGGGCATATTGCGCTCTTCGCAGTATTTCCATGCCTTCTCAAAGCCCACGGTGATGCCGTCCTTGGCGGAGCACACCAGGATGGCGGCGTCGGCGGCCCGAAGGGCCTCCATGACAGCGCCGGAGAAGTCGAAGGCGCCGGGGGTGTCCAGAACGTTAATCTTGATGTTCTTGTACTCCAGAGGCACCACGGAGGTGGAGATGGAAATATGGCGCTTGATCTCCTCGGGATCATAGTCGCAAACGGTGTTGCCGTCGGCGTTCTTGCCGATCCGGTCAATGGCACCGGTCATGTACAGTAAGCTCTCCGCCAGAGCGGACTTGCCGGAACCGCTGTGGCCCAGCAGGCAGATGTTACGGATGGAATTAACAGTATACATAGTGGTCAATACTCCTTTCGGGAAGGGGTTCCTTCCCCACAGCTTGGGACGGTGCCGGGCACCGCAATACAGACATTATACACGAAAGGAGCACCGATTGCAACGCTTATTTTCGTCAGAATGCAAAATTGTGTGATTTCTATGGCGGACACATGATTTCCTGTGCAAAACAGACAAATTTCTTTTTCTTTTTCCAGCACCCTATACAAAGCCTTCCCCTTTGGGGAAGGTGGCCGAGCGTTAGCGAGGTCGGAAGAGGTACAGTACCATTGTGCCAATACAGTGCAGTCGGAGAAAATCGTACCGCCCTCTTCCGTCTCGCCTTCGGCGATCCACCTTCCCCAAAGGGGAAGGCATAGAAAGACCGCTCCCCGAAGAACGGGAAGCGGTCGAATCTGGGAGGAAAACTGTCAACTGTCAACTGCCAATTGCCAAAAACTCCGCCGGGTCTACCGGCACGTCATTGCAGGTCACGCCAAAATGGACGTGGGCCCCCAATGTGCTCTCTACGATGGCGGAGTCGGAAGCGTAGCCAATCACCTGCCCCATGGTCACGGTATCCCCGGGCTTCACCGTCAGGTTCTCCGCAAGGGACGCATACTTTGTGGTATACCCGTCGGCGTGACGGATGACCACGGTGGTGCCCATGGCATCGTCCTCATAGACGGTAGCCACCTCCCCGTCGGCAGCGGCCTTCACCTCCGCCCCGGTTTCTGCCGCCAGATCCACGCCGTTGTGGACCCGCCAGTCCCGGGTGGTCTGGTTATAGCTCAGCGCCTCCATGGAGTAGCCGAAAATCGAGTCGCCCGACACCGGGGACATGGTTTTCAGGGGCTTTTTCTCCGTAGGCGCGGTTGTGCTCTCCGTCGCCGCCGGTGCCGTGGTCTTAGGAGACGGCTGGGTGGCAATGACGGGCACATCCTCGGTTTCCCCGATCAGTGCGGGCACATCTCCCACGGTTTCCTCAAGAGAAACCGTTTCCGTGTGATTGACGTTTCTGTAGTATACATAGCCAGTGATCCCGATTGCCGCGGCGCACAGGATCAGGGCTATGTAGTAGCCCTGACCGCCGCGGCGGGAACGTTTGTTGTCGCTCATAAATAAGCACCTCCGAGGCTGATTATGGGCAGGTTTTTCGGAAGTTAAACATTTTTCCATAAAAAAGGCTCCCCACGAGGGGAGCCATGATCCGCCCTACCTAGGCACCACGCCGTTGGTCAGCGCCTGGGTGAACGCAAATTTGTAGCTGACCACGTTTTCCTTCGGCTCCTGTGTCAGCTCAAGGCCCGTGAAGTAGCAGTACCGGATGCCCCAAATGGGGTGCTCCAGATTGCCCGCAGTCTTGTCCTCAAACAGCTTTTGCAGCTTCTTAAACTCCGTATAGGCGTTTGGCCCGTAGAAGGTTCCCTCCCCCGAGATGGTGCGCTTCAGCTCGCCCATGCCGTCAAAGTACGCCACCCCATCCACCGTCTCATATTGCGGCTCCCGGCTGGTTTTCTCCACATAGGTGTGGGGGTTCTGGGGCCAGACGAAGGTCTTGTAGCTAAGATAGTCCATCCGTTACCTCCTTTCGGGACAGAGCCACGCCCTTGTGGATGCGCCGCAGGCCCTCCTTGCTGTAGGCCCGGCTGGTGGTCTGCCAGACGCATCCCGAAAATTCTTCCGTTTTTTCATCGGTGATGAGCTTCAGGACAAACTCCGTCCCTGGCTCCTCGCTCACAGCGGACCCGGCGGGAATCACCTCTTCCAGCTCGATGTTCCAGTAGCGGCAGCCGTCGCTGACCCCGGCAGGGGCCGCCTCCCCCATTTCAAACTCCACCTGCCGCCCGGTGACTTCCTCAATATGAATGTTCGTTGCGAACCGCTGAAGGTTCCCGTCCACATAGCAGTAGAAGCCGGGCCAAATGACGCAGGCGTTTTCATCGGTGGTGCCAATGAAGGTGGCGAGAACATTCACTACATACACCTGAGACACGCCGTCATAGGTGCACCCGTTCTGGACGCACACGGCTCCAGCCCAGCGCAGAATCTCCGTGGCCCGCAGAGCCTCCACCTCGCAGGCGGTTCCGCCAGTGGCGGCGGGGCTGATGATGCTGACCTCCATGGTCACGGTGAGGTTGGCCCTGTCCACCTTCTCGATGTGGGCCGTGGCCACTGTTTCCCCAATCTGGGGGTACTTCTGGCCCGGGTAGGCCGCGTCCGCACGGAAGCCCGCCTGCCGCAGCCGCCGCAGGACTAATTCAAGGATTGAGTACCCCATGTGTCGTTGACCCCCTTCTCCACGCACAGCCCCCAGAGATAAATGGGCTGGTTTTTAAAATAGTACGGCTCCACCCGACGGAACAGGTAGGATTTTCCTCTCAAATTCAAGGTATCCCCCTCCTTCACTGCCACATTCGCGGGGCCGATGTAAACGTACTGCCCCCGGGAAATCTCTCCCAGCAGAGACACCACACTTTCCATATTTTGCCAGCTTTTGGAGTTGACCGCCCGGAAAAAGGCCCGGACGGTCGTTTCGTTTCCTCCGCTGACGATGGTCATATCCGTGCCGTACCGGGACATCAGTTTTTCCATCGTCTGCCGCATATTACACCCCCACGAAGGTAAAGCCGCTTTTCAGGTAAGGCCCCAGCAGGGACAGCGCCTCCGCTTCCAGATTGGCGGTCTGCCCCTTTTTCACCGTCAGATCGCCGGCCCGGAATTCCTGAATCTCCTCGCCCCGGCCCCAGCGGGACAGGGCGTACAGGCTCGCTGCCGCCACGAAGTCCTCCCGGATGTCCTCCGGGGATAAACCATCCCGAAGCTGGGCAGTCAGAGCGCGCACCGCAGCGGTGCACAGCAGCCGCAGCCGCTCCCGCCCGGTGTCGTCCAGCTCCCCAGTCAGCAGCTCCGCCTGATTCAAAACCTGATCGGCAATGGTCATACGTTCAGCACCTTTGCCGCGCCGTCGCAGATCTTGCCGAAGCCGGAGATGGAGGTGATGGCGGCCCGCTCCAGCTGGCGGTCAATGAGCTTGTCGTACTCCACCAGCACGTCCCCGGCGCGAACCAGCTCCAGCGCGTAGCGGTTGTCCAGACCGATGATCACGCCGTCGGCAACGGCGGAGGTCCGGTGCAGCTGGGCGCCCAGAGGGGAGGTCAGCTTGCCGGTGCCCTGGAAGTTCAGGCCCGTCAGGGGATTCTGGAGCTCGGGCACCTTCAGCAGCTTGGTCATGGTGCCGGTAGAGCACAGGATGGTGTTCATGGTATAGGGGTCAAACTGTCCCCAGAATTCCACCAGCTGGTCATAGCCCAAGGTGCCCTTGGTGCCGGAGATGGGGCTGGTGCCAATGGTGTACTGGGTGGCAGCGTTGTCGTTGCCGTCACCCTTGATGAGCACCTTCACGGCATCTGCCAACTGCTGCTTCTGGATGTGGGCGCCGATCTGCCGCAGCATGACGCTGAACAAATCCAACTTCTGGAACCGCAGGGCCTCATAGGAGGCCACCAGCATCCGGCCCCGCTTGGTCAGGCTCACCAGATGCTCCTTGGTCTTGACCTCGGTTTCGGGAATGGCAGCGCCCTCGGCCACGTCCTTCAGCTCCTTGTCGGCGTCGGTGGGGTTGGAGTAGATGGAGCGGTAGTCCATGGCATCGATGACGGTGGTGGTGGCGGTGATGGCGGGAAGAATGTCGTTTTCCTCCATGCCCTGCCGGACGGTGCGGGCGATGTACTCCGGGAACAGCACGGCAGAATCCATGGTGCGGAAGAACTTCTCCACAGGAGAGGAGCCCGCGCCCTTGACCCGGATGCCGAAGCGCTTCAGCTGCCGCTGGAAGGCGTCGGTACCCTCCAGAGCGGTGCCCCGGTAGTTCTCGCTGGGGTCCAGAGATTCCAGCACCTGGGTAAAGCTCATACCTGCCTGCCGGTACATACCCTTTTCCAGTTTCAGATTGTCGTAACCCATTTTTCATTTCCTCCTAAAATAAATAAAGTAGTATATGGTCACCGGATTGCTCCGGAAAACCCAATTTGCCTTCCCCTCCGGGGAAGGTGGCACGGCGTTAGCCGTGACGGATGAGGCTTGCCCCGCAAGGGGCGCAAGGTCTAAATCAAAAACCCGCTTTCCACTTCTTCACCCCTGCGGTCCAAGCTCCCCAGCTGGGTAACAATGGGCAGGCTTTCATCCAACCGCCCCTGCAAGGCTTCCCGGAGGGCCAGCAAATCTTCAGCGGCGGCGGTTTTCGTAAGGGAGCGCAAAACCGGCTCGGAAACTCCCAGCTCCAGCGCCAACCCCAGCCGCACCACGCTGTCCTCAAGGTCTTTGCGGTAGCGGCGGCCCAGCTCCGCTTCCTTGCACAGCATCCGGTACTCCGCCTGTGCGCCATTCGCTTCCGCCAGCTCCTTGAGCTTCCTTCCGCCGCCCAGAGCCTTCATAACCCCGGCCTCACGCTGAGCGGGCACCGCCACAAAGGAAAATTCGTAGGCATCCACCGGCTCCTTGAGAATCACGGCGCAGGTCTGCCCCTCATAGGTCTCTCCCTTGACGTGTCCGCAGGTGCCGTACTCGCTGCCGCAGATACTGCACACCGCCCGGGCCATAGCACAGCCCACGCTCACCTCTTTTTTGATGCCCGCCTCGATGTCGGCGATCACTTCATCGTTCGCGCCGCCCCGGCGGATGTAAGCCCAGGCTCTGATGTAGCTGACATCCTTTTCTTTCACCACCTGGGTCTCGAAAATCCGGGCGATCTGGTTTTCCGCGCTCCACTTGTGGTCGATGATTCCCGTCTTGCCGATGAACAGCTTGGCAAGGGCGGGCAATGCGGCGGTGTCAAACCGCTCCCCGTCCCGGTCAATCTGGTCGTCGCACAGCCGCAGGGAGAACACATACACCTGCTCCCCATTGAGTCTCGTTTTCGCCAGCGCGTTAATCTGCTCCAGCTGCATGGCGGTAGGCGCGCCGCTGGTCACAGCCTCCGCCGCTTTTCTGATTTCCATATCATTCCTCCCTTTTTACTTCCGCCCGGTACTTCTCCGCCTGTGCCCGGTACAGCTCCGCCTGGGCCTCCTGGGTGATGTCCTGCAGACTGATATCGTCCCATTCCAGCTGTACCCGGTTGTCAAGACCTTCAAGGGCCAAGTAGGTCTGGCAGATTTTCCGCATGGCAGGCTCCACCGCCCGGCGCAACGCCCACAATTCGGACGTAAGCAGATCCGCCTGCTGGGTGCTCATGCGCTCGGTGGTGCTCCAGCTTAAGCCCAACAGGAAGGGAGGCAGGCCGGTTTTCGCCACCAGCTGCTCCAAAATCTGCCGCACAGGCACCTGCGAATCCAGAATCGGCGCTTCCCCGCCGATAACCTTGATTTCCACGTCCCCCACCGCCACAAAGTCCCGAACGGTGCCGTTTTTGTTATCCTCCATGGCCTTGGCCCATTCCTCGGCGACAAGGCGGCCCCGCTCCTGAGCAGCCGCTCCGTCCAGCTCCTCGCCGCCCTTGCAGGTGACGCTGTAGCGGATGTTTCCCGCCCGCTCCCAGTTGACGCCGATGGTGTTGTAGATTTTCAGCAGGATATCCGCCAGGAACGGCATCCCCCGGAACAGGCTGACGCCGTAGGGGTGTGCCGGCTCCGGGTGCCAGGTGGTGAACAGCAGCAGGTTCTGGTAGGGCAGAGGCCGCATGAGCCCATGCTCGTCCATGCCCCAAAGCACGGTTTCGAGGGCGTTATTCCCCTCCTGCACCTCCAGCTGCGTCACATCGCCCCAGCACACCGCCCGCAGCTTCCCGCCGGCTACTACCAGCTCCCCCACAGCTCGGCCGTAGGTCAGCAGGCTGTCCAGATACCCGCTCAGGAAGCTTTCAATGCCCATCTGGCCCCGGCCGCAGGGCATCATTTCCAGAAAATCATTGAGTTTTTTCTGGGTCTCGGGGTTTGCGCACTTTACCTGAAAGCCGCCGCAAAGTCTCACCATCTTCCCCACGGCGGCATCCAGCACCGGGATTGCCTCCCGTATTTCCCGGTACACCCGTTCCTCCCCGCCGCCCAAAGGTACAAAGCCCCGCAAGCCTCCGAAGGGGTGGGTGTCCCCGCAGCGCAGCTGGCACACCGCCGCCACGCCGCCGGACTTTTTCTTTCGTTTCAAATCACGTTCCTCCTTCTGTAGGGGCAACGATTCGGCCGCCCCTACGGTTTCCTTGTCCGCACGACGCTGCACGCCGCGAAGCCGCCGCTCTGTTCCCCCAGCACGGTAGACACAAAATAGCGCATATCGTCCATGGCGTGGTCGTGCTCCTTGCGCACCTTATCTTTTCCGCCTCCCGGCTCCCAGAGGTACTCCCCCAGCTCCCGAATGCAGTCGGTGCAATTTTCACAAATCACGATTTTTCCCGTTTTCAGGCAGTCGGAGGCAAGGCGGATACCACTGAGCACATCGTTTTTTGCCTTGCGTACCCGCCAACCCTTCCGCCGCAGCACCTCCATGAAGCTAGCCGCGGAAGGATCGACAATTACCGCCTGAATGGGATTTCCCCCCGCCAGTTCCCTTAGGGCAGCGGCGTACTCCTCATCGGTCATCTGATGCTTTTCCCTCCGGGAGTCGAAATAGAACTCCTTCACCCGGTACCACACGCCGCTTTTTCTTCCCCACAGCCCCATGGAGGTGGGGTTCACCGTGCCGTAGTCGCAGGAAATGTACCACTTTTCGCACTCTTTCGGGGCTTTCCCCAGCATATCCGCCGTAAAAAAGTCGTAGACCCGGCCTTCCGCCTGTACCCACTGCCCCAGCACATACCGCTGGTAGAACACCCCCGTGTACAGCCTTTGATAGCGCTGTCGGATACCTTCCGTCAGGGAGGGGTTGTCCTCCATGGTAAATTGCAATCTCAGGCAGTTTCGCTTGTCCGCCTCCAGAATCCAGGTTTTGTAGAACCAGTGCTCCGGCCCCTCGGGGTTGCAGTTGAACCACAGTCGGCTCCCCGCCACAGAGCAGCGGGCGCAGGCCTGCTCCACAAAGCTGCGGGGCATCAGGGCCGTCTCGTCCAGCAGCACCCCGGCAAAGGTAATGCCCTGAATTAAGGACGCGGAGCTTTCGTCCCGCCCGCCGAAGGTGTAAAAGCTGTTTTCGTGCCCCCAGAGGGACACAATCACTAAGTTTTCCGTCCGCTTTTCCCGGCAGTTTGCCCCAAAAGCGGTAAGCCTCGGCAAAATTTCCGACAGGACGTTTCGCCTGAGGGACGCGATGGTCTTCCCGCAGACGCCGAATTTCTGCCCATCAAAGCAGCACATGGCCCACAGGAAAAAGCTCAGCCCCATAGCCAGCGTCTTGCCGGAACGCACCGCCCCGTCGCAGACGATGGCCTCCTTGTCGTGGTAAGGCGAGTCCGGCATCCACCAGCTCAGCACGGTTTTCTGCTTGGGAGAAAAGGCCGTCATCCGTCCTCACCGCCCCGAAGTGCCTGTAAAAACGCTTTCATCTCCCCTTCCTCGCTGCCCACCAACCCGCTCAGCGCCTCCAGCGCCTGAAGCCGGTCAATGAGCCTCACTTCCACGGTTCCCTTGTCGTTTCGCTTGACCTCGCTGAGCAGGCTCAGATCCAGCGCGTCCACCTCCGGACTATCTTCCAGCACCAGCTTCACGCAGTCGTTGGCCCGTCCGAAGGCCAGCTCGGCAAGCCTTCGCTGAATGTCCCGGCGCTGGACGTGGCCCATGCGTACCCGCCGTTCCAGCGGCGTTTCCTTTGTTTCCTGTTTCATTGCAGCCTCCTTTCATAAGTAGTCTCAAATGACCTGTTTTTTGCAAAAACAGATACAAAATCTCGAAAAATTTCTGAAAAATCACGCATTACAGCACAAAAACCTTCCCGAGGGGAAAATGATTTTTCTGCTTATATTTCATTCTTATCGATATAGTTGTTGCATTTTCTGATTTCTTGTTATAAAATGGTTTTATTGTGAAATAGGAGCCGGGTATTGCACCCCGTGCTACAGACAGGAGACGAGACTATGACCATTGAACAGTGCTATCAGGAATTGGGCGGCAACTACGCCGAGGTATGTGGACGTCTGCCCAGCCAGCAGCTGGTGGAGAAGTTTGCCCGGAAATTTCTGGACGACCAGAGCTACGCCCAGCTCACCGGGGCCATGGCAGCCGGTAACCATGACGATGCCTTTCGGGCTGCCCACACGCTGAAGGGCGTGGCAGCCAACCTGAGCTTCACCAAGCTTCGCGCTTCCGCCAGCGAGCTGACGGAGCTGCTCCGCACCCCGGCGGATACCATTCCCCCGGAGGCCGCTCCCATGCTGGAAGCCGTCACCCGGGATTACGAGGCCACCATCGCCGCAATCCGTAACCTCGATTGATAAAGCAACGCCCTTCGGGAGAGTTCCCGAAGGGCATTCTTATATTAGAATAGAATTTGATTGACTAAATTGTGCTTTAGCTTACTAAGCTTCCCCCTGGGGGGAAGCTGGCAGAAATCTTTGATTTCTGACTGATGAGGGGAAAACAAGCTGATTCTACTGCCGGGGTTCCCCTCATCCGACCTTGCTTACGCTCGGCCACCTTCCCCCGAGGGGGAAGGTCTTAATCAGCTAAAGCACAATTTATCTTACCAGGGAACGACACCGAGCATGCCCAATGGTGCAACGATGACACACCAGCCGTGCACGAATTGTCCGCGGCGACTCGCCGCTAAAGAACGATTTATACAATCATCGCCGCAGGCGATACCATCACTTCGCACTCCACACTGAAAACGCCGCCCCGGAAATCTCCGAAGCGGCGTTATCCTTATTCATCAGTGCTGTACCCCATGGGGTTCTGGGACTGCCAGCGCCAGGAATCCCGGCACATATCCATCAGATTCTTCTCGGCCTTCCAGCCCAGCACCTCCGCGCTCTTGGCGGGGTCTGCATAGCAGGTGGGCAGATCGCCAGGGCGGCGGCCCACAATCTTGTAGGGAACCTTTACATTGTTGGCCTCCTCGAAGGCCTTCACCATATCCAGCACGCTGTAGCCCACGCCGGTACCCAGATTGAACACCTCGCAGCCCTTGTTTTCCGTGACGTACTTCACCGCCGCAACGTGGCCCTTTGCCAGATCCACCACATGGATGTAGTCCCGGACGCCGGTGCCGTCGGGGGTGTCGTAGTCGTTGCCGTAGACGCTAAGGTACTCCCGCCGTCCGATGGCCACCTGGGTGATGTAGGGCATCAGGTTGTTGGGAATGCCCCGGGGGTCCTCGCCAATCATGCCGGACTCGTGGGCGCCGATGGGGTTGAAATAGCGCAGCAGCACGATGCTCCACTGGGGGTCGGCAACGCTCATACCGGACAGAATCTGCTCGGTCATGTACTTGGTCCAGCCGTAGGGGTTGGTGCAGTTGCCGGTGCGGCTGGTCTCCCGCAGGGGCATCTCGTTGTCCCCGGAGTAGACGGTGGCGGAGGAGGAGAAAATGATGTTCTTGCAGCCCGCCTCGCCCATGACCTTGGTCAGCACCAGCGTGGAATTGAGGTTATTGTCATAGTACCGCCAGGGCTGGGCCACGGACTCGCCCACGGCCTTCAGACCCGCGAAGTGAATGACGGCGGAAATGTCGTTCTCGGCGAAGATCTTCCGCAAAAGCGCCTCGTCCCGGACGTCGCCCTCGTAGAATTTGGGCTTCTTGCCGGTGAGCAGCTCCACCCGCTCCAGACTCTTGGGGTTACTGTTGCAAAGATTGTCGATGACCACCACGCCGTAGCCGCGGCTCAGCAACTCAACGCAGGTGTGGGAGCCGATATATCCGGCGCCGCCGGTAACCAGAATGTTCATGGGATTCAACCTCCTACATTATTATATATGGAAATTATACTTCCGCTTACAAAGGATGTCAATACCGCAGGGGGCGGCGTCCCCTGCGCCCCGGCGGTACACGGCTGCGAATTTGCCGAAACCCAATGCGAAACAGCGCGTCCCGCTGCCAAGGCGTCCGGGAGGCCGCTCCCTACGGGCATTTACGCGTACTTGCGCACAACTGCGGCCATTTCTTCAAACTGCGCTTCCATATCGGCAACCAGCTTGAACTGGGTGCGGCAGCGGTCAAGGTTCTGCTCCGGGTAGTGGATGCGGAAGTAGTGATCGCCGTCCAGGTAGTCCGTCAGGAACCGGATGCCGCATTCCAGCGTCATGAGCCGGGCGCCCCAGGGCAGATACTCCAGCTCCGCAGGGGTCAGGCTGCCCTTTGCCCCCTCCAGGAAGCCCCGGGTATAGGCCTCGAACAGCCCGATGTCGAAATTGACTTTGCTTAAATCCTTCTCGTCCTCCGCGCTGTGGTTCGCGCCGAAGCGGATGGAGTCGCCGAAGTCGTTGATGGAAAGGCCCGGCATGGTGGTATCCAGATCAATGACGCAGATGCCCTCGTGGGTGTCCCGGTCGATGAGAATGTTGTTGAGCTTGGTGTCGTTGTGGGTGACCCGCAGGGGGAGCTTGCCGCTGCGAAGAGCATCCAGCGCAACGGAGCAGTCGGCCTTCCGATCCAGCACAAACCGAATGTCCTCCGGGATATCCTTGGCCCGACCCAGCTTGTCCGCTTTCAGCGCAGTCTCGAATTTGGCAAACCGATCCTCAGTGTCGTGGAATTTCGCGATGGTCTCGTGGAGCGTGGCGGCAGGGTAGTCCTGAAGCAGATACTGGAACCGTCCAAAGGCCCGGGCCGACGCCTCGAACAGCTCCGGCGTGGCGGACTGGAAGCAGTCGGTGTTTTCAATGAAGGGGGTCAGCCGCCAGACCTTTCCATTGGAATCGGTGTAGAAGTTCTTTCCGTCACGGGTTTTCACCAGAGACAGGGTCTCCCGCATGGGGTTGCCGCCGGAAGCGATGACCTTTTCCCTTAAATAAGAAGTGATGCCGATGAAATTCTCCATCAGCTCCTCCGGGTGGGGGAAGGCGGCGCTGCTTAAGCCCTGCAAAATAAAGCGGATGCAGTCGCCCTCCTGCGGCTGGCACAGCACGCAAAAGGTGTCGTTGATGTGACCCTGACCGTAGCGCACCGCGCCCAGCAGGGTAGCGGGGAACTCGTAGGCGCCGAGCACCTCGGCAAGGATTGGGGCATCGCTGGGAATGGAAATCTGTGACATGGCTGGCTCCCTCCTGTAATTTGGAACGGTTTCAGGCGTTTTCGCACGCAAATAGTCGAAATATATAAATTATGTATCTTTTCCGTTCCTTTTTTTCTTCAGTATAGCACACAAAATTCCCAGTTGCAACAACTTTTCAACGAAATTTTTTCAGTTTTTCGTTCGGAAAATTGTACAATTTGAAGTCGTTACAATTGTTGAAACATCCAATTTTGTATATTTCGTCGAAAAGTGCGGTTATTTTCCGCGAATTCTCATTGACTTCTCCATTTTTTGCTGTATACTAAGGGCAGATACCACTTGTCATTCAAAAAGACAAACGTATCTGAAACGAATGGCCTTCCCGGCGCGACTGCGCCGTATAAGGTACATACCAATTCAAAATGGAGGACATAAGATGAAGAAGATTATCTGTTTGCTGCTGGCTCTGGTTATGGTTCTGGGTCTGGCAGCCTGCGGCGGCGGCAGCAAGGGTACCACCGTGACCATGATTGCCGCTCAGTACGGTCCCAAGACCGCCGACTGGTGGGCTGAGTTCGAGAAGAAGTTCGAGGCTGACAATAAGGGCATCGATCTGGTCGTTGACTGTGTCTCCTGGAACGACATCTACACTGTCGTCAACACCCGTATCGCCAACGGTCAGGCTCCCGACCTGCTGAACATCGACGTTTTCGCCGATTATCAGGCTGACGGCCTGCTGCTGCCCGCTGAGAAGTGGTGCTCCGCTGAAACCTACGCCAAGTTCTATCCCGCTTTCCTGGATCAGTCCGTTGTTGACGGTGTTGTCTGGGCTGTTCCCGATCTGGCTTCCGCCCGTGCCATGTACTACAACAAGGACATCCTGGAGCAGGCCGGTGTTGCCGTTCCCACCACTTGGGATGAGCTGACCGCTGCCTGCAAGACCCTGAAGGAAAAGTGCCCCGATGTCTACCCCTGGGGCATTGACATGACCACCGACGAAGGTCAGGCTGCCTTTGCTTACTACACCTGGGGCAACGGCGGCGGCTTCGTGGACGATGCCGGCAACTGGGCTCTGAACTCCGCCAAGAACGTGGAGGCCGTTGAGTACGCCGTCGGTCTGATTAAGGACGGTCTGACCAACTCCGATCCCACCAACGACACCCGTTACAACCTGCAGGATCTGTTCTGCGCCGGTAAGCTGGCCATGATGATCGCCCCCAACGCCCTGTCTTCTCAGGCCGGTGAGGCTGGCATCAACTATGGCTTCGCCGCCATCCCCAACAACTCCGGCACCTCCGTCTCCGCCGGCGTTATGGACCGCATCATGTGCTTCGACAACAAGCAGTCCGACAAGCAGATGGAAGCCATCACCAAGGTTGTGGACGCTTTCTATGATGACAAGCCCTACTCCGACTGGGTTCTGATGGAGGGTTTCCTGCCCGCCACCACTGCCGGCGGTGAGGCCTGCGCCGCTGCCGATCCCGCCATGGGCGCCTGGATCGACATCGTTGGCTCCGCCAAGTTCTACCCCACCGCCAAGGCTGAGTGGGCCGATGTGAAGCAGGGCGTTATCGATGTGGAGCAGCAGGCTCTGCAGGGCGGCAACGTTCAGGATCTGCTGGATGCTCTGCAGGCTCAAGTGGCCGGCTAATCCATCCGTGAGTTCAAATCACCGCATGATCTAGCATAAGAGGTGGGCCGGGCGTTTGGTCCGGCCCACTTTGAGTGGAGCCTCTTTCAAAGTGCTGCAAGTACCTGCCGCATTTTGAAAGTGGCTGCATATTTCCCCCGCCGCTTACTCCGCGCGCATTTCTTAAGAAACAGGGAGGTACAATCGTGAAAAAAGCAAAGCCTTATACACTCCTGAATAAGGCGGAACCCTACCTCTGGATTCTGCCCAGCGTCATCCTGATGGCGGTCTTCATCATTGTCCCCATCGGGTACGTCTTCCGTATGGCCTTTAGCACGGTCACCAAGGCCGGCCTCGTGCGGGGCTTCTGCGGCTTTGATAACTTCGCCAAAGCCGTTGGCAATGCCAAGTTCGGCATGGTTCTGAAGAATACCATCATCTGGACCATTCTGGTTGTGGTGCTGTCCACGGTTCTGGGCTTCATCCTCGCTTTGATTCTGAACAACGAGTTCAAGGGCCGCAAGATCGCCCGTGCCATCGTGGTCTTCCCCTGGGCCACCACACTGGTCATTCAGGCTTCCGTCTGGAAGTTCATCATCAACACCGACTACGGCGCCCTGAACACATTGCTGAAATCTCTCGGCATTATTCAGCAGAATGTGAACTGGACTCCCACCCCCGAGGCCTTCTTCGCCTGGGAAATCGCCTGCGGCATTTTCGTCACCATCCCCTTCGTCTGCTTTACCGCCCTTTCCGGTCTGCAGAGCATCGACCACAGCTACTATGAGGCCGCCATCGTGGACGGCGCCAACTACTGGGAAAAGCTCTTTAACATCACCCTGCCTCTGGTCAAGCCCAGCCTGACCGTGGCTACCGTGCTGAACATCATCTACGTGTTCAATTCCTTCCCCATCGTCTGGACCATCACCAAGGGCGACCCCGCCAGCCGAACCGATACGCTGGTGACATACCTCTACAAGCTGGCCTTCTACAACGGCAAGCAGGGCGAAGCCGCCGCCGTTTCCGTCATTGGCTTCCTGATTCTGCTGGTCTGCGCCAGCTTCTACATGGTCTCCACCCTGAAGAAAGGAGATGAGTAATCATGGCTGACAACATCCGTGTGAACTGGGGCAAGCTGCTGAGCCGGATTCTGCTGTATTTCGTGGTAGTGCTCATCTGCCTGTTCATTCTGTACCCCTACTTCGTCATGGTCTGCACCGCGCTGAAGAGCCGTGACGAGATTTTTGCCATGAAAGGCACCATTTTCCCCATAAAAGTCATGTGGTCGAACTTTGCTGACATATGGGTAAAGGCTCCCATGGCAAAATACATGCTCAACTCCATCATCATCGCTGCCGGCTCTACCGCCATTGCCATGGTATGCGGCATCCCTGCGGCCTACGCCCTGGCCCGCATGAAGTTCAAGGGCCAGACCGCCTTTCTGGGCTTCATCATCGTGTCTCAGATGTTCGCCCCCGTGGTTCTGCTGATCGGTATTTATAAGGTCATGCAGATTATGAGCCTGACGAACTCCCTGCTGGGCCTCATTTTCATCAACGCCGCCTTTAACCAGGCCTTCACCATCTGGCTGCTGCGGGGCACCTTCATGTCCATCTCCGCCGAGATGGAGCAGGCCGCCACCATCGATGGCTGCAACCGGGTTCAGGCCATGTTCAAAGTGCTGCTGCCCGTTGCCGCCCCCGGCATCGTCACCACCCTGATTTTCATTTTCATCAACGCCTGGAACGAGTACACCGTGGCCCTGTGCCTGATCTCCACCGAGACCATCAAGCCGCTGACCGTTGGTATCAACATCTTCAACGGCTACAATATGATCGAGTGGCAGTACCTGTTCGCCAGCTCCATCTTCGCGATTGTCCCTGTGGTTATTCTCTTCATGTCCATTGAGAAGAACCTGACCAGCGGCCTCACCGCCGGCGGCGTCAAAGGCTAACCGCATATATTCTCCGGCGGGTTCCAATTTTTTGCGGAATTCGCCGGATTTTTCCATTTGGGGGTGACATTTGGGGAAATGCGTGATATGATACAGTGGTAATAGCGTAGCACATAACCTTCCCCTATGAGGGGAAGGTGGCCGAGCGCAAGCGAGGTCGGATGAGGTGGATACAACCAATTTATCATCTAGCTGCATGTCACCGCCCCCCTCATCCGTCAGCCCTTCGGGCTGCCACCTTCCCTCGAGGGGGGAGGGTTATCCGGTAGTATATGAACAGGAGGAATTTTACTATGACCTATCAGGAAGTTCTCAGCGGTGCCCGGGAGGCTATGAGCAAGAACTGCAAGGCCTGCCCCGTGTGCAACGGCAGAGCCTGCACAAATCATGTGCCCGGCCCCGGCGCCAAGGGCGTGGGCGACACCGCCATCCGCAACTACGACAAGTGGCAGGAAATCCGCGTCAACATGGACACCATCGCAGAGGGCGGCACCCCCGACACCTCTCTCGATCTTTTCGGGAAGTCCTTCCGCTTTCCCTTCTTCGCTGGCCCCGTGGGCGCGGTGACCATGCACTATAGCGACAAATACAACGACCAGTCCTACAACAACATTCTGGTGAAAGCCTGCGCCGAAAACGGCATCGCCGCCTTCACCGGCGACGGTCTGGACGCCAACGTCATGAAGGTGGCCTGTGAGGCCATCGCGGCTGCGGGCGGCGTAGGCGTGCCCACCGTGAAGCCCTGGAATCAGGAGACCATCGCCCAGAAGATGGCGCTGGTCAAGGCTTCCGGCAGCTTCGCCGTGGCCATGGACATCGACGCCGCCGGTCTGCCCTTCCTGAAGGGTATGAATCCCCCTGCCGGCAGCAAGACCGTGCAGCAGCTGTCCGAGATCGCCAAAATGGCCGGTAAGCCCTTCCTCATCAAGGGCATCATGACCGTGAAGGGCGCGCTGAAGGCCAAGGAGGCCGGCGCTGCCGCCATTGTGGTCAGCAACCACGGCGGACGGGTTCTCGACCAGTGCCCCGCCACCGCCGAGGTTCTGCCCGGTATTGTGGACGCCCTGCGCGGCAGCGGCGTGAAGGTACTGGTGGACGGCGGCATCCGCAGCGGCGTGGACGTGTTCAAAGCTCTGGCCCTCGGCGCGGACGCGGTGATTATCGCCCGTCCCTTCGTTACCGCGGTCTACGGCGGCGCGGAGGAAGGCGTGAAGCTGTACATTGAGAAAATCGGTGCGGAGCTGGCGGACACCATGTCCATGTGCGGTGCCAAAACCCTTGCTGACATCACCCGGGATATGGTCTTCGCGAAATAATCTGTGCGTCAAAACCTTCCCCTATGAGGGGAAGGTTTTCTTTTTCATGCGATTTGCGCATATTGCATAATATGAACATTTTATGAATGATGTTTTTGTCACATGCTACAAATAATTTGATTCAGAGACATTTGTGCTTCACAAACGGACAGTCCGGATGTATAATGAGGCCGTTATCTCACCCGTGCCACAATTCGACAGAAAACAGAAAGGACTGCCTATGGAAATCGCTCTGGACCAGTTGCTGAACAAACTGCTGGACGCCTATTCTCATGTCTATGATATTGACCGTAACGTGTGCGTGGAGAACACGGTATATCCCGCCATGGCTACCTATTATCTTCGGGATGAGAATTATCTGGTTTCCAAACAGCACGTCCTGTCAGCGGTGGAGCAGCACGAGTACCTGTACTTCCTGCTGACCGACCATCTGAGCGCCGATGACCTGCAAAAGCACATTGACCGCACCAAAGCGGCAGGGCTGGCGCTGGTACATCCGCACAAGGAGCATATGTTTTCCAATGTGGGGCTTGTGGTACTGGCGAACACCATCGATCCGGAGGCGAAGAAGCTTGTCAAGCGCACGCACTTCCGGAAAAACTACATGCTGAGCCTCCACGGCTGGACGGAGTATCAGCTGGCAGCTATGGAAGTATCCACCAATTGCTTCTTTTCCAACCCAGCCGGAAAGGAAGCCCGGAAGAATCTGGAGAGCAACTTCAGAGAAACAAAGAAGGGAGTAAACAAATAACATGAACGGTCTGTTGCTTCTGATCATCTGCTGCGCCGCGCTGCTGGCAGGCTACGTCTTTTACGGACGCTACCTGTGCAGGAAGTGGGGCGTCGGTGAAAACGACCAGCCCACCCCCGCCCACACCATGGAGGATGGCATTGATTATGTGCCCGCCAAGGCTCCTGTACTGATGGGCCACCACTTCTCCTCCATCGCCGGTGCCGGCCCCATTACCGGCCCCATCAGCGCCGCTGCCGCCGGCTTCGGCTGGGGTGCCTGCGCACTGTGGATTGTCATCGGCGGTATCTTCTTCGGCGGCGTCCATGATTTCGGTGCTCTGTTTGCCTCCATCCGTCACGGCGGCAAGTCCATCGGCGAAATCATCTCCGCCAACATGAGCAAGCGCGCCAAGCGCCTGTTCCTGATCTTCTCCTACCTGACCCTGATTCTGGTGGTGGCTGCCTTCGCCTCCATCGTTGCCAGCACCTTCGGTGCCACCTTCAATGAGGGCGTGCTGGATGTGGCCGCCTCCACCTCCAACGCCCGGGTCGCCATGGTCTCCCTGCTGTTCATCGTCATCGCCATTATCTTCGGCTTTGCCGTGTACCGCCGGAACGTTCCCATGGGTATGGCTTCCATCATCGGCGTTGTCGCCATCGTCGGCATCATCGCCATCGGCATGAACTTCCATCCCATTTACCTGTCCAGCAAGGCCTGGATGTGGATCGTCGGCATTTACATCGCGGTGGCTTCCGTGGCTCCCGTGTGGATTCTGCTGCAGCCCCGTGACTACCTGTCCTCCTTCCTGCTGTATGCCATGCTGGCGCTGGCTGTGGTCGCCGTCATCGTGGGCCATCCTTCCATGAGCAGCATGCCCGTATTCCAGAGCGCCGAGTCCACCACCCCCGTGTTCCCCGTGCTGTTCACCACCATCGCCTGCGGCGCTATTTCCGGCTTCCACTCTCTGGTGTCCTCCGGCACCACCTCCAAGCAGCTGGATAAGGAAACCGACGCAAAGCCCATCGCTTACGGCGGTATGCTGCTGGAGTGTGTGCTGGCTGTTTTGACCCTGTGCGCCATTGCCTACGCCTACAGCTGGAACGCCGCCAACCCCGACAGCGCGCTGAAGGGCGCCACCGCCATCTTCGGCGGCGGCATCGCCGGTATGATCGATCCCAGCCGCGGCGCTGTGTACGAGATTCTGTACACCTTGCTGGTTCTGACCTACTCCGCCTTCTGCCTGACCTCTCTGGACACCGCCACCCGTCTGGCCCGGTTCATGTTCCAGGAGTTCTGGCTGGACGGCACCAAGGGAGAAACTCCCGACAACGTCACCGGCTACAAGAAGGTTCTGGCTAACCCCTACTTTGCCACCATTATCACCGTGGTGCTGGGCATTCTGCTGGGCATGAACGGCTACGGCAAGATCTGGGCGCTGTTCGGCTCCGCCAACCAGCTGCTGGCCGCTCTGGGTCTGCTGGCTGTGGCGACTTGGCTGAGCAACATCGGCAAGGACAACAAGATGTTCCTGCTGCCCATGGCCTTCATGCTGTGTGTCACTATCGCCTCCCTGTTCATCAACACCAGGACCCAGCTGGGCGTCATCGCCAAGGGCGGCGCCGACTGGGGCCCCTACGCACAGGTCGTGCTGGGCGTACTGCTGATTGTGCTGGCAGTTGTTCTCGCCATCGAGGGCATTATGACCATCTACAAGCAGTGGAAGGCCCACAAGGTCGCCGCGTAAATCTGCATAACCACAAACACCGGATGCACTCGCATCCGGTGTTCTGTTCTTCCTTGTCTGGGACGGCACTATAAAACGATACCGAGCGTGGTGCTCCGCGCAGCGAATCTGAAATAGCAATGATTGCCGGTGGCAATCATACAATAATGAACACCCAATGGTCTTACGAATCATGACCAGTCCACGCACGCATTGGCTGGCGGCCCTGCCGCTTTTCCCCTCTTGCGATTTTCCATAAAACGACTATAATAGATTTGTCTCCCATTCCATTTTCATCTTCACTCTCTGCTCTTCACCCTTCACCCTGTCCTATGGAGGTGTTTTCTTGGCCCGTCCAAACCAGAGTATGCTGGAAGGCCCATTGTTTCCCAGCATCGTCCGCTTTACCGTTCCCATCATTCTCACCAGTTTCCTCCAGCTGCTGTTCAACGCCGCCGATCTGGTAGTCGTGGGCCGCTTCTGCGGCAGCGTCAGCGTGGCAGCCGTCGGCTCCACCGGCGCCATTACCAACCTTATGGTGAACTTTTTTATCGGCCTGTCCGTCGGCGCGGGCGTGAGCGTTGCCCACGGTCTCGGCAGCCGGGAGGATACCGTGGTGCACAACACGGTGCATACCGCCCTGCCTACCGCCATCCTCAGCGGTCTTTTTCTCACCATCATCGGCGTTGCCTTCTCCAGAACCTTCCTGCGCATGATGGGCACCCCGGACAATGTGCTGCCCCTGTCCGCCGTCTATATGCAGATTTACTTCGGGGGCATCACCTTCAGCATGGTCTACAATTTCTGCGCCGCCATTTTGCGTGCCGCCGGGGACACCAAAAGTCCCCTGCTCTACCTGACCGCCGCCGGTGTGGTGAACGTGATTCTGAACATTTTCTTCGTCACCGTACTGCATATGAACGTAGCTGGCGTAGCGCTGGCTACCACCATCTCCCAGGGTATTTCCGCATTTCTCGTCACCCGGGCGCTGATGCGGCGCACCGACGCCTGCCGCCTGTACCTGAATAAAATGCGTTTTCACAAGGACCAGCTGACCAAGATGCTGCGCATTGGCGTGCCTGCGGGCATCCAAAGCGCCCTGTTCTCCATCTCCAACGTACTGATTCAGTCCTCCGTCAACTCCTTCGGCGACGTGTTCATGTCCGGCAGCGCCGCCTCCTCCAACATCGAGGGCTTCGTCTATGTATCCTTGAACGCCTTCCATCAGACGGCTGTGAATTTCATCGGTCAGAACGCGGGTGCCCGGAAATACCGCCGGGTGCATCAGACCCTTTGGATTTGTCTCGGCTGCGTCACGGTGGTGGGCCTGACGCTGGGCTTCACGGCCTGGGCCTTCGGGCGTAAGCTGCTCTCCATTTACATCACCGATTCTCCTCAGGCCATTGAATACGGTATGCTGCGTCTGGGCTACATCTGCCTGCCCTACTTCCTGTGCGGCCTGATGGACGTTTCCACCGGCGCCCTGCGGGGACTGGGCGCTTCCGTGGTGCCCATGGTGATCTCCATTCTGGGCATCTGCGGCCTGCGGATTTTCTGGATCTACACCGTGTTTCAAGTGTACCACACGCCCCAGTGCCTGTTCTTTTCCTACACTGTCTCGTGGATCATTACCTTCTTGTGCCAGATGGCGGCGTTCTTCCTCGTCTGCCGAAAGTTCCCAAAAGAATAGAAAAGGCTCCCCTTGAGGGGAGCTGCTGAAGCTGTGCGAAGCTGAGGGGTGCTTCCATACTTGGTCGAAGCACCCCTCAGTCACGGCTTGCGCCGTACCAGCTCCCCTACAAGGGGAGCCTTTTTTATTTTGTCATCTTCTCCTGCTTGACCTTGTGGTCGATGATGTGCCGGCTGGCAAGTTCCTTTCGGACGTCCTCCACGGAAATCCCCAGCTGCACCATCAGCACCAGCACATGGTAGGCAAGATCGGCGATCTCATAGATCGTCTCCGCCTTGTCCTCGGCCTTGCCCGCGATGATGACCTCGGTGCTCTCCTCGCCCACTTTCTTGAGAATTTTGTCAAGGCCCTTCTGGAACAGATAGGTGGTGTAGGAGCCTTCCGGCAGCTCCTTCTTCCGACTCTGCAGCAGCTGATACAACCCTTCCAGCTGGAATTTGTCCACCTTTTCGCCCAGAACGGGGTTATGGAAGCAGGATTCTTTGCCGGTGTGGCAGGCAGGGCCGTCCTTCTTCACCCGCACCTCCAGAGCGTCGCCATCGCAGTCGGCGGTGATGGACACGATGTGCTGGTAGTTGCCGCTGGTCTCGCCCTTGAGCCACAACTCCTGCCGGGAGCGGCTCCAGAAGCAGGTCAGCTTTTTCTCCATGGAAATCGTCAGGCTCTCCCGGTTCATGTAGGCCAGCGTCAGTACCTTGCCCGTTTCATCGTCCACCACAATGGCGGGAATCAGCCCTTTTTCATCAAATTTCAGTTCGTCCAGATTCATGATTATAACCTCACAGGAATATTGTTTTCTTTCAAAAGCTGCTTTAGTTCCGGGATTTTCACCTGCCCGAAGTGGAAAATGGAGGCCGCAAGACCAGCGTCTACTTTTGGCAGGCGTTTGAATAAGGTGACAAAATCCTCCGCGCAGCCCGCGCCGCCGGAGGCGATCACCGGCACATCCACCGCGTTCGACACCGCTTCCAGCATTGGAAGATCGAAGCCGCCCTTGACGCCGTCGGTGTCGATGGAGTTGAGTACCACTTCTCCCGCGCCGTTATCCACGCACCGTTTGATCCAGGAGATGGCCTCCATGCCGGTATCCTCCCGGCCGCCCTTGGCGAACACCCGGAAGCTTCCCTCCACCCGCTTGACGTCCGCGGACAGCACCACGCACTGGTCGCCGTACAGCCGGGCCGCGTCGTGGACCAGCTGGGGGTTGCGGATGGCCCCGGAGTTGACGCTGACCTTGTCCGCGCCGCATTTGAGCACCCGGTCAAAGTCGTCCAGGGTGTTGATGCCGCCGCCCACGGTCAGGGGGATGAAGATGGTGGACGCCACCTGGGTGAGAATGTCGGTGAACAGCTTTCGCCCCTCGGCGGAAGCGGTGATGTCGTAGAACACCAGTTCATCGGCCCCGTTGTCGCTGTAGTATTTTCCCAGCTCCACCGGGGAGGACACGTCCTGCAAGCCCTGAAAGTTGGTGCCCTTCACCACCCGTCCGTTGCGCACGTCCAGACAGGGAATAATTCTCTTTGTAATCATGTTGCCGCCTCCACTGCCTGTTTTAAGTCAATCGCGCCGATGTAGTAGGCCTTGCCGATGATGGCCCCGTGAAGCTTCATGTCCGCCAGAGCCATTACGTCCTCCATGGACGATACACCGCCGGAGGCGATGAGATCAATGTCGAATTTTTCAGAAAGCGCCCGGTACAGCGCCCGGTTGGTGCCCTTCATGGCACCGTCCCGGGAGATATCGGTGCAGATGATGGTTTTGACCCCCGACTTCTGCATTTTTTCGAAGAATTCCTCCGCTTTTAAGTCGGACGTCTCCGTCCAGCCCTTGATGGCAACGAAGCCATCCTTCAGGTCAACGCCCACGGCGATTTTCTCGCCGTATTTGGAAAGCGCCGCTTTCAGAAAATTCGGATCCTTCACGGCGGCGGTGCCAAGGATCACCCGGCCCACGCCGATGGAGAGGTAGCTGTCCACCGTCGCCATGTCCCGGATGCCGCCGCCCACCTCGGCAAACAGCCCCGTGGTTTCCACGATGGCGCGGATGGTATCTAAGTTGGCAGGCTTGCCGATTTTCGCGCCCTCCAGGTCCACAAGGTGAATGTGGCTGGCTCCGGCGGCGGCAAAATCCTTTGCAACGGACACCGGGTCATCGCTGTAAACCGTCATCTGAGCATAGTCGCCCTTAAATAGCCGCACGGCCTTGCCGCCGTACAGGTCGATGGCAGGATAAATGTACATGCTCAAACCTCCGCGAATTTCCGCAGAATATTCAGTCCCACATTGCCGCTCTTTTCCGGGTGGAACTGGCAGCCGTAGACATTGCCCTTCTCCACAGCAGCGGTGATGGGGATGCCGTACTGCGTCACGGCGGACAGGGAATCGTCGCAGTTTTCCGCGAAAAAGGAGTGGACAAAGTAGACGTACTGTCCATCCAGCCCATTCAGCAGCGTGCCGCCCGTGATCTGCAAGGCGTTCCAGCCCATGTGGGGGATTTTCAATTCCGCCGGGAGCCGCCCCTCCATGGGGACAACCTGTCCCTTCAGAAGGCCCAGCCCCTGGTGGCAGCCGTATTCGTAGCTTTTTTCAAATAATAGCTGCATTCCCAGGCAGATGCCCAGCAGCGGCTTTCCCTGTGCCGCCTGTGCCCGGACAAAATCCGCCATGCCGGTACCCCGCAGTTTTTTCGCAGCGTCCTCAAAGGCGCCAACCCCCGGCAGAATCAGCCGGTCGGCCTTGGCAAGTTCCGAAGCATCGCCGCTGACGAAGGCTTCCTGTCCGATGGCTTTGCAGGAGGAGCACAGGGAAAACAGATTTCCCACGCCGTAGTCGATAATGCCGATCATCACAGAACCCCCTTGGTGGAGGGAATCTCGTTGCTGCCATCCAGGGCCACCGCCGCTTTCAGCGCCCGGCCCACAGACTTGAAGGCTCCCTCCACAATGTGGTGGGAATTGGTGCCGGAAAGCTGCCGAAGGTGCAGGCTCATGGGGCAGTTCCGGGTGAAGCCAAGGAAGAATTCCTCCACCAGCTCCGTGTCGAAGGTACCGATCTTCTCCGTGGGGATTTCCAGTCCATAGCACAGGCAGCTTCTGCCGGAAATGTCCACCGCGCTGAGGATCAGCGCCTCGTCCATAGGCAGCAGGAAGCTGCCGTAGCGGGTGATGCCCCGTTTGTCCCCCAGGGCGGCCTGGAAGGCCTGCCCCAGGCAGATGCCGATGTCCTCCACGCTGTGGTGGTCGTCCACCTCCACATCGCCTGCGCACTTCACCGTCAAATCAAATTTTCCGTGGGCAGCGAACAGGGTCAGCATGTGGTTGAGAAAGCCCACCCCGGTGTCGATGTCGGCCTTTCCCGTGCCGTCCAGATTCAGTTTCAGTTGAATTTTTGTTTCCGCCGTGTTTCTGGTAATATCACTGGTTCTCATAAAGCACCTCTTTCACGGTGTCGATCAGGGTTTGCATCTGCTGTTTGGTGCCGATGGTCACCCGGTTAAACTGGCAGATTCTGGGGTTTGTAAAATGCCGCACCAGGATTCCCTTTTCTTTCAGCTTTTTGTACAGCTCTCCGCCGTCCATTTGATCGGTTTTCACGAAAATGAAGTTTGCCTTGCTGGGAAGCACCGTAAAGCCCAGGCCCGCAAGCTGCTGTGTTGTCCATGCTCGTGTGGCTTCAATCTCCCGGCATTTTTCCTGATAGTAGCTCTCCGCCTCCACGGTTTTTTCGCCCAGCAGCAGAGTCAGGCGGTTGATGTTGTAGGGATTGGTGGAATACTTGATCTTCTCCAGATCCGCGATCACGGCGGGGCTTCCGAAGGCGTAGCCCAGCCGCCCGCCCGCTAAGCACCGGGACTTGGAGTAGGTGCGAGTCACAAGAAGGTTGTCGTACGTTCCAATCAGCGGCAGGCAGGTCTCCCCGCCGAAATCCACATAGGCCTCATCGATGAGCACCACCGCGTCGGGATTGGTCCTCACAATTTCCTCGATCTGCCACACCGGGATGGTCATGCCCGTGGGGGCGTTGGGATTGGCGATGACCACCAGTTTGTTCTTGCCGCAGTATTTTTTGTAATCCACGGAA
>JALFAD010000008.1 GCA_022772525.1 Clostridiales bacterium
GCTGCGGCATACGGAATTGAACTGCATTCGTCCCGCCCGGTTGCGGAAGAATGCCCACTCCTGCCCTGTATACTTCTTCTTCATATTCTTTCTCCTTCATTTTTCTGTTGAAGCCCGAATCCTCTATCCCCATCCATCCCATCTATCCTGGGGATGCTTGGGATGGATCGGGATGGATGTTTTCCACATCAGAGAATTATTGGAGAGGTCAGCGCCTGGATGCCCCAGAAGCCGTTGACCTGCTTGCCGGATTCGTTGCGACCGTTTGTTTTACAGTTTTAAAAAATTCAAATTATCGCTCCTCCATTGTTATTGCACTTTGTTCGATTCTGTGTTAGAATATACGAACACTTGTTCTAAAGCTGTAATCCTGCAATGGCTCCTTTCCGACACAGGTAGTTGCCCTTATGGGCGTGTCTGGATTACCCCCTCATTAATAGGAGAAATAGGAGGGGGAAAACGGAACCACTCGCAGAAAAATTTTCAAAAAAATTTTTGGAGGTGGCAGTCGTGGAGAATCTGGAAACCGCGCTGGAACCGGAAGGCACACGAAAAAAGTTGAAGCGGGCGCTTCGGGCAGAAGCCATGACCCGTTTGGAGGAGGCAGCCCGCACAGAAGCAGACTTTGAAAATGTGATATTCTGCTGGGATAAGCTGGATGCAAACCGGGAACGCAAGGAGCGGTATCACGAACCAATCCGGGGAGATATGACATTGGAGAATGGGCTTAAATTCAACGGACGGATTTTCCCGGAATGGATGTGCAGCGCGAATTACACTTCTGTCCGGCAGGGCCGCTATCTGGATGTGATCTTCAACTGCCCCCTTGAGTTGAATGAGATGACTGGGCATCCGGTGCTTTGTAAAACCTTACAGGAGCTGAATGTGGAATATAAATCACTACTCTTCTTTTTGATTGTACGGGACTGGACACCGCAGACCTATGCGGCAGCTGTGAATCAGACGGACAGAAATGTGCGAAAGAAGATGACCCGGCTGATGAACAGAATTCAGAAAGAGCTGTACACAGAGCTTAACGGAAAATCCAACCTGAGCCTGAGAGAAAAAGAATTTTTGGCCGAATATGAAAAAGCCGCCCTTGCGGACGGTGAAGAAGTGAGGTGCACGGCATGAAAGACCTGTTCAAACACGCCAGCTCCAGCTGGGTAAAATACGACCGGTATGAATGGAAGAAAGACAAGAACAATAAATTCTATATCACCCCGGCACCAAACGCCATGCCGAAAATCTATGATCCCCTGAAAGAGTATCAGCAGATGGTGCTGGATGCACTGAATGTGGGTCTGATGATCCGCACTTCCTCCAAGCGAAAAATCCGGGAAGCCATTATGGAGTTTGTCACCAAATACGGTTTGCTTGGTTTGATGACTGCGCTGCCCACCACGCCATCCTTCATCGACTACAAAGCTGTCTATCTTCCCACCAACCATTTTCTCCGGGAGGAAGTGATGGACACGCAGAAATATCTTTCCTATTTCTTCCCCTTCGAGAAGCCGGACTTTTTCAAGAACGGAAAAGACTCACTTTGGAATATCAATGGAGATCGCACCATGATCGCGCTGGCAATGACATTCCGCAAAGAGCCGGAGGCACAGGTCATGTGCTTCATGCGCAATTATGCGGAACGCTACGACTGGCTGGAGCAGACCTTTCAGGACTGGTCCTTTACCTTCCTGAGCAGCTTCCTGTTCTATGAAGAGGACGAGGAAATGGATGAAGATACCAGAGATATTTACCGTCAGGGCATGGCGGCGTTTGGGGGCATCGCGCCGAATTACCACATCGAGTTATGGGAGCGTCCCACCATCGTGTGGGATTTTCATTCTCTGCTGCTGGCAATCCAGATGATGTTCAGCTTCATGCTGGCAGACGAAACCTCCAGCCTGCGGCTGTGCAAATACTGCATGAAAGCATTCTTTGCAAAGAGCGATGACGAAGATTTCTGCAGCCCTGGGTGTGAAGCAAACTACGAAAAGGAAAACGAGAAATAACGTCGCTTCGGCGGGACGGGGGATAATATCCCTTTGGCTCCCCCGGTGATGCCGCTCCACTCCGAGGCACCGCTGCGCTTTGCCTCTCCATTTCACAGCACCACCTAAACCCGAACAGGCGGATTCTGCTTTAGGCATACTCCTGGGCTTCTCGTCCGGGAGGACGCAGAATCCGCCTGTTCTGTGGCTGACGGAAAGTGCTTGTTCCTGCCCCGAACAACCCCTTTCCGCCACCCACGGTCGCCAAAGGTATAACACACTAGACTTTGCGCGCAAAGTCGTGTGCCACGAAACCTCTGGTTTCATTGGATTCTTCCTGCCAGGAAGGCGCTGCCCTCCTTTGGATTCCACCCGCCAAGGCAGCTCTGCCGCCTTTGGAAACCACTGCCAACAGGGCGCTCTGAAACCTCTGTCTATCGGCGCGGCTTGAAAATGAAACGACATTTGTAAACTTAGATTGATTTTTGCTGTTTCAACCGTTATAATAAAAGGAATCGGTTCTTTCCCGAATTGTTCCGGCTTTTTAAGGAGTCCCAGCTATGAAACCACTTAAAAACATCTTGCAGGTTCGGAGGTTCTGCCAGTACAAGCCTCTGCTGATTGAGCTTGTGTCGCGGGATCTGAAAGTAAAATACCGCAGAAGCTTCCTGGGATATCTTTGGAGTCTGCTGAACCCGCTGCTGATGATGACCATCATGACAGTGGTGTTCTCCTATATGTTCCGTTTCAAAATTCCGAATTACCCGCTGTATCTGATCTGCGGTCAAACGCTGTGGTCTTTCTTTAATGAAAGCACCACGATGGCTATGTCATCCGTCATTGTCAACGGCCCCCTCATTCGAAAGGTCTACATCCCGAAATACATATTCCCCGTATCCCGGGTGCTGTCCAGCTTTGTTACCATGAGCTTCAGCCTGGCGGCGATCCTGATCGTGATGCTGGTGACCCGGGTGCCGCTGACCTGGAAGCTGCTGTTGGTTCCGATCCCGCTTGTTTTCCTGCTGCTGTTCTGTACGGGCGTGGGGATGGCGCTGTCCGCTCTGGCGGTACATTTTCGGGACATTCTGCACCTTTACAGCGTTGTTGTGATGGCTTGGATGTACCTGACGCCGATCTTCTATCCCATCAGTGCGCTGCCTGAGAAGGTCGCCTTTTTTATTAAGTTTAATCCCATGTACCACTATATTACCTTTTTCCGTGAAGTCGTGCTGTACGGAACGCTGCCTTCGGCGGCCTGCTGGCTTGGCTGCGCCGGATACAGCGCGCTGGCCCTTTTGGTGGGAACTTTGGTTTTCCGAAAGCTGCAGCGGAATTTTATCTTGTATCTGTAAGGGGACATGCATATGGAAAATACAGATACGATCATCGACATCAGCAATGTTACCATGCGGTTCAACCTGGCAGAGCAGAAGACGGATAGCATCAAGGAGTACCTGGTAAAGCTGGCCACAGGAAAGCTGCACTTCAACGAGTTTTTCGCGCTGCGGGATGTGTCCTTTCAGGTAAAGCGGGGCGAAGCCGTGGCGCTGATCGGGAAAAACGGAAGCGGGAAAAGTACGCTTCTGAAAATCGTGGCGGGCGTCCTTTACCCTACGATGGGAAGCGTTACAGTAAACGGGAGCATCGCACCGCTGATCGAGCTGGGAGCCGGCTTTGACCCGGAGCTGACGGCGAGAGAAAATATCTACATGAACGGTGCCATTCTGGGCCATAACCGGGCGTTTATGGATCAGCATTTTGAGCAGATCGTGGAATTCTCGGAGCTGAGGGATTTCATTGATGTTCCGATCAAAAACTATTCCTCGGGTATGATCGCCCGACTGGGCTTCTCCCTTGCCACCATCGTAAAAGCGGACATCCTGATCGTGGATGAAGTGCTGGCTGTGGGAGATTTCCGTTTCCGGGAAAAGTGCCACAGGAAAATCGCGGAGCTTCTGGAGGGCGGTACGACCCTTCTGTTTGTCAGCCACAGCGCGGAGCAGGTCAAGGCCCTCTGCCCCAAGGCGGTCTGGCTGGATCATGGGCAGATGATGGCCTTTGGGAATACAGAAGAAGTGTTCAGCCTGTATGAAAGCGCATACCGGGGCTGAGGTAAGAGACAATGGAAATATATACGGACACCTTGACAAAAACGGAGAATTACATCATCTGCCTGATCCGGTGTCTCATGTGGGATCAGCCGGTGCCGCCGGTGCCCCAGGATCTGCCCTGCCGGCAGCTTCTGGACTTTTCACGGCGGCATTCCATAGAAGCATTGGTGTTTCGGGGCCTGCGTCCCCTGGACAAGAATGGACAGATCAATGCGCAATGGCAGACCCGGGCCGACATTGCGCTGGCGCAAAGCATTGTCCAGCTTCAGGAGCGGGACAATGTGATCGCGGCGCTGACCGCTGCCGGGATCGACGTTCTGCCCATCAAGGGCTGCTGGCTGAAGGAGCTGTACCCGGATATCAATGACCGTCAGATGTCGGATCTGGATATGCTCATTCATCCCAAGGATGCCCTGCCGGCGGGGAAGCTGCTGAAAAAACTGGGCTGGCAGCAGAGCGAAGTATGCTACCTTCACACTACTTACAAAAAACCGCCCTATACTGCGCTGGAGCTGCACACCTCGATGCTTCCCGACATTGACGAGCACCGTCACTATTACGACAACGTGTGGGACAAGGCGCAAAAGCAAGCCCCGGGTCTGTACCGGCTGAAGCCGGAGGATGAATATATCTACTATTTTCTTCATCTGAACAAGCACCTGAACGAGGGTGGCACCGGCCTGCGCTCTGTTCTGGATAGCCTTATCTACCAGCGGAGCTTCCCGGAGATGGACAAAGCGTATGTAAACAGCGAGCTTGATCGGCTGGGCCTTGGGACGCTGCGGCAGCAGGTGGAGGTGCTCTGCCGCTGCTGGTTTGAGAGCGGGGAGCCTGTGCCGGAGGAGCTGCAGCCCATGGCCCGGGCTATCTGTGACTGCGGGAGCCTTGCGTCTCTGGAGAGCCGGACCCGGAAGCGCATGGAGAAGTTGGGGCGGAAATACCCCAATCCCATCATCCGCTTTTTTGCCTACAGCCTGCCCCGGTTTTTCAGACCCCTGTCCGAAATGCGGCGGCGGTATCCGATCCTGGATAAGCTTCCTGTACTGCTGCCGGTATTTTGGGTGGTGCGGTTGATCTCCATGATGATCCACAACGAGAAGGGCTTCTGGCAGCATCTCCGGTCGCTGTTTGGGAAAGGAGAAAGCCATGGTTAAGATACTGCTTGCCGGGATCCCGGTGGAATTTGACAACCGCTATCCTGACCTTCACGAGCTGTGCCGGGGCTTTGAGACGGAGCTGACCGCGGAAATCCAGATCCGCGTGGCTCCGGAGGAGCTGGCTCAGGAAAGGGCCATGCAGCCGGGGGATTTCTCTGACGGCTATCTGGAAACAGTCTGCGCCTACCGCAAGGCGGCGAACGCGCTGCTGGACAGGGATGTGTTCGTAATGCACGGCTCCGTGGTGGCGGTGGACGGAGAGGGCTACGCCTTCCTCGCCCCCAGCGGCGTGGGGAAAACCACCCAGACCCGGCTGTGGCAGCAGCATTTTGGTGCCCGGCTTCATGTCATCAACGGAGACAAGCCCCTGATCCGCATGGTCACCACCGCCGATGGGGTCCGCTTCGATGCCTACGGCACCCCGTGGCGGGGCAAGGAGGGGCTGGGCGGCAACCTTTCGGCACCGCTGAAAGCACTCTTTTTTCTGAACCGGAGCCAGGAGCCGGAGGCTGTTCCGGCGGACCATGTTCAGACGGTAGACCTGCTGTTCCGCCAGCTCCTGCTGCCCAGAGAGCCGGACCGGATGCTCCGCCTGCTGGATATGGCGGATAAGCTGGTCAGCACCCTTCCTTTTTATGTACTCAACTGCGATATGTCTGAAAATTCTGTCATACGCGCCTATCAGGCGGTGAAAGGAGGTACCTCGGAATGAATATTCTGGTCTGCTTTAACTCCAATTACTATATGCCCGCGCTGGTTCTGCTGAAGTCGCTGCTGGTCAATAACCGCTGGTGCGAAGAAATGCGGATCTATGTGCTCTATGCGGATTTGAAGCCCGAGGAGATCCGGCGGTTTTCTCAGGTGGCGGAAGAAAGCGGCTTTGCCAAAGCCATTTTCTTGCCGGTGGGGAAGGATAAATTCCAGGACGCGCCCCTGCATCTGAAATGGATCACCCGGGAGACCTACTACCGGCTGCTGGCGCAGGAAATGCTGCCTGCCGACGTGGAGCGGGTGCTGTACCTGGATGTGGATATGATCGTCATGGGTTCCCTGGAGGAATTCTACCATCAGGATTTTGAGGGAAAGCTGCTCGTCGCCTGCAACCGTCGTGGGCCGGGGGGCGTGGATCCCAAGCGCCTGGAGCAGTTGACCCTGCCCAGAGATACCATCTATTTTAACGCGGGCACCCTGCTGTATGACCTTGCCGGGCAGCGGCGGGAGATCGATCCCGGCATTCTTTACGAATACCCTGTGTTATTCCATAAACAACTGAAATACGGCGATCAGGATGTGCTGAACGCGGTGTTCTATGGGCTGACAAAATTTGCCGACTGGAGGATCTACAACTGCTTCGACAGCGCGATCCTGCGGCAGCGGGATGTGGAGCGCACCATGGGGCGGTGCCGGATCTTCCACTATAACGGCATGGGCAAGCCCTGGACAGAAATGTACTGGGGCAAAATGGCGGGGCTGTTCTGGAGCTATGCCGAGCTTCTTCCCGAGTACGCCGGGCAGTATGAAGCCATGAAGGAAAAGCACGCCCGGTATAAAAAGAAGCGCACGGCGGATAAGGCAAGGAATACCCGCCGGAAGAACCAGAAAAAAGCACAGGAAGAAAGAAAGGAAGAAAACCATGAAGATTAAGGAAGGCTTTATTCTGCGCAAGGTCGGCATCCAGTTTGTGGTGGCAGCCACGGGAAAGGCCAGCGAGCATTTTAACGGCATGATGCGCCTGAACGAAAGCGGCGCCTTCGCATTCCGGCTGATGCAGCAGGGCATCACGGAGGAAGAACTTACCATCCGGCTGATGGAGGAATATGAGGTCAGCGAGCAGACCGCCCGGAAGGATGCGGCTGCCTTTACGGCGGCGCTGCGCGAGGCGGATGCCCTTGAATGAGCCGATCCGGCTTTCGGAGTATAACGCTCTGATCCGGGAGGTGCTGGAGTCCAATGGGGAATTCCGGCTCTATCCCAGAGGGATCAGTATGCTGCCCCTGCTGCGGCAGGGCCGGGACTCCGTGGCCCTGCGGCGGGTGGACTCCCCCATCCGCAGAAACGACATTCTCTTTTACCGGCGGCCCGACGGCAGCTTCGTGCTGCACCGGGTCAAAGCGGTGACGGAAGCGGCTTTAAGCCTGTGGGGAGACAATCAGACCGTTCCCGAGGAGGGGGTATCCCCCGACTGGGTGATCGGCCGGGTGACCCGGATCTTCCGGGATGACAAGGAAGTAACCTGTGATGGCATGGGATACCGGTTGTATCTTCTGCTATGGCAGTTTACGATAACGCGCGGCTTCCTGCTGAAGCTGTGCCATCTTTCAGAAAGGAGGAATGCCCTATGAAGAAGCTGTACAGCACCCTGTCCGTGGATGTGGTAAAGTTCGAGGCTCAGGACGTGATCACCGCCTCCGGCGCGGTCACCACGCAGAAACCCGCCGCCAGCGAACCCCCCTACTCCACCAGCGAACCCCCCTACTCCACCAGCGAAGCCCCCGCCACCACCGCAGAGCCATCGTATGCGCCCGACGTAACACAATAACCGTCCAGCGACGAGCCCTAATTGCACGGACTTCGGAATCCACAGCAGGAACCGGGGGAAACCCTGGTTCCTGTCTGCATTACACAGACGCGGCAGCAGCCGCATGACGAAGGAGGATGCCCATGACGCCGGATCACAACGTTGCCCGCCGGCGGGAACGGACACTGTGCCTGCTGATCTTGCTGGCGGGCACGATGCTGAAGCTCATCTATGCCCTGCAGGTATCCTGCTATGTTTCCCCCCACGACCTTGGCAGGCTCTCGGATTGGGTGCAGCGAACCAACGGACACCTTGGATACATCCAATATCTGTATCAATACCGGCACCTGCTTCAGACAAGCCCGGTCGGCGCCGGTCAGTTCTATCACCCGCCCCTGTTTCATCTGGTGGGCGCGGCAGTGATGCAGCTATTCTATACCATGGGAGATCCCATCGAGCCTGTCTTTGAACTGCTCCAGATCGTCAACACCCTGTTCGCCTGCGGCATTGCCTTCGTGGGCTGGCGGATCCTGACCCATCTGGAAGTGACCGGAAAGAAGCTGGTGGTGCTCACCGCTTTTCTCAGCTTCGGCCCCACCCTGTACTGGCTGGGCACCGAACTGAATAATGACTGCCTGATGACGCTGCTCCAGGCCATGACCATCGAACAGACCATCCTGTGGGCCAAAAAGCCCCGCACGGGTGTTATCATAAAAATGGCGCTGCTGTTGGCCCTTGCCATGCTGACAAAAACCTCGGCAGTGCTCATCGCGCCGGCGATCGGCTGCGTATTCCTGTATGAATTGATTCGGAGAATCCGGCAGAAGGACGGGGTATGGCCCCTTATCGGGCAGTTCGCCCTGTTCGCGGTGATCTCCATTCCGCTGGGAACCAGTTATGTGCTGCGAAACTGGTTCCTCTTTCAGGTCCCGCCCAACTACGTCCCCAATCTGGGGCCGAATCACCCGCAATACGTTGGCTCCTGCTCCGTTCTGCGGCGGCTGGGTCTGCCGTCGATCCGCCAGCTATTCTCCGCCCGGATCCACTGGGAGGAACCGGCAAATTTCTGCAATATCTGGTGGCAGACGGCCTTAACCATGGCGCTGGACCAGGGTATTCTGGTTCTGCGCAGTACTGCCCAGAAGGTCTGCGCTGTACTGCTGATCTGGTCCTGTGCCGGGAGCACCCTTGTACTGCTGGCGGGAACTGTCCGGGCGCTTCTGAGCAAAAAAGCGTCCATCCCGGTTCGGCTGCTGCTGGGTGTGGGCTTCTGCGCGGTGTTTGGAAGTTATGTTCTGTTCTGCTTCCAGTACCCCTATTTGTGTACCATGAATTTTCGCTATATCTACAACACTTTGATCTTCCTCGCTGCCGGTTACGGTATCCGCGAGGGGGAGATGTCCATTGGCTCCCGGGCACTGGTATGGACGCACTGTCTGCTCAGCACAGGACTCTATCTGTTATGCGCAGTTGCCTGAAAAGAGGTGTATGATGAAACAAGTACTGATTATCGGCGCCGGGCCTGCGGGGCTTACCGCCGCCTATGAGCTTCTGTCCCGTTCCAAAGAATATCAGGTCACCATTTTGGAGCAGAGCGGCAGCATCGGCGGCATATCCAGAACCGTTGTTCACAACGGAAACCGGATGGACATGGGCGTACTTGTTCCCAAAATTGCCCTGGAAAACAGGACAAAACTGAAAACCGTGGGCAATATTGTTCCTGACTGCTGGATTTATGTACAAGACCGGCAGGTAAAAATGGGGCGGCTCCAGATTTACAACAACTGGTCGCCTTACCTTGTAAAGGATTTGCAGCACACGGTGTGGCTGGGACTGGAGTATTTTGCCAACGAGGGCGATGCCCTCTGGAATCTGTCCGACGATGATTTCCGGCAAATGGCAATCGGTGAAATGCTTCAGCTTGGTCTGATCTCCGATTCCGGCACGGTGATGGATACGCACATTGAGCGGATACCCAAAGCATATCCCGCCTATTTTGATACCTACAGCCGGATTGGCGAACTGATATCTTATCTCAACGGCATCAAAAACCTGTACTGTGTGGGCAGAAATGGTCAGCACCGCTACAACAACATGGATCATTCCATGCTCACCGCTTTTCGCGCAGCAGACTGCATCCTGACCGGGAGTGCAGATAAGTCTGCAATCTGGAATGTGAACACCGAGCAATCCTACCATGAGCATAAATGCCAAGAAACCGCTTATTGTCCGAAACGATAGAGCTGCGGTAAATAGAATGATACTATTTCCTCGCTGCTGAATTTGTAGTTCGATGCCATTTTCATCACCCGGATTTAGTATCAGATAGTCCCGGTGCATACGGCCCCACCGACCAATGGGGCGGGGTTCTTCCGGCAGCGTCAGGTCTGGGATGTAGCAGTCTCCCACGCGAATGGATTTGATGTTCATGGTCAGTCCTCCTTTTGATTTGTACGGACATCATACCGCAGGAGGATTGTATCGTCGAATGTGCAAAGCCCCCGGTTATGCGCAAGGCAAAACCGGGGTGCAGGCTCAGTATGTAATATCTTTGATGAAAATAAGAAATCCGAACCAGTTCCCGATGGGGAAGAAGTTCGGATTTTTCATGTATGGTGGACGATATAGGACTCGAACCTATGACCTTCCGCACGTCAAGCGGATGCTCTAGCCAGCTGAGCTAATCGTCCATAAAGTTACCCGTTAAGTATACCTGAGCAACCCTCATTTGTCAAGTACTCATTTTAAAATTGGCGAAAAAAGGAAACTCCCTCTTTTCTTTTTCCGGAAAATAGGCTATAATACTCGCCGTAATGTGTCAGCTAAGGAGACTGCTATGAGAATTTTATACGACAGCAAGCTTTCCCAATATAAGACCCCCTTTGGCTCCCTGACCCCCGGGCAGATGTGCAGCGTGCATATCCATATCCCTTGCGCCGTGGGCACCACGGCAGTAACGCTGCTGCTCAAATATGAGGACGGCAAGACCGGCGTCCAAGATATTTCTTTGACAAAACAGGCCGTTAAGGACGCCTATGAGGTCTGGGGCGGAGAATTTTCCATTCCCCACACCGGCCTGTACTTCTACTATTTCTATATCCACAAGCAAGGCGGCGGATTCCGGCTGTTCAAGCAGGGCGACGATACCAACATGGAGGCCGGTGATCTGTGGCAGGTCAGCTGTATCCCGGCGGACTTCCACACCCCGGACTGGGCCAGGGGCGCAACCATCTATCAGATCTTCCCCGACCGTTTTCACAAGTCCGGTGACTGCGACCTCACCGGCAAGCTGACCCCTTATACTGTCCACAAAAGCTGGAACGAGGACGTGGAGTGGAAGCCCACAGAAGACGGAAAGGTGCTGAACAACGACTTTTTCGGTGGAAATTTCAGGGGAATCACAGAAAAGCTGGACTATATCGCCAGCCTCGGCGTGAATCTCATCTATCTGAATCCCATTTCCAAGAGCTTCTCCAGCCACCGCTACGACACCGGCGACTACAAGACTCCTGACCCTATGCTGGGCACCGAGGAGGACTTTGCTGAGCTGTGCCGTCAGGCCCACAGCCGGGGCATCCGGGTGATTTTGGACGGGGTGTACTCCCACACCGGCTCCAACAGCCCCTACTTTAACCGGGAAGGCCAGTTTGACAGCGTTGGCGCCTACAATTCCAAGGAGTCCCCCTACTACAGCTGGTACACCTTCTACAACTGGCCCGACTCCTACAATTCCTGGTGGAATTTTGACACCCTGCCCACGGTGAACAAGATGGATCCGGCTTTTATTGACTATATCATCACCGGTGAGGACAGCGTGGTGGCTCACTGGCTGAAGCTGGGAGTCGATGGCTTCCGGCTGGACGTGGCGGACGAACTGCCCGACGAATTTATCCAGCTGCTGAGAAAGCGTATCAAGGGCATCAAGCCAGACGCCCTGCTGCTGGGCGAAGTCTGGGAGGACGCTTCCACCAAGGTGGCCTACGGCCGCCGCCGTACCTATTTCACCGCCGGGGAGCTGGACAGCGTCATGAACTACCCCTTCCGCACCGCCATCATCGACTACGTTCGCGGTCGGGACGGCGGGCAGGGTCTCAAGGAAGCGGTCATGTCCATTGTGGAGAACTACCCGGCGGAGGTCGTCCAGTGCAACATGAATCTGCTGGGCACCCACGATACCCCCCGGATTCTCACCGCGCTGGTGGACGAATTTAACGGCACCCGGGAGGAAATGTCCAAGCGCCGCCTGAGCCGCCACCAGTACGACATTGCCTACGACCGGCTGCTCATGGCCTCTTTCCTGCAATACACCCTGCCTGGCAGCCCCAGCCTGTACTACGGCGACGAGGCGGGCATGGAAGGCAGCAAGGACCCCTTCAACCGCCGCCCCTACCCCTGGGGTCGGGAGAATACGGATTTCCTGAGCCACTTCCGGCGTTTGGGCCGTCTGCGGAAGGAGCACCCGGCCTTCCGCTACGGCGACATCCGCTTCTTCCAGGCGGGCGACCGGCATGTGGGCTTCACCCGCAGCTACGAAGGAAAAACCTACCGGGTCTACTGCAACCGGGACGCCGACCCCTGGGAGATTCCCGCCGGGAAGCTGATCGCGGGCTTTAATCTGCAAATTGTGGCCCCGGACTGGCTGACCCTTGGCCCCAGAGGCTACTGCATCACGGAGGACGAATAAATGGAAGAAGAGAGATTCATTTCCGGCTACTGCCGCCAGCTGGACGCTTCCCGGATGGTGGAGGTCGTGGCGGAAAACGGCGAGATTTCCGAGGTGGACTGCTGCTACGGCAGCTGCGTCTATCAGGGCAGCTGCCTGATTGCCAAAGAAATTGATGAAATGAATGCATGAACTCAGAACAGGCATGGTCGGACGGGCTGCCCTCAGCCCGCCGTCCGTGTAAGCAGAAACCGGTCAGAGACGCGGCAGCTTACCCGTGTGCCAGCGTACAACCGTGATAATGGAGCCATTTGCCCGTTTTTTTCAACGTGTTTTTCCAAAATATTGCCAATTTTCATGACCTTCATTTTTTCTAACGAAAACGTTCTCTGTTTTGATTTTTGCGGCGGGTGTCAAAAAAGAGGCGCTATTTTTGGCGCATTTTACAAATCGCGTTCAGTTTCTTGACAGAATCTGAATACTATGATAAATTTTACACTATGTAGATGTGTTTGCGGCTCTGCTGCCACAGCGGAGCCAGCTCCCCACCCGGCGGCTGGATTTTTCTGCCGGGAGTATTTTCAATGCCCGGCACCGACGCCGGGTCTCATCGTTTGCACAGAACTCTGATTTCGACGTCGCGCGGCTGCTGCGGGGTGATACGCCATGGTAACGCAAAAGAAAATACTGGTTGTCGAAGACAACGAACTGAACCGGGCTATGCTGGTGGAAATTCTGTCCGATCAGTACACAACGCTGGAGGCGGAAAACGGCCAGGTGGCTCTGGATATTCTGTGGGAGGATACGGACAGCATCGCCCTGATTCTGCTGGATGTGGTGATGCCCGTCATGGACGGCTATACCTTTCTGGATATTGTGAAGCAGGACGCCCGGCTGTCCCTGATTCCCGTCATCATTATGACTCAGTCAAGCTCTGAGGACGCCGAGGTTACCGCCCTGTCCCACGGCGCGACGGACTTTGTACCCAAGCCCTACCGGCCTCAGGTCATCCTGCACCGCATCGCCAGCATCATCCATCTGCGGGAAACTGCCGCCATGATCAACCAGTTCCAGTACGACCGGCTTACCCGGCTGTACAGCAAGGAGTTTTTCTTCCAGAAGGCTCAGGAAATTCTGGTGCACAACCCCGGCAAGGAATACAACATCGTCTGCTCCAATATTGTCAATTTCAAGCTCTACAACGACACCTTCGGAATTCCCGCCGGTGACCGGCTGCTGAAGAATTTTGCCGCAGGCATTGCCGAGTATCTGGGGGAGGAGGGCGTTGCCGGACGCTACACCGCCGACCGGTTCGTGTGTCTCCAGGAGCGGGGTCTGGAAACTGCCCAGCGCGCAATCTGCGAGCGGATGCGCCGCTCTGGCACCCCGGAGGATCAGCGCAATGTGGAGGTCAAGTGGGGCATCTACGAGATTGTTGACCGGTCACTGCCCATGGAATATATGTGCGACCGGGCCATGCTGGCAGCGGACAGCATCAAGGGCCAGTATAACCAGTCCATCGCCATCTATGACGACATTCTGCGCAGGAAGCTGCTGCGGGAGCAGAGCATCACCTCCACCATGGAGTCCGCGCTGAAGGGCAATCAGTTTACCGTGTACCTCCAGCCCAAGTACCGGGCCAGCGACAGCCGGCTGTGCGGCGCGGAGGCGCTGGTGCGGTGGATTCACCCGGAGTGGGGCTTCATGTCCCCCGGCGAGTTTATTCCCCTGTTTGAGAAAAACGGCTTTATCTCCAAGCTGGACCAGTTCGTGTGGGAGCGGACCTGCCAGCTGCTTCGGCAGTGGCAGGACAAGGGCTATCCGCCCCTTCCTGTTTCCGTCAACGTCTCCCGGGCGGATGTGTACCAGTCCGACCTTGCGGATTTCCTCCTGAATCTGACCAAGAAATACGGCATCGACCCAAAGCTCCTCCATCTGGAGATCACCGAGAGCGCTTATACCGAAAATTCCAAGCAGATCATCGCTACGGTGGATCAGCTGCGATCCCGAGGCTTCATCATCGAAATGGACGACTTCGGAAGCGGCTATTCCTCCCTGAATATGCTCAGCCAGCTGCGGCTGGATGTTCTGAAGCTGGACATGAAGTTCATCCAGAACGAGACTTCCCAGAATTCGGACCGGGGCATTCTGCGGCTGATGGTGGAGATGGCACACCGCATGAACCTGAGCGTGGTAGCCGAGGGCGTGGAGACGCAGCAGCAGCTCAGCCGCCTTCAGGAAATCGGCTGCGACTACGTGCAGGGATATCTGTTTTCCAAACCCCTTCCTCAGGAAGAATATGATATTATGCTCTGCCGCTTCTCCCAGCAGCTGGATATTCCGCTGCCCTCCGTGCCGAAGCTGGTTCAGCCCCATCAGTACCTGCTGGTGGCGGAGGAGGATCCCCGCTGCCGCAAGCTCCTGCAGGAGGCCTTTGCAGAAGACTACGAGGTGATGGTGGTGGTGGACTGCGCTCAGGCGCTGGAATTTCTCGCCGGTCACGCCCAGGAGCTTTCGGCAATGATCGTCAGCAGCACCCTGCCGGAGCCGGGGGCGCCGGTGGTTGTCAGCGCCCTGCGCCGGGCTACCGCCCCGCGCCGCGTCCCCATCATGGTCATGACGCCGCCTCAGCTGGAGATGGAGGTACGGGATATGAGGCTGGATGTGGACGATATCGCCTATAAGCCCCGAGATCTGCTGTGCCTGCACTGCCTGCGGCGGCGGGTGGAGTGGATGCATACCCTCACCGCTTACCAGTCCCGGGAGCGTTCCATGGTTTCCGAAGCCTGTCAGGATTATCTGACGGGGCTGCTGAATCGCCGGGGGCTTCAGGCCGCGCTGGACTCCATGCAGAAGACGGATTTCCCCATGGCAGTGTTCCTGTTCGACATAGACGGCCTCAAGCGGGCAAACGATCAACTTGGGCACGGTGCCGGAGACCGGATACTGAAGCATTTCGCGGATGTGCTGCGCCGGAATACCCGCAGAGGCGACATCCTTTGCCGGTACGGCGGCGACGAATTTGCTGTGATACTCAAGGGCATCCGTTCCGCTGACGCGGTGCGGCGAAAGGGCGCCGATATCTGCAATGGGATCACGCAGCTGCAATTCCCCGAGGGCTACAACGCGACCTGCTCCGGCGGTGTGGTGCTGTGCGTGGAAGCGGACGTGTACCCCAGCGTGCTCATTGAGCGGGCGGAGGAAGCGCTGGATCAGGCAAAGCGCCTGCAGAAGGGAACTTGCCTTCTGTGGGGTAATTAAAGAGCCTGCGGCGGCATGCCTTTGAGAGCGTGCCGCCGCTTTTTGTGACCAAATCACGGAAAACATTTTTCCCTGAGTATATAATGAGGAAAAAAACAGGAGGGAAGTACCATGGCTGTCAATTTGAAACCGTACGTCTACAAGAAGGGAACGAACCCTGCGCTGGACGAAGAATTCGCCGCCGCCAGTGACTACGGCTGGGTGCGGCCCGGACAGGCCGCCGTTTTCTGGCGGAACGGTCTGCGGTGGTATGCCGTCGCCCTTTCCGAGGTACAGCGGATCTTTCGCCGGGTGGTGCCGGTTTACGGCAAGCTCTGCTGCGGCGGGCACAGCTTCATTATGGAGCGGCTGGTGCTGATTCTGCGGGACGGCACGGAGCTGGATCTGTACATCGGCGACGACATGGAGCCAAAGGCCGCCGCCCTGCTGGAATTTCTGAAAGAGGGGCATCCGGAGATTGTTTTCGGAAAGCCGGCGGCAGTGCCGCCAGCCAATGCGTGCGCGGCTGGTCAGTAATCGTTATGCCATTGGGCAAGCTCGGCATCGGCGCCAATACGAACACCCCTTCCGAGTTGGAAGGGGTGCGGGTTTTAGTATTATTCGTCTGTTTTCTCCGGGAACTCCACCTTGGGAATGAACCGGTGGGCCACCTTGCCCTGGCCCTTTTTCTTGACGTAGAAGTAGCCGATGATGGAGAACACCACCGCGCCGATGAAGTTCACGAACAGGTCCTTCATGGTATCGATGATGCCGATGTCCAGATAGCCCCCCAGTCCCAGCGCTTGCCGGGTTCCGTCGGAGTGCACTACGATCACATCGGCAATGTCCCGGACGTGCACCACCGTGTTGGTCAGGGTGGGGTCCAGATTCACAGAGTGGATGGCGTGGACGATGGTGTCCTTCTGCATATCCATGCCCAGAAAATAGTCGCCGCTGAATTCAAAGAACTCCCACAGCACGCCCACCGTCATGGAAAAGCAGAAGGAGACGATAGCGAGGTACAGGGGCGACAGCTGGAAGGTGAACCGGTCGTTACGGTTCATCATGTCCACCAGCGCGAAGCCGATGGCAGCGCAGAGGAAGCCGTTGATGGTGTGCAGCATGGTGTCCCAGTGGGGCACCCGGACGTAGAAGCTGTTCAACTCTCCCAAAATTTCCGCCGCGAAAATAAACAGCAGAATGACAATTTCCAGCGTATCCGGCAGTACGATCTTCAGCTTCCGGGAGATGATGCTGGGCAGGATGAGCAGCACCAGCGACAGGGCGCACAGGAACACGCTCTGATATTCCCGCCGCAGCACCGCGCGGACGAGGATGAAAATGATCAGCGCCCGCAGCACCAGATAGACCGTCAGTGTGGTCTTATTCTTGTAAAACCGGTGTTCCTTTAATTCGTGTGACATGGCAATGCCTCCATTTCCTCCTTCAGCCGCTCCAGCAGCAGCCCCCGGGCATAATACATGGTTTCATATTTCAAATACATCGGGGCGTTTTCGTCCCAGAGATACCGCAGCCGCGCGGGGAATTCCTCGTCCCCCAGCCACAGCTGCACCGCAATTGGCAGTCCGTCAAAGACCTCAATGGCGTAGGCAATGTCACCGGTGGACAATGGGATTCCGCCAAGCGTCTCACAGGCTGCCCGGAACCGGTCCGGCCGGGACTGAAAAATTGCCGCGTCCGGGTCCTTTTCCTCCAGCAGCTTCTGGTGAAAGGCATGACCGAATTCTGCCATATTTTTCCACCTCCCGCTGACGAACCGGTCCTCCCGGCTGTCGCAGACAAAATCCAGCAGGGTCATGACCTCCTCGTGGGTGTTGGCGTCCTCCCAGCCGCTTCTGCCCTCCCGTTCCAGATCGCCGGTATGCCTGCTGAGCCGATAGCGCCGGGCAAACAGCACGGGGTAGAGAAAATCCTCGTCAAAGTCAAGGTGCAGCTTGCGAATCAGGGCAGCCTGATCGTAGGTCAGAAAATACCGCTTCGCCTGAGCCGCCTGCAATAGATAGTTGTTCGTTCGTGCCATACATTCACCGCTCCCCATCAAGCCTTCCCCTGGGGGAAGGTGGCTCGCCGCAGGCGAGACGGATGAGGGAATACCCGGCTGCGAATTCGCCGAAAGCACATCTTAATTTCGGATGATTCCGCCCCTCATCAGTCAAAAATCAGAGATTTTTGCCAGCTTCCCCAGAGGGGAAGCCATTCATCTTATTCTACCACCAATCTGCGAAAATCGCAAGAAATCCTTAAGGGTTTCCTTGTTTACTTTTGTTACTTTCTATGATAGAATAGTCATAATCCCGAAAAAGTGAGTTGATTTCTGTGGATTTTGACAGCACGAGAGTAAAAATCGATCTGGATGCCATTGCTTCCAACATGGACGCCATCCGGGAAAAGGCTGGCGTGCCGGTCATGGCGGTGGTTAAGGCCGATGCCTACGGTCACGGCGCGGTGCAGGTTGCGCGGCTTTTGCAGGACAAATGCGCCTTTTTCTGCGTCAGCTCGATTCTGGAGGCCATGGAACTGCGGCAGGCGGGACTGTCCACCCCCATTCTGATTCTGGGCCACACGCCGGCGGACGCGTTCCCCACCGCCATCCGGGAGGGCATACGCCCTACGATTTACCGTCTGGAGGACGCTCTCGCCCTGTCCAAAGCCGCCCAGTTTCTGGAGCTGCCCGCCCGATTCCACTTCGCCGTGGACACCGGCATGAGCCGCATCGGCTTTCAGGTAACAGAAGAAGACGCGGATATCTGCGCCCGGATTGCCAGCCTGCCGGGCCTGTTCGCCGAGGGCCTGTTCAGCCACTTCGCCACCGCCGACTGCGCCGACCTGACCCGGGCAAAGAAGCAGGCGGAACGCTTCGCGGAATTTGACGGAATGCTGCGCCGGCGGGGCGTGAAGGTTCCCATCCGGCACCTGAACAATTCCGCGGGCCTCATGAATTTCGCCACCCCCTATGAGATGGTTCGCTCCGGCATCATCACCTACGGCATGTACCCCAGCGACGAGGTGGACCCCGGTCTGCTTGCTCTGCGCCCTGCCCTGCAATGGCTCAGCCGGGTGACCCATGTGAAGACACTGCCCGCCGGGCGGGAAATCAGCTACGGCGGCACCTATGTCACCAAGGCCGATACGGTGGTGGCAACCATCCCCGTGGGCTATGCCGACGGCTACCGCCGGAACCTTTCCGGAAAGTTTTATGTGCTGATTCACGGGCAAAAGGCCCCGATTCTCGGCAGAATCTGCATGGATCAGATGATGGTGGACGTGACTCATATTCCCGGCGTCCAGGTGGGCGACCGGGTCACGCTGGTGGGCATCGATGGAGAGGAAGCCATCACCATGGAGCAGATTTCCGCCCAGGCCGACAGCTTCAACTATGAATTTGTCTGCGGCATCAGCCGCCGGGTGCCCCGGCTGTACGTACAGGGCGGGAAAACCATCCATACCGTCCACTACCTGCTGGACGCATTCTTATGAGTAAGGAGGACCCGAAATGTCCAAAAATCCCAAACACGGCAACACCGCCGTCATTGTGGTGCTGACGGTGCTCATCGTGCTGATGGTCGCTGTCACCGCGTTTCTGATCTATCTGAGCATTGACCTTGTGAACAAAAAAGCGGATATCACGCCTACGCAGGGCAATACGATGCAGCTTCCCACCGGTGCGGCGACCGAACCGGCGCAGACGGAGACCACGGTGCCTCCCACCACGGAAGCGCCGGAGGTGGAGCACGTTGTTGCCACCGCCACCATCGGCGCCGTGGGCGACCTTCTGATGCATAAGCCGGTGTTCGACACCTGCCGCAAAAGCGACGGAAGCTACGACTTTTCTTCCATTTTCCGCTACATCAAGGATACCGTGTCCTCTCTGGACTACGCCATCGCCAACTTAGAGACCACCTTCGGCGGCGACAACTATGTCTATCAGGGCAACCCCGCCTTCAACTGCCCCGATCCGCTGATCGACGCGGTGAAGGACGCGGGCTTTGATATGCTGCTCACCGCCAACAACCACGCCGGTGACACCATGAACGACGGCATCAAACGCACTATCGAAACCGTGCGGGGCGCCGGGCTGGCAACGCTGGGTTCCCAGCTCAGCGGAGAGAACCGCTACACCGTGGTGGACGTGAACGGCATCAAGATCGGCATGGTCTGCTACACCTGGACCTACGCCGATTACGGCGGTTCCTTCTCCCTCAACGGCCTGACCCCGGTGAAGGACGAGGGACAGATGAACTACTTTGCCAACAACAACCCAGACAAGCTGTATAAGGAGCTTGGCCCCATTCTGGAGGGCATGAAGGCCGACGGCGCGGAAGCCACCATGATTTTCCTGCACTGGGGACAGGAATATCAGCTGACGGAGAACGCCGCACAGGATAAAATGGCCCAGAAGCTCTGCGACATGGGCTTTGACGTCATCGTCGGCGGCCATCCCCATGTGGTGCAGCCCATGGCGGTGCTGGAAAGCACGGAAAATCCCGGTCACAAGACCTATTGCGTCTACTCTCTGGGCAACGCCGTGTCCAACCAGCGCAACGGCTACGTCTCCGCCTGTCCCGGAGCCCACGGCGAGGACGGCCTGCTGTTCACTGTGATCTTTGAAAAGTATTCCGACGGGAAGGTGTATGTGGCGGATGTGAATGCCCTGCCCACCTGGGTGAATATGCACTCTAACACCGGCGTGAGGGAATACAACATCGTGCCTCTGGACAAGGAGACCGAAGACCAGTGGGGCGAGCTGGGCATGAGCGCCGATCAGGTAAAGCTGGCCCAGCAGTCCTACCAGCGCACCATGAACATCATCGGCGAAGGCCTGAAGGCCTGTCAGGACGATCTGGCACAAGCCAGAACCGACCGGGAGCAGTATTACCTGGACCTTCTGAGCCATCCCGAGTGGCTGGAAACGGAAGCGGTCGAGGAAACCGTGGCTGAGGCAGCCGAAACCCTTCACGAAGCGGCATAAACCTACATTTCTGTTATTCTGCCGTAGGGGGCGATGAACGCATCGCCCCCTATGGTTACTTTTGTACCGTGGAACGATACCGGGCAACCCCCAATGGCCTGCCGAAGAAAGACCAGCCGTGCACGCATTTTCCACCCGGCAGCCTGTCTACGATGCGCAGGTTGCCGGATTCTTCATTTCATGGTATGCTTTGCCCGGAAAGGGAGTGGAAACATGAACACTTATGTCACAGGAACCACCATCAAACGTCTGCGGGAAGCAAAGCGTCTGACCCAGGCGGAGCTGGGAGAACAGATCGGCATCAGCAGCAAAACCGTCTCCAAATGGGAAACCGCCAAGGGTCTGCCGGATATCTCCCTGCTTCAGCCACTGAGCCAAGCGCTGGGGGTCTCCGTCATCGAGCTGATGAACGGCGAACAGATTACCAACCGGAACCGCTCCAGCAACCTCCTGCGGGCAAAATTCTACGTCTGCCCGGTCTGCGGCAACGTGCTCTGGGGCTTTGGGAACGCCATGGTCAGCTGCTGCGGCGTGACATTGCCGGCGCTGGAAGCGGAGGAGCCGGATGAGAGCCACGCTCTGACCGTCGAGGCCGTGGAAGATGAGCACTACCTCACGGTCAGCCACCCCATGACCAAGGAGCACTACATCTCCTTCGCGGCCTACGTGACCACAGACCGGATCCAGCTGGTGAAATTCTACCCCGAGGGGAACGCACAGACCCGGATGCAGCTCCGGGGCCACGGAATTCTCTGCTGGTACTGCAACCGCCACGGCCTGTTTTGTCAGAGACGGTAAAAAACGCTTGACAAAGCCACAGAAACCTTGTATACTAATCAGGCACTCTGATGAACGCCCATGGACGATTAGCTCAGCTGGCTAGAGCATCCGCTTGACGTGCGGAAGGTCATAGGTTCGAGTCCTATATCGTCCACCAAACGAAAGAACCACATTCGTGAGGATGTGGTTCTTTCGTTTGGTATGGTATTAGAGATAGGACTCGAACAGTTCTAAATGCAGCAGTCCGGTGGACTGTTGCCATCCGGCGGCGCAACGCCGGATGCTCCTTCATTGAATCGAGTCCTATATCGTCCACCATACATGAAAAATCCGAACTTATTCCCTATCGGGAATGCGTTCGGATTTTTTGCCGCTTTGTATAATCATACTACGGATTTTGGATGACGTCATCCGGAACTCCCTGCTCTACAATGCCGCCCTTGCACATGACCCGTACACGGTCACAAAACTGCTGTATCGAAAAAGAAGGAGCGGAAAATTCCGCTCCTTCTCATTTTCTGATCGCTTAGTCCAGAATCTCCATCAGTCTGCCGCAGCAGAAGGGAATGGGCTCGCCAGCCTTGACGTGCTGGGTCTTGTTGCAGATGACGCAGTACACATCGGTGTCGTAGGGAGCCCGGATCACGGGGACCTCCTTGGCCTCCTGCTCGGACAGACCGTCAATGTGGAACACGGCGGTCTTGTTCTCACTGGGGACATACACGCCAATGGGAGACAGCGCCTTGTTTCCACCGACACAGTTGCCCATCTTCACCCACAGGGCTTCCAGCTCGGCAGCCTCCGCGGCGTGCTCAGGCGTAAACTCCACAACATCCTTGTTGATGCGAATTTTCATGGCTTACTCCTCCGGGCTGAACTCGTCCTTGCCCACGCCGCACACCTCGCAGGTAAAGTCATCGGGCAGGTCTTCCCACTTCACACCGGCTTCCTCTTCATCATAAACCCAGCCGCATACATTGCAAACGTACTTCATGGTATCATTCTCCTTTTCATGTTACATCGGCTGCGAACCGAGCAGCACCAATGGTGCATCGATTACGCATCCGGTTCGTCACGCATTGGCAGCCGCCCTGCGACCTTACTTAAAATACCGCTCCAGCAGACCCTTCAGAGCCTTGCCATGACGGGCCTCGTCACGAGCCATCTCGTGGACGGTGTCGTGGATGGCATCCAGGCCGTTCTTCTTGGCCACCTTAGCCAGGTCGAACTTGCCGGCAGTAGCGCCGAACTCGCAGTCAACACGCCATGCCAGGTTGTCCTTGGTGGTGGCCTTCATGTTGGGCTCCAGATCCTCGCCCAGCAGCTCTGCAAACTTGGCAGCGTGCTCAGCCTCTTCGTAGGCAGCCTTCTCCCAGTACAGGCCGATCTCGGGGTAGCCCTCGCGATGGGCGATGCGGGCCATGCACAGATACATACCGACCTCGCTGCACTCGCCGTTGAAGTTGGCCATCAGCTGCTCAAAGATGAACTTCTTGTCCTCCTCGGAGATGTCGGGGTTGTTCTTCACGGTCTTGGCGTAGATGCCGTACTCATGCTCGGCAGCCAGCTTGCCCTCTTCCATGACCTTGAACTTGGAGCCGTCTACCTTGCAGACGGGGCACTTGAAGCCTTCGGGGATGGAGTCGCCTTCGTAGACATAACCGCAAACGGGACAAACAAACTTCTTCATGATAAATTCCTCCAATGTAAAAATTTTGGGTTTACTTACTTGCGCATCTGCCGCACAGGCCGGTAAAGGTCAGACGGCAGTCCTGAACATGACAGCCGGAGGTTTTCTCCGCTTCTTCGTTCAGGCTCAAGGGAATCTCCATCTGAGGCAGGTCGAGAACTGCGTCACAGCCAGTACAGATGAAGTGCACGTGGGAATGGGTCATTGCGTCGAATCGCTCAACGCCCCGGACGGTGGCAACGCTGGTTACCAGCCCCTGACTCTTGAACCGAGCCAGATTGCGGTACACCGTTGCCAGAGAGATGTCCGGATGCTCCTTTTGCAGCATTTCGTACACCATTTCCGCCGACGGGTGGCTGGTGGTTCCCTGCAGGCAGGCGAGGATGGCGTTGCGCTTTCTGAACTGCTTCGCAGCTTCCATAGACACCTCCTGTCCATTGTTTGCGAGTGATTCTTTTTTACAAGCTGAGTATACCATGGTATGTGCCGGTTGTCAAGATGTAAATGAGAATTATTTGCAAATAAAACATGAACAGGCGTCTGCCCCCTAGGGGCAGGGGTCTTACACCGCCGCTTCCTTAATAACCGCCACGCCGTCCACCAGATTGGCCATTTCCAGAGTTCCCTCCACAGCCATCTGGCGCTCCATCAGGTCGGTGAGGATGACCACGCCGTCCTTGCACTCAATGCGCATGACGTTCTTCATCATCACCGTCTCGGGAGCCAGCTTGTTTTTGTATACAGTTGAAAGGCACATAACAATTCTCCTTTATTCGTGCTCCATGCTGGTGAGCACCACGCTCAGCCGCATATTGCCCTTCTCAAAATCGGACACAGCGGCCATGACCTGCTCATAGGCGGTGTGATCGCCTGTCTGATCCAGCTTGGCAGCCAGATCCGCCAGCTCCTTGGCATGGGCGGCGTTGTGGCCCACCATGTACTTCATCAGGGCCATCAGCTCCTCTTTTGGGGTGTGCTCGCACTGGCTCTGGCAGCTGCCGCACGCCCCGGCACATTCGTGGCTGTGGGTGTGCTCCGCGCCCTCGGCGTGGATGTGGTCATGGGTGTGGGGATGCTCATGGTCGTGGGTGTGTTCGTGGACGTGCTCATGGGTGTGAGTCACGCCGTCGTGGGTGTGCTCATGGGTATGGGCGTGCTCATGGGGATGCTCATGGGGCAGGCCGGTATGATCGTGATCAACGTGCATAGGAAAAGTCCTCCTTCAATTTTTTCTATATTATAGTACCAAACAGACCCTGTGTCAAAACATTTATTTTCGTCAAAATATCCCCCTCGGGGGCTTGCGCAGAGGTGGCGGCTGTTGTATAATACACTTTACTATGATAAAGGGGGCAAAGCGTATGCCTGATTTTCCCGAGCACTGTCACGAACAGGAACACGACCATGAGCATGACCACGCCTACCTCCACGCCCACGGCATCGCCCACTCCCACGGGCACGTCCACGAAAACCAGAAGGCCGTCATTAACCGGCTGTCCCGGGCCATCGGGCATCTGGAAAAGGTCAAGCGGATGGTGGAGGACGGTCACGACTGCTCCGAGGTACTCATCCAGCTTGCCGCCGTCCGCTCCGCGTTGGACAACACCGGCAAGGTAATTCTGAAGGACCATATGCGGCACTGCATGGTGGACGCCGTAGCGGCGGGAGATACGGAGGCCATCGACGATCTGTGCCAGGCCATCGATAAGTTTATGAAGTGAGATAACCCGGTGCTGTATATAGGCACCGGGTTTTTCTGCCGCAGGGGACGGCAGAATTTCTGAACAGCCCTTGAATTTTTCTTGAATTCTTCGGTTAGGGGTGGAACTTTTCAACCGTTTATGGTATACTGTGCGCAAGTATATGATGCCAGAGTATGCGAAGGCCGCAGGGCGGCCAGCCAATGCGTTACGGACGCTGGCGGTAATCGTTACACCATTGGGCCTGTTCGACCGGCAGCGCTCAGTAATCTGGTAAATTACGCTACGGAGAGAAGACTATGCTGGAATTATTGGCTCCCGCCGGTTCAATGGAGGCTCTGCGGGCCGCGGTGCAGAACGGCGCCAACGCGGTGTATCTGGGTGTCGGCAATCTGAACGCCCGGCAGAGCGCGAAAAACTTTACCCCGCAGACCCTTGTGGACGCGGTGAAATACTGCCATGTCCGGGGGGTGGAGGTGCATCTGACTCTGAACACCCTGGTGTCCGACCGGGAGATGAAGGAAGCCGCAGAGCTGATCCGTCATGCTGCCGCGAATAACATCGATGCCTTTATCGTGCAGGATCTGGGGGTGGTGCAGCTGTGCCGCCAGATTGCCCCCCACATTCCCGTCCACGGCTCCACCCAGATGACCGTTCACTCCCTGCCGGGGGTGCAGCTGTGCGCTGCCATGGGAATGCAGCGGGTGGTGCTGAGCCGGGAGCTGAGCCGGGAGGAGATCCGGTATATCTGCGCCAATTCTCCCATTGAAATTGAAGTCTTCGTTCACGGCGCTCTGTGTATGTGCTACAGCGGACAGTGCTACCTGTCCTCCGCCATTGGCGGACGCTCCGGCAACCGGGGCCGCTGCGCCCAACCCTGCCGCCAGAGCTACGGCTATACCCACTGGGAGGAAAAATACCCCCTGAGTCTGAAGGACAACTGCCTTGTCCATTATTTACAGGAGCTGGAAGCCATGGGCGTTGCCTCCGTGAAGCTGGAGGGCCGGATGAAAAGGGCAGAGTATGTGGCAACCGTCACCGCCGTTTACCGCAAGGCCATGGACGAAAAGCAAGTGACCCGGCCCATGATGGACGCCCTCATGACCGCCTTCAACCGGCAGGGCTTCACCGACGGCTATTACACCAGCCGGGTGGATCAGAAAATGTTCGGCGTCCGGCAGGACACCCGGGACGACCCCCAGTGGCTTCAGGCTGCCCGGCAGTCCTTTGAAGCCGGGGAAACCCAGCTGGTGGATATCAAATTCCGGGCCGTGGTCACGGTAGACGGCAGCTCCCTCACCGCCACCGACCCGGAGGGCCGCACCTGCACGGTGCCCGGCCCCCGTCCGGAACGGGCCATCAACATGGCGCTGACAGGAGAAATGCTGGCCCAGCGGGTGGCGAAAACCGGAGGCACCCCCTACCGCTGCGCCGAGGTGCGCACCCGGGTAGACCCGGGCCTCATCATTTCCGCCGCCGCTGTCAACGCCATGCGGCGGGACGTGCTGAACCAGCTGACCGCTCTGCGTGCCCGGCGGGAGAACCACCCCATCCGGCAGCCCAAGCCGGTACCGGATTACAAGGGGCCCAAGGAGCTGCCCGGCCTGACCGTGCAGGTCACCACCCGGGAACAGCTGACCCCGAACCTTTTGAATTCCGAAACCGCCATGCTCTATGTGCCGCTGCACATTCTTACTGCCGACCCGGATATGACCCTGCGGCTGGTGCAGCGGGGACGGCTTGCCGTGGCCCTGCCCCGGATCGTCCATGACGGCGAGATGCCCAAGCTCAAAAAAGATCTGGCGCTCCTACGGGAACTGGGCGTGAAGAATGCGCTGGTGGGCAATCTGGGCCTGCTCGGCCCCGTCCGGGAAGCGGGCATGAAAATCCACGGCGATTTTGGCCTGAACATCTACAACTCCGCCTCCATGAACGTGCTGCGCTCTCTGGAGCTGGTCTCCGCAACCGTCAGCTTTGAAATGACCCTGCCCCAGATTCGGGACTTGAGCAAGGCCGTGAATGCCGAGATCATCGCCTACGGGCGGCTGCCCCTGATGGTCACGGAGCATTGTCTGATTCAGGGCCGCACCGGCGAATGCACCTGCCACCTTGGCACCACCAAGCTGACGGACAAAACCGGTGCCGAATTCCCCATTCTCCGGGACGGGGACAGCTGCCGCAGCGTCCTGCTCAACGGCAAGAAGCTGAGCTGGCTGGATCGGCAGGACGACCTTGCCAAGCTGGGCGTCTGGGCCATCCGGCTGTCCTTTACCACGGAAAACGCAAGAGAAGTGGACCGCATTCTGGAGGATTACCTGAACCCCACCCCCTTCGACCCCGGTGCCTGCACGAGAGGATTGTACCTCAGAGGGGTGGAATGACAAGCCTTCCCCTCCGGGGAAGGTGCCCCCGCAGGGGGCGGATGAGGGCCGGCGAAGCCGCTTAGAACTGGAGAAGTGAAATGCAAAGCGATAATCTAATACGACAACGGTCTCAAATTTTGCGAAAAAATATGACAAAAGAGGAACGACACCTCTGGTATGACTTTCTGAAAGCATATCCAATCCAGTTTAAACGACAATTTCCCATTGGAAGCTATATTGTGGACTTTTACTGTTACAAAGCAAAGCTTGTGGTGGAATTGGACGGCTCTCAGCACTGTGAGCCGGATGATATGGTCTATGATCAAAAACGCACCCGTTTTTTACAGCAGAAAGGACTATATGTCCTTCGGCTGTCTAATTTGGATGTGTTGAAAAACTTTGACGGTGTGTGTCAGAATATTGACCTGGCAGTGCGTGAGCGAATGCGCTGACCCTCATCCGTCACGGCTTCGCCGTGCCACCTTCCCCCAGGGGAAGGCTTTTGAGAAAGGAATTTCTATGCAACTGATTTTAGCTTCCGGGTCGCCCCGGAGAAGAGAACTGCTTTCCCTGTTCGGCATTCCCTTTGCCGTCCGGGCAGCGGATATTGACGAAACCATGGACCCGCAAAAGCCGCCCTTTGACGAGGTGGCCCGGGTGAGCCGCCGAAAGGCGCTGGCGGTGCCCCACGAAGAGGACGATCTCATTGTCGCGGCGGACACCATCGTGGTCTGCGGCGGGAAGGTTCTGGGCAAGCCCCACAGCCGGGAGGAGGCCGTGGCTATGCTGAAAGCCTTGTCCGGGCGGGATCATCAGGTGATGACCGGCTGCACCGTGGTGCGGGGCGAAGCGATTCAGACCTTCACGGAGGTTACCGACCTGCACTTCCGGCCCCTGAGTGAAGCCGAGATTATCCGGTATGTGGATTCCGGCGAGCCCATGGATAAGGCCGGGGCCTACGGCATTCAGGGCGGCGCGGCCTTGTTCTGCGAAAAAATCGTAGGCGATTATTACAATGTCATGGGGCTTCCCGTGTGCCGACTGGGTCAGGTACTGCGAAAAATCGCCCCGGAAATCATGGAGGATGCCCAATGAGAAACCTGTTCACCAGCAAAATCGTCATTATTCTCGTGATCGCTGTGATTCTTGCGATTCTGCTGTCGATTTTCGGCGGCATCATGAACCGGAATCCGCTGGATCTCGCGGTGCAGGGCGTGCTTACTCCCTTCCGGGCCGCCGCCACCGCCCTGACTACCACCGCGGAAAAATACTACGGCTATATGTTCCGGTATGAAGCGCTGGCGGCGGAAAACGAAGTGCTGAAAAAGAAGATCGCCGAGATGGAGGACACCGCCCGTCAGGCGGAATCCGTCTCCCGTGAGAACCAGCGGCTGCGAAAGGGCATGAACCTGCAGGAAACCCACGAGGACTACAAGCTGGTGGACGCCTATATCATCGGCTGGAACTCCAGCGACTGGCAGAATACCCTGACCATCAATCGAGGCACCAATTCCGGCATTCAGAAGAATATGTGTGCCGTGACGGAAAACGGCGAAGTGGTGGGTCTGGTCACTAACGTAGGCATCAACTACGCCGAGATTACTACCATTCTGGACTCCACGCTGGAAATTTCCGGCACCATCGCTTCCTCCGGCTACAACGGCATGGTTCGGGGCGGCTATATCGACGGTCACCAGACGCTGCTGCAAATGAACTACCTGCCCTCCGCCGCCATCATCCGCAACAAGGAACAGGTGGTGACCTCCGGTTCCACCGTGTATCCCCGGGGCCTCATCATGGGAAACGTGGTGGATGCCGGCTTTGAGGAAACCGGCATTGCCAAGTACGCCCTGCTGGACCCCGCTGCGGAGATCAGCTCCCTGGAGCAGATCTTCATCATCACCGAGTATACCACCGAATCTGTGACCCCCGCCGCCACCACACCGGCTGCGGGCGAGACAGAACCGACCCAGCCCGCCACCACGGAGGCGACCACCGAGCCTGTGGGCGGCTTCGGCTAAGGAGCGCGCCATGACTGAGAAGAAGAAACGCCGCGCTGGCAGGGCGCCGAAGCAGCGCACCCTGACAGAGCTGTTCCGCCGGAACCAGCGGAAAAAACGAAATGAATTTAAGCCCGACCCCACCACCTCTACCTGGCTCAAAACCCAGAAGCTGACCCGCCTGCAAAGGCTACGGCTGGTGAAATGGGTGCTGTACGCCCTGATCGTTGTGGTCTGTCTGGTGCTTCAGGATGTGATTCTGGGCCAGATTCGCCTGTTCGGCGCCACCACCGATCTGGCTGTGGGGGCCATTCTGCTGATTACCGTCATTGAGGGCACCGATGTGGGCAGCCTGTTCGTCCTTATTGCGTCCGCGCTGTACTGGTTCTCCGGTTCCGCGCCGACGCCGTTGTGTATTGCCCTGCTCACCTTTTTCGGCGTGGGCGCCACCATGTTCCGGCAGATGTACTGGCACCGCAGCCGGGGCACCCTGACGCTGTGCGCCTGTCTTGCTCTGACGCTCTATGAGCTGGGCCTGTTCGGTGTCGGCCTGTTCTACGGGCTGACCTACTGGGGAAGACTTCCTTCCTTCCTGCTGACAAGCGTCTATACCAGCCTTGTCATGATCCCGCTGTATTCTCTGGTCAATAAGACCGGCCTGATTGGAGGTAACACATGGAAAGAGTAAGCCGCGTCCGCGCGCGCGTGTTTCTGGGACTGTTCGCGTTCATATTGGTTCTGTTCTCCATGCGGCTTTTTAAGCTGCAGATCATCGATACCAAGGGCGATACCGATAACACCCAGGTCTACAGTACCATTACCACCGTCCGCGCGTCCCGGGGCGATATTCTGGACCGCAACGGCAACGTCCTGGTGGGCAACCGGGCTTCCTATAACCTGGTGTTCAACCACTACGTCACCAAATCCAACCCCAACTGCAACCAGGCCCTGTTTGACCTGGTGCAGAAGTGCAAGGAGTTGGGTATTACCTATACGGATCACTTCCCCGTCTCCGCCACCCGCCCCTTTACCTACACACTGACCGAGTTCAACACCTCCTGGCAGAATAACTTCCAGCTGTTCATGGTGGACCGGGGCCTGGACTCCGATATCACCGCACCGCTGCTGGTGGAGAAAATGCGCAAGCGCTATGAAATTCCTGACGAATGGTCTGACGAGGATGCCCGGGCCGTCATCGGCTTCCGGTATGAGTTCGACCTGCGCGGCATCACCAACCTGCCCACCTACACCTTCCTGGAGGACGTGACTGACCAGCAGCTGTCCGCCATTCTGGAGTTGAACACCCCCGGCCTCAACGTGGAAGCCTCCACCGTCCGGGAATACCACACCAAGTACGCCGCCCATATCTTAGGCTACCTTGGCGGCATGAACGACGAGCAGTGGGAGGAGTATAAAAAGCAGGGCTACTCCATGGACGCCAAGGTGGGCCAGACCGGCTTCGAGCTGGCCTTTGAGGAATACCTCCATGGCATCGACGGCACCCGCTACGACGAAGTCAACAAGGACGGCGCTACCACCAAGTCCTACTACACCAAGGACCCCATCGCCGGTAACTCCGTGGAAACCACCATCGACATCAAGATTCAGGAGGTGGCGGAGAAGGCGTTGGATCAGGTCATGCACAAAATTGTGGACCCTGAGCAGCGCGAAGCAGGAGACGATGGCGCTGGCCTGGACGCCCAAGGTGCCGCCGTGGTGGTCATGGAGTGCCAGACCGGCAAGATTCTGGCCTGCGCCAGCTACCCCACCTTTAACCTTGCCACCATGTACGAGGACTGGGACGACATCATGAAGGACGACCTGAAGCCCTTCTTCAACCGGGCCTTCGGCGCGGAATATCCCCCCGGCTCCTCCTTCAAGATGTGCACCCTGATTTCCGCCATGGAGCACCGGAACAGCAAGGGCGAGTACATTTACAACTACGGTGAGAAAATCGAGGATAAGGGTGTCTTCACCAAGTACGAAGGCTTCGCGCCGACCTGTCTGGCATGGACCTCCGGTCACTTTGTCCACACCGCCGCCGACGGAAGCCCCGGCGGCATCGACGCCACCGACGCTCTGTGCTACTCCTGCAACTACTTCTTCTATGTGCTGGGCGACCTGAACACCTGGGAGAACATGGAGGAAACCTGCAAGGCGCTGGGTCTGGGCGTGCCCACCGGCATCGAACTGGTGGAAAAAACCGGCCGGATCAATACCCCTGATGTGAAGCGTAAGGTTTACGGCTCCGGTGTTAACGGCAACTTCTCCGCAGGCGACCGTGTTCTGGGCGCCATCGGTCAGGGCGAAAACCGGTTCACCCCCATGCAGCTGGCGGTCTACGCCTCCACCCTTGCCAACAAGGGTACCCGGATGAAGGCCACCTTCCTGAGCCGGGTGGTGTCCTCCGACTACCGCACCCTGATTAAGGAAAACCAGCCGGAAATTGCCAACCAGCTGGAAATGGCTCCCACCACCATTGAAAGCTACTGGAAAGGTATGCGCAAGGTCATCACCCAGATGGGCGGCACCGCTACGGCTTACTTTGGAGGCCCCAAAGACCTGTACGGTGAGGGCGACGGCGTGTGGCCCCTGAAGGACGAGGTCATTGTCTATGCTAAGACCGGCACCGCCGAACACGCCTCCCTTGGTTCCGACCACGGTGCCTTCATCTGTTTTGCTCACCGCAAGGACGAGACGCAGCCCGATATCGCTGTGGCGCTCTACGGCGAGAAGGTGGCCCATGGTTCCTGGCTGGCTCCCGTGGCGGAGCAGATTCTGCTGAGCTACTACGAAATGGACGCCGCCAGCGAAGTCACCGCCTTTGAAAATCAGGTAGGCTAGGCGGCAAGGCCGCCCGCTAATGCGTTACGAACCCGGGTGGTAGTCGTTACGCCATTGGGCCCGCTCGACTGGAAACGCTCAGTATTGAAGCGAAAAGACCTTCCCGTTTTTTGGGAAGGTCTTTTCTGTTTGATGAATGAAACACCCGGTACAGGGGAAGGATACCGAGCAAAACCCAATGGTGTAACGAATACAGACCAGCCCGCGCACGCATTGGCCGGCGGTTCTGCTGCCCACGTATTGTTAGCGGCCACTTGCTTCCGATACCGAGCGGTACCCTATGGTCTTTCGATTACAAACCAGCCCGCGCACGCATTGGCCGACGGTTCTGCTGCCCACGTATTGTTAGCGGCCACTTGCTTCCGATACCGAGCGGTACCCTATGGTCTTTCGATTACAAACCAGCCCGCGCACGCATTGGCTGGCCGCACTGCGGCCTATTGGCCGCCGTGGCAGTATTTGTAGTCCCAGTCCAGATCGAACAGCTTGTTGCCCTGCTCCATGGGACAGCCGGTGTACAGATCGTCCGCCAGCTCCCGGAGGGTCTCCGCAGGCTCCAGACACTCGATGTAGAATTCCGGCAGGGCTTCCTCGCCCATCCGCAGGCCCAGAACCGCGCCCACAATGGCCCCCACCGCCGCGCTGCGTCCGGAGTGGTTCACCGACACAATCATGGCCCGGTCAAAATCGTCCTGACAGACGAGACAGGTGTACACCGCCCCCGCCATGACCTGCGCGGCGGTTTCGCACCCCAGCTTCTCCATAATGTCCACAGGCCGTGCGTCCGGCGCTTCCGCGTAGGTCACCGCGTGCCGCACCAGCGTGGCAAGGTCGAAGGCCTGAGAATACTGGTGCCCGAACTGCTCCTTCACCGCCTCTGCCGCCGCGAGGAAAATCTTCTTAAGCGGCGCGCCGGGTCGGCGCAAAAGCAAACTGATAACGTGGGTCAGCATGGCCCCCGACAGGAACGCCGTGGGGCTTCCGTGGGTCAGGGCCACCGCCTCCGCCCCCAGACGGGCCATTTCCCGCCAGTCCATCCGGTCCTTGTGGAAGAACAGCCCCACGCCGATGGCCGGGGACAGTCCCGCGGGGTCGGAAAAGCTGTTTACCGGGCTTTCCAGCGTGGAGGAAACCTCCCGGCCCAGGGTGTCCAGCATCCGGGTGTCCATACAGTGCCGGCGGCACAGCTCCGGGCGGCGCAGCAGCCAGCAGTAGCACTTGCTGGGCCTGCCCCAGGAACGCTGGGACGCCGCCCACTCCCGGCTGCTCAGCTCGATGTATTTAATGTAGGGGGCCATTTTTCCCGTGAGCTGCCCCCGGGTCATGCCGAAGAGCAGGCCGTTGCAGGTAAAGGCCGCCAGTTGGGTGTAGGAGGTCACATCGGCATAGCCGTTGACCAGATCATAGCCAAGCAATCCGTTGGGGCCGTAGTCCTCCCGGATCTCCTGCCAGCTTTTATTGTCTACTGTGTAGCCCATGGCGTCGCCTACTGCCATTCCCAGCAGGCATCCGCGATAGAGCGATTGCCGACTTGCCATTGTGTCACCCCCTGATGAAATTGACAGTTGACAATTGTCAATTGTCAATTATTTTCCCTTCTGTTTATTATACCCGTCCCTTCCGCAAAAGGCAAGGGCAATATTGGTTTACATAATCTCTCTAACCGCGTCCAGCGCCCGCTCCAGAGCTTCCGCACGGACGCCGGAATAGTTGATGACCAGACATCGCTGATCCGCCGACGAGTCGTGGTAAAACTCACTCAGGGCCTGTACCCGGATGCCCGCCCGGGCAAGCCGGGCCGTCAGCTCCGCGTCGGTCAGAGCCGTGTCCACCTTCAGCAGGAAATGCAGGCCCGCGTCCTGCTCCAAAATGGTCAGTCTGTCCGCGAAGGGACAGCGGTTCAGAAAGGAAATCACCAGATTCCGGCGGCTTTTGTACAGCTTTCGCATCCGGTTGATGTGTTTTTCAAAATAGCCCCGGCTTAAAAACCGCGCCAGCGTGTACTGCTCAAAGGAGGGCACGGTGCAGCTGTAAAAGCCCAGCCGGCTCTGAAATTCCGCCATCAGGGCCGGGGGCAGCACCATGTAGCTGATACGGATGGAGGGAGCGATGCTCTTGGAGAAGGTGTTCATGTAGATCACCCGGCCCTTGCCGTCCAGCGCCTGCATGGCGGGCATGGGGTGGGCGTCAAAGCGAAATTCGGAGTCGTAGTCGTCTTCGATGATCCACCGGCTGTCCCCCGCCCAAGAAAGCAGCTCCATCCGGCGGCTCACCAGGGTCACCAGCCCCGTGGGGAAGTGGTGGGAGGGCGAAAAATGGAGGACATCCGCGTTCTTCAGCCCCTCGGGAATCACGCCCAGTTCGTCCATGGGGGCGCTGACACAGGTGACCCCGCCGGCGGCGTAGATTTTGCGGATTTTGCCATAGCCCGGCTCCTCCACGGCGTAGATTTTTTCCCGGCCCAAAAGCTGCATGAGAAGGTTATACAGGAAGTCTGTTCCCGCGCCAATAAGAATGTTCTCCGGGTCCACCCGCATTCCCCGAAAGTCCGCAAGGTGCCCGGCAATGGCCTGCCGCAGCTCCGGCACCCCCCGGTTTGGCAGCGGCAGCAGCAGGGACTGTCCGTAGTCCAGCATAACCTCCCTCTGGAGCCTCATCCACACGGAGAAGGGAAACTGCTCCGTTCCGTTGGCGGTCAAATCCAGCAGCCACCCCTGCTCCTGTGCCGCCGGGACGGCTTTCCGGGCCGGTTCGGGGGCCGCAGGACGCTCCACCGCTTCCACGAAGTAGCCCACCTTCTCCTCAGAGCGCAGATACCCCTCGGACAGAAGCTGGTTGTAGGCCGTTTCCACGGTGATCTTGCTGACCTCCAGATTCTGAGCCAGCGCCCGCTTGGAGGGCAGCTTCTCCCCGGGCTTCAGCTTGCCGGAGAGGATATCCCCCCGGATACAGCGGTACAGCGCTTCGTACAGCGGCACGCCGGGAGCTTTTTTCAGTTCATAGGTTACCATAACATCCCTACTCCCGGCTGGGAAGGCCGCAGTTTCGATCCCAAAGTACCAGAAGGCTTCCATTTTTCACGGAAATCTCCGCTTTTTCGCCTGTAAAATGGTTGCTGACACCCAGCGGAAAGCCGCTGGTTAGGACGCCGTTTTCCAGTCCGTAAAACAGCCCCCGCTCGATGACGCCCTCCGCATCCTTCCCCATGCAGAACACGGAAATCGTGCCGGAAAGCCCTGCCGGGAAGATGATTTTCCCGTTTTTCACCACGGTCACTATGGTGGTGTTTCCAATCAGATACCCCACCGCGCCGTGATCCGCCAGAAATTGCAGGGTCTGAAAATTCGCCACGGTGTGATCTAAGCGTGGGCCGTCCAGGCTTCCGTAGAGCAAAAATTCGTCACAGCCACGCTCCAGTCCCAGCCGCACCGCCAGCATGGCGTCGGTGTCGTCCTTCTCCACCGGGAACACGCCGGCTCCCTTGGGGGTATAGCCCAGCGAGTCAAAGTCCCCCAGCACCGCGTTGGGGGTAAGCCCTAAGTTTTCCGTATGCCGCAGGCCGCCATCGGCGGCAATCACATAGGCATCCGGCCCAATGGGCCGGGCAAGGCCGTCAAATCCCGCCGCACAGAAAATGACACATTCTTTCATTGAGACACCTCTTCCGTCAGCCCTACGGGCTGCCACCTTCCCCAAAGGGGAAGGCATTTTTTCCATTGTAACACATCCCATTCCAAAGGGGAAGCCGGAATATTCCCGTCTGTCCGGCATAGCCTGTCTCAAGGAGGGATGGTATGCGAAAACGGGATTTTCTGATCTTACTGCTGGCGCTGGCTGCCGCCGCAACGGTCACCATCAGCATTTTTGCTTGCAGCGCGCTGGAAACCGGCTCCTGGGGTCTGAGCTTCCGGCAGGAGGGAATGCCGCCCATCGGCAACGCAGGGCGGGATCAGTTGGCCCGGTACGATGCGGCCTACATCGGAAACACGGAGGAAAAGGTGCTGTACCTGACCTTCGACGCGGGCTACGAAAACGGCTGCACCGCTCAGATTCTGGATGTGCTGAAGGCCAACGATGTGCCCGCTGCTTTCTTTCTGGTGGGCAACTACATCGAGAAAAACCCCGATCTGGTAAAGCGGATGGTGCAGGAAGGCCACACTGTGGGCAATCACACCATGCACCACTACGATATGAGCAAATTGTCAGATAAAGCGGCGTTTTCCAAAGAATTAACCGATCTGGAAGCCCTGTACCGGGACACCGTAGGGGCGGAAATGCCCAAATTCTACCGCCCGCCGCAGGGCATTTACAGCGAGGAAAATCTGAAAATGGCCCAGGAATTGGGGTATAAAACCGTATTTTGGAGTCTTGCCTATGTGGACTGGAAGAACGATTCCCAGCCCACAAAGGAGGAAGCCTTCGCAAAGCTGCTGCCCCGCACCCACAACGGCGCGGTGGTGCTGCTCCACTCCACCTCTAAAACCAACGCGGAAATTCTGAATGAACTGATCGGAAAATGGAAGGAGCAGGGCTACCGGTTTGGGACGGTGGAGGAGCTGTTCAACAGCCAAACGTAGGGGAGGGTCAATGACCCTCCCCTACAAATTTATATTCTTTTCAGCGGCGTGGAGCCGTCCTGCGCCAGCAGCAAATCTGTGATGATATCGTTGCTGACCAGATACCCCTTGGGGGTCAGCACCCAGCGGCCCGTGTCGGTCTGAGTGGCATGGAACAACCGGCGCTGCTTTTCCAGCACCTCCTCCAGCGGATCAAAGGGCAGCAGGAAGGTCTTCTCGTATTCCTGCCGGTCGATGCCCAGGCTGGTGCGCAGGCGAAGCATCAGGTATTCCCCTGCCCGCTCCCGCATGGGAATCTCCTGCAAATCCTCCATGATGTCGCCGCCGTCCCGGATGCCGGTGATATAGGCCTGCAAATCCCGTTTCAGGGTATAGCGCTTTCCGGCAAAATCCGAGCTGGCGCCGGGGCCGAAGCCCAGATATTCCCCGCCGGTCCAGTACTTCATATTGTGCTTGGACACAAGGCCCTTCCGGCAGAAATTGGAAATCTCATACTGACGGAAGCCCCGACCCTGAAGCGTTTCCACGGCGGCAAGGTACATATCCGCCTGAGTGTCGTCGTCCGGCAGATTCAGGGCGTCCTTCACCTGAGCGAAGGGGGTGCCATCCTCGATTTTCAAGGCGTAGCAGCTGATGTGCTCCGGGTTCAGGCGCAGCACATTGTCCAGCGTGGCCGTCCAGTCCAGCACGTCCTGCCCCGGCAGGCCGTACATGAGGTCAACGCTGATGTTCCGGAAGCCGGCCTTGCGGATACGCTGGTAGGCTGCCACCGCCTGGGCGTATGTGTGGGGCCGGCCCAGCTTTTTCAGCATTTCATCATCATCAGACTGGATGCCCAGACTCACCCGGTTGAAGCCCTCGGCCCGGAGCCGGTGGAGCAGCTTGTCGGACACAGAATCCGGGTTGCACTCAAAGGTGATTTCGGCGTTGTTATCTACGTCAAAATTCCGCCGGATGGCGGTCATAATGACAGCCAGACCGTCTGCCCCAAAGAAGCTGGGGGTGCCGCCGCCAAAGTAGACGGTATCCACCTTATAGCCGGGGGCCAGCTCGCCAGCTTCCTTGATGTGGTCGCACACCGCGTCAAGGTAGCCGTCAAAGAGGGTGTCCTCCTTGGTGGCAAGGGAGTAGAAGTCGCAGTACTGGCACTTGCTGCGGCAGAAGGGAACGTGTACATAAATGCCCAGCGGGGTCTTGTCCGGGCGCTTGGTTAAAATTGGCATGGAGCGATTACCTCCGTATCAGGATAGTGTGCGGCGAAGCCGCCTTGGCTTCCCCTCTGGGGAAGCTGGCAAAAATCTGTGATTTTTGACTGAAGAGGTGCAGAACAATCCAAAATTCACTGTGGGTTGGGCAAATTCGCAGCTGGACATTTCCTCTTCCGTCTCGCCTACGGCGAGCCACCTTCCCCAAAGGGGAAGGCATTTAGTCTTCGTCGAGCTTCAAAACGGCCATAAACGCTTCGCTGGGGACGGACACGGTGCCGAAGGTGCGCATCCGTTTCTTGCCCTCCTTCTGCTTTTCCAGCAGCTTCTTCTTTCTCGTGATGTCGCCGCCGTAGCACTTGGCAAGCACATCCTTGCGCAGAGCCTTGATGGTCTCCCGGGCGATGATCTTGCCGCCGACGGCTGCCTGAATGGGAATTTCGAACTGGGCGCGGGGAATATTTTCCTTTAGCTTTTCGCAGATTTTCCGGGCCCGGGGATAGGCGTTGTCGGCAAAAAGGATGAAACTCAGGGCGTCTACAATTTCGCCGTTGAGCAGGATGTCCAGCTTCACAAGGCGGCTGGGGCGGTAGCCGATCAGCTCATAGTCCAGGCTGCCGTAGCCCCGGGTGCGGGATTTCAGAGCGTCGAAAAAGTCGTAGATAATCTCGTTCAGGGGCATTTCGTAATGGAGTTCTACACGATTCGCGTCCAGATACACCATGTCCTTGAATTCGCCCCGGCGCTGCTGGCACAGATCCATGATATTGCCCACATAGTCCTGAGGGGTAATCAGATTGACCTTGGCAAAGGGCTCCTCCGCCAGCTGAATGTCGGCAGGGTCGGGGAAGTCAACGGGGGTGTAGACCATCAGGGTCTCGCCGTTGGTCTTGGTCACCCGGTAGACGACGTTGGGGGCGGTGGTGATGAGATCCAGATTGTATTCCCGTTCCAGCCGCTCCTGAATGATCTCCATGTGGAGAAGCCCCAGAAAGCCGCAGCGGAAGCCAAAGCCCAGCGCGATGGAGCTTTCCGGCTCGTAGGACATGGAGGCGTCGTTGAGCTTCAGCTTTTCCAGTGCGTCCCGAAGATCCTGATATTTCGCGCCGTCGGCAGGGTACACGCCGGAGAACACCATGGGCTGCACCTGCCGGTAGCCGGGCAGGGGTTCGGCGGCGGGATTCTCCACGCCGGTGATGGTGTCGCCTACCCGGGTGTCGGCTACGGTCTTGATGGAGGCGGTGATGTAGCCCACCTCACCGGCCCCCAGAGCGTCTTTGGGGACAAGGCCAGTGGCACTCATATTGCCCACTTCCACCACTTTGTAAACCGCGCCGGTGGCCATCATTTTGATATCCATACCGGGCTTCACCGCGCCCTGCTTGATGCGGGTGTAGGCGATGACGCCCCGGTAGGAGTCGTACTGGCTGTCGAAAATCAGAGCCTGCAAAGGGGCCTCCCGGTCGCCGGTGGGAGCGGGCACACCATGGACGATCATTTCCAGCACGGAATGGATGTTGATGCCGTTTTTCGCGGAGATCTCCGGGGCGTCCTCGGCGGGGATGCCGATGATATCCTCGATTTCCTGCTTGGTCTCAGCAGGCCGGGCAGAGGGCAGGTCGATCTTGTTGACCACCGGCAGCACCTCCAGCCCCGCGTCGATGGCGAGGTAGGTATTCGCCAGCGTCTGGGCCTCCACGCCCTGTGTGGCGTCCACCACCAGTACCGCGCCCTCACAGGCGGCTAGGCTGCGGGAAACCTCGTAGTTAAAGTCCACATGGCCCGGGGTGTCGATGAGGTTCAGGCAATAGGTTTCGCCGTCGTCGGCGGTATAGTGGAGGGTGACAGCGGTTGCCTTAATGGTAATGCCCCGCTCCTTTTCCAGCTCCATGGAGTCCAGCATCTGCTCGGCGTGAATACGCTGGTCGATGGCGTCGCATTGCTCCAACAGCCGGTCTGCCAGCGTGGACTTGCCGTGGTCAATATGGGCGATGATGGAAAAATTGCGGATTTTGGAAAGTTCGGTCATTGGGTACACCTCGTAGTTATCTCTTGCCTTCCGTGTCAGCTTCCGTTTTGGGCAAGCCCCGCCCAGCGGCAATCTTATGTGAACCGCAGGGCACACGATGTCATTTTGCCCATTATAGCGAATTTTTCCCAAAAAGTAAACTGTATGTTTTCCCGAAATCAGGGGAAAACTGTCCCTGAACCCGAAAAACATTCACTAAAAATGAAAAAAGGCCCGAGTTTCCCCTTGCCAAGCCGCAAAAATTGGGGTATAGTTTAACGGCATGAGAATTTTCGAAGATTTACATACAAAGAGGGGTATCGCCGATGAGTACACCGAAGAAGGAAACGACCAACATGGAAGAGGTACAGGCAGCGCTGCAGGCGCTGATCGCACAGGGTAAGAAGGACGGCATGATCCGGCTGTCCGACCTGAACGCCCAGCTGGAAAAATTGCAGCTGTCGCCCGAAAAAATAGAAGAAATTTACGACCGCTTCGAAGCGCTGAGCATTCCTCTCGTCACTGCGGAGCTGGATCTGCCCGATGACGATGCCCTTGCTATGGACGATGGGGACATCGACCTGACAGGCCTTGAGGAGGAAGAGCTGGTTGACCCCGTTGACCTTGCCGCCGAGTATTCGCTGGACGATCCCGTGCGGATGTACCTGAAGGAGATTGGTCAGATTAAGCTGCTGTCTGCCGAGGAAGAGGTGGAGCTTGCCAAGCGGGTCGCCGAGGGCGATCAGGAGGCCAAGAACAAGCTGACCGAGGCCAACCTCCGGCTGGTGGTCTCCATCGCCAAGAAGTATTCCGGCCGGGGCCTGCACATCCTCGACCTGATTCAGGAGGGCAACACGGGCCTGATCCGCGCCGTGGACAAATTTGACTGGACAAAGGGAAACAAATTCTCTACATATGCCACCTGGTGGATTCGGCAGGCCATCACCCGTGCCATCGCCGACCAGGCCCGGACCATCCGGGTGCCGGTGCATATGGTAGAGGTCATCAACAAGGCCACCCGCTGCAACCGGAAGCTGGTGCAGGAGCTGGGCCGGGAGCCCACCGTGGAGGAAATCGCAAAGGAACTGAACCTCCCTGTGGAGAAAATCATCGAGGCAAACCGCACCGCCGCCGACACCCTGAGTCTGGACACGCCCGTGGGCGATGAAGAGGACACCTCCATCGGCTCCTTCGTGGAGGACGAGCGCACCCCCGGCCCCGCCGACGCCACCTCCAACGCCCTGCTTGCCGAGGCCCTGAAAGAGATTCTCGACACCCTCACCGAGCGGGAAGCGGACGTGCTGCGGATGCGGTTCGGTATGTACGATGGGCGCACCCATACGCTGGAGGAAGTGGGCCAGATTTTCGGCGTGACCCGTGAGAGAATCCGCCAGATTGAGAACAAGGCCATCCGCAAGCTGCGCCACCCCAGCCGCGCCAAGAAGATTCGCGATTTCTATTGCTAATATACACGAACCCCCGGTTTCCTTTGGGAAACCGGGGGTTATTTCTTGGCTTCCCCTATGGGGGAGCTGTCAGCGTCAGCTGACTGAGGGGGTGTTGTGATGATTGGTAGAACACCCCTTCCGCCCCTGCGGGGCACCTTCCCCAAAGGGGAAGGCAAGGGGTCAGCTGATATTGCCGAGGGTCATATACTGCCAGGGAATGGTGATCTCCTCCTTGCCGGCAAACAGCGACCCTTCCCACTTTTCAAAATCCGCCTGATTGAGGGTGTGGTCGCCCTCGCTGTCCGAAATCAGGTACACATGGCCAACATTGTCCACGTCAATGTCTGTCGGATAGGGATTTCCCTCAAAGTCCGTTTCGGAAAGATTCCGGTCCCACGCATCTACGGAGCAGGTAAACTGGTAGCTGTCAGAAGCCGCGTCATAGGTCAAAACGCCATAGGGCCAGAGCACATCGCCGGCGTGGCCCTGATTATGGGAGGACAGAATCTTCATCATGCCGGGGTAGTAGGTGATGCCGGGAAAGCCCTCGGCTTCCATGGTCAGTTCATCTTTCTCTGCATCATAGCCGAAAACTACCTCGTGCATCCCCGCCGTGTAGGTATCGGTGATGGAAACCAGCAATTCCTCTTCTCCGTCGCCGTCCACGTCGAAGATGGCAAACTGCTGATCGTCAATGGTAGCAGGCTCCACGATCTCGATTTTCATGGCATCCGGGAAGAAGGGCCAGGTAAGATCGTCGTGGATGGTTTTGAGGGCTTCCCGGAAAGCTTTCCGGGCGGGAGAGTTTCTGGTGGCGATAGCTTCTTCAAAGGAGGTAGTCTCCACACTGGGCGCGGGGTTCTGGGGAGCACAGGCGCACAGCAGGAGGGCCATCATTGCCGCGATGGCGGCGGTCATTCTCTTTTTCATAAGTGTTTTTCCTTTCATTGGGCGGGGTCACTGACCCCGCCTTGCTGTTTTAATAATACCGTGGGCTGGAGCCATGGGGCTGGATGGTGA
>JALFAD010000014.1 GCA_022772525.1 Clostridiales bacterium
GCTGCGGCATACGGAATTGAACTGCATTCGTCCCGCCCGGTTGCGGAAGAATGCCCACTCCTGCCCTGTATACTTCTTCTTCATATTCTTTCTCCTTCATTTTTCTGTTGAAGCCCGAATCCTCTATCCCCATCCATCCCAAGCATCCCCGGGGATAGATGGGATGGATCGGGATGGATGTTTTCCACATCAGAGAATAATTGGAGCGGTCAGTGCCTGAATGCCCCAGAAGCCGTTGACCTTCTTGCCGGATTTGTTGATGATCTTGTTGCTGGCTTCCAGATTGTAGTCCTCCAGATGGCTTTTCAGATAACTGCTTACCGACCGCTGGGCGATGGGCCGATAACCGTTGTCCTCACACCACATCTGATAGATGGCGTACAACTCCCGGGAGGTGATGGTGCTGTCTGCTTTCAGCTGGATGTACCCCTCGGATTGCATAAACTCCACCAGATTGTTGGCATTCCGCTTGGCGTGCTCCTTGTTATCCGCCGCCCTCTGGCTCACCGTGAAGCGGTAGTTGTTGGATTGCAAGCGTTTCAAGCCATCCAGGCACCAGAGGAAGATGCCCTCTACCTCCTGTTTCAGCTTGTCGGAAAGAAACGGGTCATCCGCCCTGCCCGGCGGCTTTCGCCTGGTCTGCAAAATCAGCTGCCGTCGGAAGAAACCCTCCGACTTATCGTACAGGGCTTCCAGATCGCCGTTGGAGAACGCCATGAAGCGGACATACATATCCCCCTGAAAGCTCTGTTCCTTCTTCCGCTCCAAGTCCATAGGGGTTTCCGCTGTGATGATGGACTTCACATAATGGGTGGAGGATAGAGCTTCCATTTTGGTATCGTCGTCCACCATCACCAGCACATGCTGCAAATCCGCTCGGGCGAAGGCGCTGGTTTCCACCTTGTCGATGCTGCCGTTCTTGACATTGGCGCCGAACAGAGTGTGCATCACCACGCCGATCCGGGACTTCCCCTCGCCACCGTTGCCCTTGATGAGCAGCATCACCTGCCCCCGGGTGCAGGGAATCAGGCAGTAGCCCATGAATTCCTGCAACGTCAGAATGTCCTCCGGCTCCAGAAGCTCCGACAAAAACCGCAGCCAGACCTCCGGCCGGGGCGCGTTGGGATTGTAGCAAATGGGCAGGCGATTCAGGCAGAAGCCCTTTTCCTCCACGAACCTTCCATCCAGAAACAGGGTGCCGTTGGCGAGGAAGATACGATCCTGATACTTTTCCAACTCGCCCCGGTCGTAGCATTCCATACGGATTGCTTCCAGCAGGTTTTTAGCTTTTGTCACCAGCCCGCTGGTAAGGTGTTCCTTGATATCATCGAACACATCCCGCAGGAGCCGGTCCTTATCGGTGACGATGCCCTCGGTGGTGAAGAAGTCCTCTCCCTTGCTGAGCAGAGGGTGCTGTTCCAGAAAGCACTGGCAGTATTTGTGCTCGATGATCTTCCCCTTGTCATCCAGCCACTCCGGCGTACCGCTCATGCGCATTCTCTCTCTTTCTCACACAGTGTCCCGAGATATTCGGACAGCCGCCGGATATGCCCCTTTTTGCAGAGCATTTCCGCAGTCTGTTTCGCCAGAAGCAAATCATTTCCCAGCAGGCAGTCCAGAAGATGATTGACTGTGGGCAGTGCTTTCATCGCTTCGGCAAAACGGGGATGGATGGGGTCACCCGGCTTCTCAGGACGATACCGCAGCTGCCAGATACGAAGGTGCCGGAGATATTCCTGCAAAACGCAAACACAGAGCCGCTCCCTGTCCCGGGTTGGCTCTGCATGGCAGTTGGGAATCTCCGATTGTTCTGGCGGTCTGGGATTGATGCTAAAATCAGCGGCGAGTTTTTCTGCGGCATCCTTAAGGCTGATGCCGAACAGCCTCGCGGTGAAGTCGATGACATCTCCGCTGGCCCCGCAGCCGAAGCAATAGAAGAAATCCTCATTCAGCTTCAAACTGGGGTGCCTGTCCTCGTGGAATGGGCAGTAGGTCATGCCGTTTGGCAGAACCCGTAGCCCATAGTGTTCGGCAGCCTGCCTTAATGTGACAGCTGCCTTGATGGTTTCAAATACGCGCATTATCTTGCCTCCATAAAAATATTGGGGAGGAAAATACCCGCCGGCTCAACAGGCATTTTACCTCCTCACTATGGTTATGGGGAAATTTTCAAAAAACAGGCTAATCGCAGGACAAGCCCATTTCAAAAAACAGGACAAACCCTCTTCCAATTATAGAACATTTGTGCTATAATAAGCGAAAACAATTTTGGAGGGTTGTGTAATGATGAATACGAACGATGCGGTATCTCTGGACTTCTGGAATGGATTGGCTTTCTACTCCGGGAAAAGCTTCCCCTGCGGAACCATTGGCTGTGACGCTCTGAATATTCCAGCCGAAGCGATCGAGAAACTGAAAGAACTATGTACGGTGCAGTATGCGCTGATAAACGCTCTTACTTCCGGCCCCGGGAATCCTGCACTGCTCCCGGCGGCACGGGAAAGCGCCCAGCAGATTGCGAAGCTCCTGAAAAATGTGAAGCCCTTTTCCTATATGGATGTGCCCGATGTGGAAGATCGGATTGAGCGGATTTTCTCGGAAGCATACCTGAACAACGCCATCGAATACAGCACGGTCTTTGGCGGCAGCACTCTGGACATTCTGTCGGACCCGAAATACGAACAGGGAAAAACACTGCTTCGGACGCTGCCGGTGCTGGCGCAGTTGGGATACTCTTTGGAGCAATATCAGCAAACCATGCTTGCCTTTGCGGAGAAGCTGAATGATCCCGGATTCAAGCGAACGCCCCAGAACATTGCCACTCTCTTTGGGGAGTGCTTCCCGAAGATTGAAAAATTCGAGAACAATGCCACTTGGATGGCAATGACCAACGCCACCACCCAGTACACGACGCTGCTGCGGCCTGACAGCAAGACGCCGGTAATCGCAAAACACATGATCTACGTTTCCTTCGTGGGTATGTTCCGCTCCGATCTGTATGAAGGACTGTGTGTAGGACACGCTCCCAAAAAGTGCCGAACCTGCGGACGCTGGTTTTTGACCATCAATGCCAGACCAACAAAATACTGCGGCGGTTATGCTCCCGGAGATAAGCGGCACAGAAGTTGCAGACAGGTTGGGAATCTGAAAGGCAGAAAGGAACGGGAACTGGCAGAAGACAATCCCAATGTGGAGCTATTTAAGAAGCGGTTGGATTCCATCAACCACCGCTTGAGAAGAAAGAATGCAGATAAACCGCTGGGAAAGATGATGAAGAAGCTGGCAAAAGATAAAATGCAGCGATCAAAAAACAGCGTCGATTATGCCAACGGAAACTATATTCAGGAGATGGAGCTGGATGCCTTGGAAGCGGAAGCCAGGTCGCTTTTGTAATATTGAAACAGAGGAAGGAGGTGCCCCATGCCTAAGTTAGCGGAAAGGTACACCACCAAATATGGTTTCCAGTGTCTGGAAAAGAACGTGACCCGGTTTGAGGCGGAACACGCCCTTCAGATATCGCCGGAGCCGCTGGTTGTGGAGAATATCAATCAATACATCGTCATGGCAAACCGGGAACACAATCTTCTGTATGTCTGCTTTTATCTCCATCACATTGAAAAAATCCTGAACGGACGGATTTACCGCTTCTTCCACCGGGAGGGGCTTTACGCTTATGACCCGGTTCGTCTGCTGGATTACAAACTGAACTGCGTGTCCGCGATTGTGGATTGCTGTCCGGGGTATGATCCCGACAAGGGTGCAGACTTTCTGACCTATGCCTACTACGATATTGGCAACGCCATCCTCAACTGCCGCCGCTATGAGGAATCCGGCTCCTTCAAAAATCTGGACGAGTACAAAACCGTCCGGGGCATTGCGTGGCTTTACAACAAGGCAAGGGACTCCCGGAAGAAAACCATAGCGGCATTCATGGAGAAAACCGGCTGCACCAAAAAGACAGCGGAAGATTATCTCACCGCAGCCCGCAAAAATCGGGGCATCGTTTCTATCTATGATACCATTCTCCGTGAGCGTGACAAGGAATTCAGCGAGGATTTCGATACGGATATCAACGAGGACGCTGGCGAGGATTTAAGCCGGGATGCCGGTGGCGTGTACAGTGCAATGCTCTGGGACAACTCCTGGGGTGGTGCTGTCCGGCGTGCACACAGCAAATTGGATTACCGTTCTCAGATTCTGATAGAGCGGCACATGGCAGCCTGCATGGACTGCCGCTGTGTGCTGCCCCTGGGCCGCCGTCCCACATGGGAGGATCTGGCGGCGATGTTTGAAGGCTCCACAGCCAGCGGCGCGGAGCGGGCTTACAAGAAAGCGGTACACAAGCTGACGCAGCTGCTGATTGAGGATGGCCTCTTTCACACCATCGTTTTGAAGCACAAGCGTCAGAAAAAGCGAAAAGAAAAAATCACCGCCGCAACCTACCTGTATCAGGCAGACAGCGACGGCGAGTGGGGCGAGATTCAGTTCGACTTTGAGAAAAAGACAGCGCAGATTATCCGGCTTGCTGATTGGGATAAAATGATTTCTCAGCCTTTTGCAAAATACGCAATCTCCTATCTTTTGAATTGTCAGAATGAGAAGCTGCCGAAAGAAACGGTGATTTCATTTGAGGAGTAGCGTGAGAGAGTAGCGTCGCTACGGCGGGCTTGATATACCTCTGGCTCCCCCGGTGATGCCGCTCCATTTCGAGACTCAGCTGAGCTTCTCCTCTCCATTCCACAGCACCACCTACACCCGAACAGGCGGATTCTGCTATCGCAAACTCCTGGGCTTCTCGTCCGGGAGGACACAAAATCCGCCTGTTCTGTGGGTGACGGAAAGTGCTTGTTCCCGCCCCGAATAACCCCTTTCCGTCACCCACGGTCGCCAAAGGTATAACACACTAGACTTTGTGCGCAAAGTCGTGTGCCACGAAACCGCCGGTTTCATTGGATTCTTCCTGCCACGGAGGGCCCTACCCTCCATTGGATGCCTCCTGCCAAGGGTACTCTGTCCCCTTTGGATTCCCCAGCCAACAGGGCGCTCTCGCCCCTATTGGAAACCCAGAGCCAAAGGAATTTGCCATCCCTTTGGAATCCCATATGCGTTTTGGAATGCGTACCCACAAAGAAAAAAGAATTGTGGGCATTCATTCCAAAACGCACCCCTGGGTCGATCATCTGCTATGGTGATCTCCAGAGGGTTTGCCGCAATCAGATGACAGATATATTGAGGCGGCGGAAGGATATCCTTCCGCCGCCTTGTTATGTTTTGATACGGTTCTTACTTCAGAAGTGCCAGACGGCCGGGGTCGTTGGCAAAGACTTCCTTAGCATTGTCCTTGGTGACCACGACGGGGGGCAGCTCGTAGACGAGAACATCGATCTTACCATTGTTCACCTGAACATCGGTAGCGGGCATGCCGTTGCCTGCCTGCAGGGACTTGATGATCTCGATAGTCTGAGCAACCAGAGCATCGGTGGGCTTTGCAATGGTGGAGTACTGACGACCGGACCAGACCCACTCAACGGACTCGTTCTCAGCGTCCAGACCGGAGATAGCGGGAATCTCCTGACCTGCCTGCTCGCAGGAGGTGATGATCGCACGGGCGATGCCGTCGTTGGGAGACAGGACACCGTGAATTTCCTTGTCAGAGTAGAAGCCGGACAGCAGGGAGTCCATTCTTGCCTGTGCCTTGGAGTTGTCCCAGTCCATGGTAGCGCACTGGGTGAAGTCAGTCTGGCCGGAAACAACGGTCAGCGTGCCGTCGTCGATCAGGGGCTGCAGAACGCTCATTGCGCCCTTGAAGAAGTTGGGGGCATTGGGGTCAGCGGGGCCGCCGCCGAACAGCTCGATGTTCCAGGGGCCTTCGCCCTTCATTTCCTTCAGACCATCCAGCAGAGCCTGGGCCTGCAGCTCACCGGTCTTGACGCTGCCGAACTGAACAACACCGTCAACGCCGGTGGTATTCTCCAGGAGGCGGTCATAACCAATGACATAAACGCCGGCAGCCTTGGCCTCTTCCAGGACAGCGCCCAGCTGGGTGCCATCGATGGGGCCAACAACGATCACCTTGGCGCCGTTCTGAATCATGGATTCGATCTGCTGCTGCTGCGTGGGAACCTTATTGTCAGCAGCCTGGATGATGGGCTTGAAGCCGGCAGCTTCCAGCTCAGTCTTGAACATCTCTTCTGCTTCCTTCCAGTTCTGTGTGCCCAGCCAGGGCAGGGAGACGCCGATGGTGGCACCGGCCTCAAAGCCGCCGGCTGCAGCGGGCGCAGCGGGAGCGGCAGCGTTGCCGGAATCAGCGGGGGCAGCGGGGGTGGTGGCTGCGGGAGCAGATTCGGTACGACCGCCGCCGCAGGCAGTCATGGACAGAACCATAACCAGCGCCAAGAGCAATGCGAACAGTTTTTTCATTGTTTTTTCCTCCTACTATTGTGTATTTGGTTTTTTATTAAGGCCCGGCTGCAAAAAAACCTCAGGATTTTTTGTCAGCAGGGGAACCTTCTTTGTTTTCGGCACTGCTCATGTTGAACAGGCGCTTCGTAATGGAGACGTGTCCGGGACGCTTATTGTACACGTCGAAGGCAACTGCTGCCATCAGAACCAAGCCCTTGATAACCTGGGTCTTGTCGGCACCCACACCCAGCAGCATCAGGCCAGAGTTCAGAACTGCCATCATCATACCGCCGACCATGGTAGCCATAATGGTACCCACACCGCCGGATACGGCTGCACCGCCAATGTAGACAGATGCAATGGCATCCATCTCCCAGCTGGTACCATCGGAGGGGCCTGCCGCAGTGGAGCGTCCCACGAACATGATGCCGGCCAGTGCAGCCAGGAAAGACATATTCAGCATGGTCAGGAAATAGGTCTTCTGCACGTTGACGCCGGACAGGGCCGCAGCGTTCTTATTACCGCCCACTGCGTAGATATGGCGCCCAAATCTGGTTTTCTGGGTGATGGTGTGATAGATCATCACCAGAACCACCAGAATCAGGCCGGGGATTGGGAAGGAGGTACCGGGACGTCCGGTGCCAAACAGCCAGGTCAGATAACCGATTACACCCGTACCCAGTACGATTCGGATTACAACAGGCCACAGGGGATCCTTATTTGTATGCAGTTCATTTACACGGGCGTGCTGACGAAGCTGTGCGTAGATGACAAATGCGATGGCGAAGATGCCCAGCAACAGCGTGGAGTTGTTCATTCCCGTAAAAGCAGGGCCCCACTCCGGCAGATGACCGGCACCAAACCATTTCAGTTCCGAAGGAGCGGGGACGGAGATAGAGTGGGAAATCCAGATGACCGCGCCGCGGAAAATCATCATGCTGCCTAGGGTGGTGATAAAACCGGGAATACCCATCTTTGCCACCCAGAAGCCGTTCCATGCGCCAACCAGCACACCGATTCCCATGCCCAGCAGCACCGCTGCCCACCAGGGGAAATTCCATTTCTGGAATGCGATGGCCATGACCATTCCGCAGAAACCGGCAACGGAACCAACAGATAAGTCGATCTGGCCGATGACGATGACCATCAGCATACCGATGGCCAGAATCAGCACATACGCATTACCAGACAAAAGATTCTGGAAATTGGAGGGGGTAATCATTTTTCCGCCCGAGGCAATATTGAAGAAAACGATCAGTGCAATCAACGCGATTACCATCGTGTATTTATGCAGGTCGTCTCCCAACACTTTTTTGATTTTGTTCATAAGACGATTCCATCCTTTCCTTCATTATGATTTTGTGTCAGATGTTGTTGTCATCAACCGCATCAACTTTTCCTGATCTGCGTCCTTGCTGTCTATCACACCCGTGATGCTTCCTTCACAGATGGTATAGATGCGATCCGACATGCCCAGCAGTTCCGGCAGCTCCGAAGAGACCAGGATCACGGCCTTGCCCTGATCCGCCATCTCATGGATCAGGCGGTAAATCTCGTACTTGGCACCGACATCGATGCCCCGGGTAGGTTCATCAAGAATCAGAACCTCCGGCTCCGTAAACATCCACTTACCCAGAACCACTTTCTGCTGGTTGCCGCCGGACAGAGTTGTCACACCGGCATCCACGGAGCTTGTTTTGACCCGGAGGGCTTTTCTGCTCTGCTCAGCTGCCTGCAGTTCCTTGTCAGAATCCAGAAGTCTGCCTCTTAAGATTGCCTTCAGGTTTGCTGATACAATCGTCATCCGGATGCTGTCCAGCAGATTGAGTCCCAAGTTCTTCCGGTCTTCGGGAACATAGGCAATGCCTGCTTCAATGGCAGCGGAAACGGAAGGGAGAGATAGCTCCTGACCTTTCATTTTCACGGTACCGCCGTGGAAAACGCCGTAATTGTGTCCGAAGATGGAGCGCATCAGTTCAGTCCGTCCTGCGCCCATCAGGCCGGCAAAACCCACGACCTCGCCGGCACGGACATGGAATTCGGAGTTTTTACAGACCATTCTGCCCGGGACATTGGGATCCTCCACGCACCAGTCGGATACCTCAAAGATAATCTCGCCGGGGTGGGACTCATGGGGCGGATAGCGGTTCTCGATAGCGCGGCCTACCATGGAACTGATGATCCGGTCCTCATCCACATGGCCTGCTTCCACCGGGTAGGTCTCCACGGTGCGTCCGTCTCGAATGACGGTAACGGCATCCGAGATCGCCGCGATTTCATTGAGCTTGTGGGAGATCATGATACAGGTGATGCCCTTACTCTTCAGGCCCCGCATCAGCTCCAGAAGATTGGCAGAATCAGCCTCATTCAGAGCAGAAGTGGGCTCATCCAGGATCAACAGCTTGACATTCTTGGACAATGCCTTCGCGATTTCCACCAGCTGCTGCTGGCCCACACCCAGATTTTTGATGAGGGTATTGGGGTTCAGATTCAGACCCACACGCTCCATCAACTCCATGGTCCGGTGACGGGCTTCCTCCCAGTCAATAAGGCCGTGCTTTACGATCTCATTGCCCATAAAGATGTTCTCGGTAATGGAAAGCTCGGGGATCATGGTCAGCTCCTGATGGATGATGACGATTCCGGCGTTTTCCGATTCCTTGATGTTTTTGAACTTGGCTTCTTCTCCCATGTAGAAAATCTGGCCCTCGTAAGAACCGTATGGGTAGACACCGGACAAGACTTTCATCAGGGTGGATTTTCCCGCGCCATTTTCGCCGCAGATAGAATGGATCTCACCCCGCCGTACTTCCAGCGTTACGCCGTCCAGTGCGCGAACGCCCGGAAACTCCTTGACGATTTCCCGCATTTGGAGAATGATAGAATCTTCCATATGCAACCTCCTTTAATTCCTCTAGTCCAGGGAGAAATGTGCTCATCGCGCTTTTGCTGACTTTCTGCCAGTGCCCGGGGCTTTCAGGCGCAGGCCATTCAGCGCGATGTAGACACCCTCCTCGTCATTGGAAGCCGTCACATAATCTGCCGCTTCCTTTACCTGTCTTGGGGCATTTCCCATAGCGATCCCCAGTCCGCAGTATTGGAGCATATCGATATCCACATCGTTGTCACCGAATGCCACTGCCTCCTCCGCACCCAAACCGTAGTGTGCCAGCAGCACCTGCACCGCGTTGTGCTTGGTGCTTTCCGGGGAGAGAATCTCCAGATAGGTGGCTTTCGAGCGCAGGGCCATCAGCTGGGGGAAATACCGTGGAATCTCATTCTGCAAAGCACGTATTTGTGTCGCGTCACCGATACACAGCAGCTTGTGGATGTGGGGCGCGGCAGCTGCGGCCTTCTCCAGAGAGCTTTTCAGCGGGGTACACTGGGAAATATCCGCCTCCTGCTGAATCAATGGGTGCTGGGGATCTTCTGCCAGCCAGACATCGTACAGATAGGCGCTTACCACCAACTCCGGAAACCGTTCTGAGACAAACCGCTGGAACTCCATCGCCAGTTGGGTGTTGATTCCCACATCCCGCAGTATGGCACTGTTTTCGTCGTAAACCAGTCCGCCGTTGTAGCAGGCCACCGGGCTGTGCAGGCCTACCTGTTTGGCTATCAGATTCACACCGCCGGGTGAGCGTGCCGAGCACAGGATGATGGGGACATTTCGCCTGTGCAGATATTGCAGACGATTGAGGGTGCAGGGCATAATCTGATGCCGGGAGTCCAGCAGGGTTCCATCAATGTCCAGGAAAACGATAGAATAGGTACGCATCCGATTGCACCGCCCCCCTTCTATTCGCTCTGTCGCTTAACAAATATCTGTCTATATGATACAAAAAATGCAGATTATATACAGTGCCGTTTGTCATAAGTTACAGATTACATTTGTCATGTTTTTTCCGATTTTCCAAATTGTCTATCGAATTTGGAAAAACCAACTCCTGTTTTTTATGCAAAACGCAGAGCAAGGGCCTGCCTGGATTTTTCAGGCAGGCCCTTGCTCTGCAAAAAACGCTATGATTTGTTCAGAAAAATGTTGATGTCACTCTGGGCAATGAGCATCCCACTCTGTCCAAGCTGATTGCTTTCTGCCTCCTGTATCGCGCTCTCCACCATAATCATCGCCTGGCTGTACGCATCGAATCTGGGTGCAACCACGGCGTTGCTCATAATACGGTGAATCATCTCAGGGGAGAAGCCACTGGCTTCTGGGATGTCATGGTGAATCTGGAGCAGCAGCTCGGGATCCTCCGCAACAGCGGGGAGTGGAGAAATGCCATGAGAATGGGTGTAAAGCTCCCGCTGCACATTCTCGTCTATGGACAATAGTTTACATAATTCCCAGGCAAGTTCCTCGTGGCGGGTGCGGGAACTGATGCCCAGCATCATGGTGTGAAGCTCAGAAATATTGGAGCCGGAAGGGCCCGCGGGCATACTGACACAGTCCCACTGAAAAGCAGAGTATTTCTTTACCCGCCAGGGATAGGGCTGATAGGCCCGGTATTCCGAGTAAAGGAGGGGCCGGAAGGCTACCCGTCCCAAATCGAAGTCCCGAACGGAAACACTGTAGCCACCGTTCAGTTCCCCCAGCCGCTTTGTAAATTGAATGGCCTGCTGGACAGTATCCTCAGCCAGATAGCAGCTTCGCCCGTCTTCAGAAAACAATGATGCACCGTTGGAATACATGGCATCCAGCCAGGAGTAGCCATATACGCCGTACTGGCACTGATCCACATTGGTGATCTGCTGGCAGATGCTGTAAAAATCGTCCCAGGTCCAATCATTGTCCGGCATATCAATACCGTTGGCTTCCAGCAGCGTCTTATTTACGAACATGATGGTGGGAACGCTCTCGTGGGGCAGGGCGTACTGGCGGCCTTCGGACTGCCCTGAGCGCAGACAGGGCTCATAATAGGCAGATGTGTCAAACGCCGGATCGCCGACAATCCGTTCATCCAATTGCGCCAGTGCCCCGGAAGATACCAGAAGATCAAAATCCTCCGGGAGCACAAAGTACAAATCCGGTTCTGTCCCCTTCAGAATTTGCCCCGACAGCCACTCGCTGTAATCGTCTGCGGGAATGCCGCTGACATACTCCACTTTCACACCGGGATGTGACTGCTCAAATAAGGTGATGACATCGTCCAGAATTTGATAGCAATTTCCATTGGGTGTATTCCAGTAGCTTCCCGAATACACGCCGATGGTGAGTACGGTTTCCTGATTGCCAACGCACCCCGTCAGGCAAAGGCACAGCATCAGGATCAGCAGTGCCGCTGCATATCGTTTTAGAAACCGTTTTTTCATAGCGGTCGATTCACCGCCCCGGTTTGTACGGCCCAGATTGCCAGCTGTGTACGATCCCGCAGACCCAGCTTGAACAGGATGTTGCTGATGGAGTTGCGAACTGTCCCTTCGGATAGGGAAAGCTCCTGGGCAATCTCTTTATTGGACATTCCGCTCCCCACGGTCTGGATGATCTGCCATTCGCTCCTGCTGATATCCTTGACGGCTTCTTTGTCCACCTGGAGCCGGGAGGAGCCTTTTGCCATGTGGGAAAACTGCTGGATCACCTTTGTGGCTACTGTGGGCGTGATAATCGCGCCGTCCTCATAGGCGATTCGGATGCTCTCAGACAATTTGGCAATGCTGCTTCCTTTCAGAAGGTAACCGCTTGCTCCATTTTTCAGCGCCCCGAATATGTATTCGTCATCATCAAAGGTGGTAAGGACAATGATCTTCACATCCGGCCACCGCTTTTTGAACAGTCTGGTTCCCTCCACGCCGTCCATGCCGGGCATACGGATATCCATCAGAACCACATCCGGGCGTTCCTGCTCCGCGCTTTTCAGCGCTTGGGATACACCGGATACTGCGTCGGTCACCCGGATATTTTCGCTGACACTCAGAACTACCTTTAAGCTCTCGCGAAATAACTCTTGATCGTCTACAATCAAAACCTTAATCACAGATTACTCCCCCTTTTTGTTTCTGATGGGCAAGCCCACAGTAATGAAAAAGCCTGTGTATCCGTCTTGTGCATCCGAATCCAGATTCCCATAGGACAGGGTGCCGCCCAGCATATTCAGTCGTTCCCGCATGTGGCGCAGTCCAAAGCCTTCCTCCAGCTTTGCGCAGCCGGTGCCGTTGTCCCGGATGCTGACAGTGACCAAATCCCCGGTTCTCGTGACCCGGACGGAAATGCGGTCAGCCCTGCCATGACGGACGGCGTTCGTCAGTCCCTCCTGCACAACCCGATACAGCGCGTCCTCTTCGTCCGAATCCAGATTCAGCTTTCCTGCCTCCTGATCATAGGCAATTTGTGCGGATGTAGTGAGGCGAAAATTCCCGATCATCCCCTCCAGCGCCTCCGCGAGAGAGGAACGCTCCAACGCGTCAGGCCTCAGTGCTTTGATGGAGCGGCGCACATCCGTCAGTCCGTCACGGGCGGACTGGGCGACAACCTGTATCCGTTTCCTGGATTCCTCCGGGGCAACATCCATTAGAGCCAGTCCCGCGTCTGCCCCCATGATGATGCCGGTAAGGGTATGTCCCAGGGTATCGTGAATCTCCCGGGCCAGCCGGTTTCGTTCCCGCATCTGCGTCATGCGCTCCATGTTTACAGCATAATCCCGAAGCTGGTCGTTGGCCTGATTCAGCTGTTCATTCAGCTTGCGAATGCGGGCGTTTTCTTCTTTCTGGCTGGTAAACAGCAAAATCATATACAGAACAAACAGGATAATGTTCAGACAGACCATCAGACTTTCCAAGCCGGTAAAGCAGCTCTGGATCATCGGGTTATAGTATCCGAGGTAGGCGTCAAAGGCGATGCTCTTTGTGAACTGTTCCACGATCTCATAGCGGCCAAAGGCAAACATCAGGCTGAGTATGACGATAAAACACAGCCGCATCCGATTGCTGCGCATATAGTGAACCAGGTCAGCAAGTACAAGCAGGGCCACACCGCTGTAATAGAAATTCAAAGAGACAATAATTCCAGCGCACAGGGCGATTTCTGCAGCGCAGACAAAAACCCGCAAGGGAAAATACTCTATAGGACGGAAAATCTTGAAAAAACTCACCCCGAACAGCACAGCATACAAGCCGAGGGATTGAACCGGCATCTGCCAGGGATAGCGGGGTATTTGCCGCACAGAAGTCAGAAAATCATGTGCACGCAAACTGTCACATATCCGAAAAGTGGTGGTCACACAGATCAACGAATAAAAGGAGAGAATCGATAAGTTCAGTGCGAACATCGCCACAGCAAGGTTTGTCAGATTTCGTTCTGTTTTCATTACTGCCACCCATCTATCCCATATTGATCCACATTTTCTTCTGTCAACAGCTCTACCGGGACGATGATCTCACTGCGTTCGCAGCCGCCGGCTATGGCGGCATACGCCTGATTCACCGCTTCCTCGGCAATCCGGGAGGGGAACTGGGCACAGGTTGCCGTGAGGAAGCCGCTGCTGACCATAGCCTTTCCTTCCGGGGAGCCATCCACACTGTACACCAAAAACCGCTCCGACAGGCCTGCTCCCTGAATCGCCGCCAGTCCGCCGAAGACGCTGGGGTCATTCAGTGCCATCAGGACATCGGCATCCGGATACTGCCGCAGAAGCTGCTCCATCACCGGCATGGCGTTTTCGATTTGCCCATCCGATTCGCCGGAACCCAGAATGACAAAGCCCTCATGCCCTGCAATGGTGTCCTTGAAGCCTTGAATGCGATCCGCGCCGGAGCGGGCTGAGATGTGTTCCAGCAGGAGAATGTTGGCACGATCCCGGACAGACAGCAGGTGCTGGGCGCACAGCACCCCCGCCTGATAGTTATCCGATAACACCGAGCAGGCTGCCAGCTCTGAGTCCTGTATCGGGGCATCCACCACGATAACCGGCACCCCCGCAGCGGCAGCAATCTGGACGCCGTCTTTTGAGGTATCCCATTCCACCGGCGTCATGAAAATGGCACAGACACCCGCATCCACCAATTCCTGAATCTCCTGGTTTTGCCGCTGCTGATCCATAGCGGCATCCCGGGTGAGCAGTACATCCCCACGAATCTCGAGAAACGCCCGGATCTGTGTGTCCAGCGTCTGGAAGTATGGATTGTTCATCGTCATATAGGTTGCGCCAAACACCCGCTGATTCCCCGTCCGGCTGGCAGATAAATCACTGGGGCTCCAGAACAACAGGTAAATTGTGATCAGCAGCGGGACGGCAGCCATGACAATGGTTGCTATGGAGGCGAATCTTCTGCGAATGTGATTCATGCCAGTTTCCCCCTTCTTTTATGCTTGCGTTGTTTTTCTGTTCTTTTGTCAAAGGCATCCAGGCCGTCCCGAAGTTATACGGTGAAAAATCTGGAAAAGACAACATCCGCCGCCGCGAGAAGGCCTACGCCTGGATCCTGGCTGGATGGGTAGATTTTGAGATTCCCTCTGCTCCGATCCAGTGCCTTGGCACGGATTTCCCTCTGCAATCGCTGCGCCAGCAGCTCATAACGGTAGCAGATATCTCCCGCCAGATAGATGGTATCCACGGGAATCAGGTTCAGCAGATTGATAAGACCAGCCGAAAGGTATACCGCCTCCTGATCCAGCAGCAGCCTTGCGTCGGGATTGCTGCCCACATGATCCATGAGGTCATCCCAATCGGAGAATTCCGAGCCCTCCAGCAGCGCCGGGATGGAGGCGTAGGTTTCCAGGCAGCCCCGGTTCCCGCACGCGCAGAGCCGTCCGTCAAACCGGATGGTGGTGTGGCCCAGTTCCCCTGTGAAGTATTTGGAATTTTTCTTTCCGTCGGAAATAATGGCTGCGCCGATACCGATATCAACCAACACCAGCATAAAATTTTGGCTCTGACCCGTTTCCAGCCGGTGCAGCGCCAGAGCACAGACATCGTGCTCCAGATAGGCCGGCATATTCAGTGCTTCGGACAGAAGCCTGCTAATCTCCACCCCGTGCCAGTGCTCAAACCGGGGCGGATTCAGAATCCGGCCGTTTTCGCAGTCCAGCGGGCCGGGGGAGCTGATGCCGATCCCCAGGACCTTGTCCCGCTCTACGGTTTCCAGTATGGCATTCAGTTCCGCGGTGATGGCCCCCACCAGATTGTCCTGATCCGAAATCTTTCGCTGCTGAAGCAGATTCCCGGCCATGTCACACAGGCCCACACTGCAGCCCTTTCTGGACAGCTCCACCGCCAGCGCACAGTAGCAGTCGGGGCGCAGAGCAAGGGGTGTGGCACTGCGGCCCCGGCCCACGGACTGCGGGGCAAGCTCTGTCACGATTCCAAGATTCAGCAATTCCTCCACGATCAGGGAGGTGGCCGCACGGGTCAGACCCGTGGCCCGTGCCAGCTCTGCCCGGCTCATGGCGTTGTGCCGCAGGTTGCGCAGGACTTCTTTGCGGTTATATTCTTTTATGTAGTCTGCGTTGCGTGGTTTCTGCGCCATATCCAAAGCTCACCTTCATTTGCTCTGTGCTTTTGTACTCATTATACGGTTTATCGATTCTTTTGTCAATTCGCCTGATGCCCCGCATCCAAACGCCAAAAAGCGTGAAAATACCCGGAAATCCTGAGGAATCTCCGGGTTTTTTCTTACATAGCCTTCAAAACCGCATCCTTTTCCGGGATACTGGGGATGCCGCCGGAGACTTCCGTGGACAGGCTGGCAGCCGTTGCGGCGAAGCGTCCGATGTAGGCAAGATCTTCTTCTGTCAGGGCATCGATGGATTTTTCCAGCTCCAGCAGCCGGGACAGCGCACTGCCGCCGAAAATATCTCCCGCACCGGTGGTGTCGATGGGGTGCACCTTGGGACAGGAGGCAAGGAAAGAAGCATTCTTTGTCTTCAGCAGGCAGCCGTCGGGGCCGAGGGTCACCATGGCAAGAGACACGCCGAACTCCTTTAGGAGCTTGTCCGCGCCCTCCTCCGGGGTGCAGTTCCACAGAAACTCTACCTCGTTGTCGCTGATCTTCACCACATCCGCCTGCCGGAGGCTCCAGAGCATCTGCTCCCGGGCCGCATCCTCGCTGGGCCACAGGGGCTTACGCAGGTTCGGGTCACAGGTGATGAGCTTTCCCTTTTCCCTGGCGTAGGCAACAGCCTTTTGGGTCGCTGTGCGAACCGGCTCGTCCGTCAGGCTCAGGGTGCCGAAATGGAACACCCTGGCATCGTCAATGAGGGACTTGTCAATTTCCTCCCACGTTAGCTGGGTATCCGCGCCGGGTTTCCGGGCGAAGGAAAATGAGCGGTCGCCGTTTTCATCAAAGGTCACGAAGGCCAGGGTGGTAAACACGGAACCATCTACCACGATGCCCTTCGTCTCAATTCCGGCCTCCTCCAGAGTCCCCAGCAGCAGATGTCCAAACGCGTCATTGCCCACCTTCCCTAGAAAGGCGGTCTTTCTTCCGTAGGCGTTCAGCGCCGCGAGAAAATTACCGGGAGCGCCGCCGGGATTGGCAACCATGGTGGGATAACCCTTCTTATCCGTGGATTTTGCTGCAAAGTCAATGAGCAGTTCGCCCAATGCTACTACGTCAATCATCGTTTTCCCTCCTTCTCAGTCCTTCGCCGCGGGATACTCGGTGCACAGCAGGCGGTAAGGTGCTTCGTCCTCCTCGATGGCGGGGAAACGGCCCATGGGAGGATTGAAGCGGTTATCGTTGGCATCGTCATTGCACTGGCTGACCTCGCCAAGCAGCACATCGCCGGTGCCTGACTCCACCTCGAAGTCGTGGTAGAGGTACTGCTGGATGAAAATGGACTCGCCGGGGGTCAGGCGGATCTGGGTTCCGGCGGGAACGATGTAGGTACGGCCATCGGTATGTACCGTCACGTCGCTTTCGTAATCGATAGACTCGTCGGGATGGGAGTTATACACCCGAATCAGCACATTTCCGCCGCCCCGGTTGATGATATCCTCAGTTTTGTACCAGTGGAAATGGTTGGGGGAATACTGGCCCTCCTTCAGGTAGAGCAGCTTCTCGGCGTAGACCTTGGGATACTTGTCGCGCATGGTCTGGCTGCCGTTACGAATGGTGATGAGGGAAAAACCCATTTTGTCAAAGTCGCCCTTGCCGTAGTCGGTGATATCCCAGCCCAGGCAGCAGTCCCGAACCTCGTCATACTCGTGACCCTTGGTTTTCCATTCCTCCGGGGTAAAGTGGCAGAAAGGCGGCAGATAGCAGTGGTATTTTTCGCACATGACTTCCAGCTCACGCAGAGCCTTGTTGATTTCGGAACGCTTCATTCGTATCTCTCCTTTACATGAGATGGGCAATATCCGCGCACAGAGCGGATATTTTCACAGATTCTTTGCGTTGATTGTCGGTAGTACTGTACCATTCTTCTATCATTTTGTCAATCGGATTAACAATAAAAGCATTGTATTTGCTGTGATAATCTCGTTTTTTCGCAGTCTATACAATTTCGAGAAATACTTTTCGTGCAATATAACAGTAACAAATCCCACCCGATTGAGATGGTTCCGTAGAAAAATGCCTTCTCTCCAATAATAGCAAAAGCCTCAACGCCATTTTCCGGGGTTGAGGCATTGCGTATATTGATTATTCTACATTCTGTATTTCCTGTGCCAATCGTACCCCTACCTGAATACCATGCATAAATCCATTCCGTTCATGATCCCGGCAGAGGGCGCAGACTGGATTGACAATCCAGTCCATTTCTCGTAGTGGCGTTCCGTTCAATTCCTGATACAGTTCTGCAAAATCTGCCTTTATTTGGTCATCGTACATCGGGTTGATATCACCGTATGCCTCATAGAGCAGCGACAGGGTGGATTTTCCATCTCCCAGATTTAGCTTGCAGGATGCGACATAGCTTTCCAGTACACGGAGATATTCTTCCATCTTCATACAAATATCAGCTCCTCTCGGATGATCTCCTCGGCTCTGGCGCAGATATTGTTCATGCGCTGCACCCATGCCATTGGGTCGCTGGCTTTCAGCGCTTCTGTGATCCCTTCGGTTGCTTTCATCTGGTCGATCATCCGCGCCAGGCTATCCTGTGCCCGCTCATTCAGGTCTGCCAGGTAAGTCCACAGCTTGCCGGACAGGAGCAGGCAGTTATACTGAATCGGTTTGTGTTCCCTCAGATAGTCCCGGTGCATTTGCCCCCACTTGCCGGTGGATCGGGATTCTTCCGGCAGCACCAGATTCGGGATAAAGTAATCACCTGAGTGGATATATTCGAAGCAATATTCAACACCATCTTTCATTCCCGCTCACTCCTTTCCACACTGCGCTGTTCTCGCAGATATGCCTCAAAAATGCTTCTGCGAATCAGTACCTTTTTTCCGATCTTATAAACCGCTCCGGCTTCGTGCGCCATACGAGTGACAGGCTTGAGTCCCAGGCGGTAATAATCACACGCCATGTTGTATGTTACATATTCGTGGGTCATAAACTCCACATCTTCATCATCAATCTGGTCTGAAAACATCCATACATTTCCACTCATTCTTCATCGCCTCCATTCCTGTACTTGCTGGTAGCAGGCTCATGGAACCGCTCCAAGTAAGCATCAAAAATATCTCTGTTGATCAAAACTGTGCTGTCAAAGCGGTAAATCGCCCCGGCATCGCTGGCAAGCTCCAGCAGTTTTTTGTGCGACAGGCTGTATATCAGCTCTGCCTGTTGATACCGCACATACTCTCTGCGCAGCTTCCGCAGCTGTACTGGAACTTCCTTCATGCTTTTGATCGGTTCATAGTTGTCTTTCATTGTGGCATCCTCCTAAAAATGATTTGGATGTGGACAGAAGTTGACCGCAGAACGAAAAAAGAGCACTTCTCAGAGTTACTCTAAGAAGTGCTCATAGGTCGTGTTCAAACCTGACACCGTATTGCCTGAAATTCACAACGCTTCGTGTTGATGCGTTATTCTTTGGGAATTTGCTGTCAAATTGCTGTCAAAGGGAGGATGACACCGCAGGAAACCACATTATATAGTGAATTATTTTTCAAATCAGCACTATATCTTGTGTTTTCTTTAGTCAAGGGGCTTCATCGTGGGGAACAAAATCACTTCCCGGATGGTATCCGCGCCGGTGAGCAGCATGACGCAGCGGTCGATGCCCATGCCCATGCCGCCCGTGGGGGGCATACCATACTCCAAAGCGGTGAGGAAATCCTCGTCCAGCATTTCGGTTTCATCGTCGCCACGCTCGCGCTGCTCCACCTGCTTCTGGAAACGTTCCCGCTGGTCGATGGGGTCGTTTAGCTCGGAGTAGGCGTTTGCCAGCTCGCTGTGGCAGATGAACAGCTCGAACCGCTCGGTGAGCCGGGGATCCTTGGGTGAACGCTTGGTCAGAGGAGAAACCTCCACCGGGTACATGGTGATGAAGGTGGGCTGGATCAGGTGCTCCTCCACCTTCTGGTCGAAGCAGGCGTACAGGGCGTTGCCCCAGGTCTTTTCAGCGGCATCCGCCAGCTCCACACCCTTGGCCTTGGCGGCAGCCACCGCCTCGGCATCATCGGTGATGGCGTCAAAATCGATACCCACATACTCCTTAACGGCTTCCACCATGGTCAGGCGGCGCCAGCCGGGGGCCAGATTGATGGTTTCGCCCATCCACTGGACTTCATAAGTGCCCAGAATTTCCTGCGCCGCGCCGGAGATGATGCCCTCGGCAATGTCCATCATGTCGTGGAAGTCGGCATAGGCCTGATACAGCTCAACGCTGGTGAACTCAGGGTTGTGCTTGGGGTCCATGCCCTCATTGCGGAAGATGCGGCCCACCTCATAGACTCGGTCCATGCCGCCCACAATCAGCCGCTTCAGGGGCAGTTCCGTGGCGATACGCATATACATATCGATGTCCAGCGTATTGTGGTGGGTGACGAAAGGCCGGGCAGCCGCGCCGCCGGCGATGGTGTTCAGCACCGGGGTCTCCACTTCAATATAATTCATGTTGTCCAGATAATTGCGCAGGAACTTGATGAATTTGGAGCGGATGACAAAATTCTGCTTGACCTCCGGGTTCACCATCAGGTCAACATAACGCTGGCGGAACCGGATTTCCTTATCGGTCAGGCCGTGGAACTTCTCGGGCAGGGGCAGCAGGGATTTACTCAGCAGCGTGGCCTCGTGGACACGGACGGAAATCTCGCCCCGCTCGGTCTTGAACACGTCGCCCACAACACCTACGATATCACCAATATCGTTTTTTTTGAAACGCTGGAAGGAGCTTTCCTCCATCTCGTCAAACTTGACGTAGAGCTGAATCCGGCCGGTGCTGTCCTGCAAATCGCAGAAGGACACCTTGCCCATGCCCCGCTTGCTCATGAGACGGCCCGCCAAACGGACGGACTGACCCTCCATGGCTTCAAAATTCGCCTTGATGGCAGCAGAATCAGAAGTTACCTCAAACCGGGTCTGCACAAAGGGGTCGAAGCCCTCGGCCCGGAGACTCGCCAGCTTTTCCCGACGAACCCGCACCTGGTCGGACAGGGGCATTTCTGCCTGGGGTACGAATTTTGCCATGGCTCAGCCCTCGCGGGTAACGCTGATGACCTTCATGGTGAAGGAGCCCATGGGAGCGTTGACGGTGAAGGTCTCGCCCGCAGCCTTGCCCACAATGCTGCGGCCGAAGGGAGAGTCGTCGGACAGCTTGCCCTCCATGGGGTTGGCCTCCTGAGAACCGGTGATGCGGTAGGTGGTCTGCTTGCCCTTCTCGTCCTCCACTACCACGGTGCAGCCCAGGCCCACACGGCCGCTGGCCTCGTTCTCGTCCTCGATGATGACGGCGTGGGACAGGATGTCCTCAATCTCGGCAATGCGGCCGTAGAGCTTGGCCTGCTCGTTCTTGGCGGCATCGTACTCGGAGTTTTCGGACAAGTCACCGTAGGAACGGGCTTCCGCGATCATGGCGGCAACCTCGCGCTCCCGGGTGGTCTTCAGATAATTCAGTTCCTTTTCCAGATCGGAAAGGCGCAGACTGGTAATTTTGTATTCCTTAGCCATATTCAAAATCCTTTCTCAGATAAAATATCCATAGCTCCGAATATTATAGTGGATTCTTTCCGCACAGTCAAGGAATTTTTCGCAAAACCGGGGATTTGCAAGAGAAAATCCGGGGTGATCACACACCCCGGATTGTTTGCTGTTTTATTGTGTCTTATCCAGCAGCTGCTGATAAATGCTTTGGGTTTCCGCCGCGTCCCTGCCGCTGAGCACCAGTGTTTTCCCATTCACTTTCAGCACCACGCAGGCCTCGGGATTGTAATAGGTATAGCGAGTATAATTGCCGAATTCCTCGTTCTCGAAGGTGCCCAGCAGCAGACGGAAACTGCCCACGCCAAAGACCCGTCTGCCCGGCACGTTGCCGTCCCGGTATTCCACACTTTCCACCCGGTCATAAGCTACGGTCAGATCGTCATAGAAGCTGGCTTTGATGGTGAAAGAATCATCGGAGAAGGTGGTCTCCACCGAGCCTGCAAACAGCGTCACCAGCACAAAGGCCAGAGTCAGCACTCCCACCGCTATGCCCACTTTTCCCAGCCGGGTGTGGGCGCTGGGTACGGGCTTCAATTCGTCCCCACGCTGTACCTGTTTGCGGTAGTAGCAATAGGAATAGACGGTGGGCACCACCGACAGAACTACCGCGCTGGCGATCATAACACCGGCGTTCCATCCGGCAGGCAGGAAGGCAGCGAGCATCATCACTGCGCCGCCGACAATCCAGACCCGACCGCCAAAACGGTGGGTGGCGTTCCAGTTCTCCTCGCTGGTGTAGGTCCAGGGCACCTTGATGCCGATGGTGTAGTTCTGGCGGCACTTGGGCAGATAGTTGCCGATGGCAACAAACATCAGGCCCAATGCGGCAATCATAATCCCGCTGACGGACACCTGAACTCCCAGCGCCAGAGAATACATGATGGCGCCGCAGACGTTGGACAGCACCGGCATGATCCACAGCACCAGCCGGATGGGCTTCCAGTTCCGATTCTGATTTTTGGGATCCTTCGCCGTGACCAAGATGCACAGCCAATGTCCGGCCAGCAGGCACAAATAGGGTACAAACACCGCGAAGGGAATGCTGCCGTAGCCGTCAGGCTGACCGTCAAAGCCCCAATGGGTTGCGATGGTTTCGGGGAGCCGGTTCCACAGAATCAGGCCCACCAGAACGGGGATCAAAATGACCAGAGAGGAAACAATCAGTTCCGTTTTATGTTTGCGAATCATAAGGCACCTCCAGTGTGCGTTCCGGCGCCCAGCGGGCGCGAACAGGTTTCAAATTTCATCGTGTGGTTGTTATTCCGGCTCTGAAGGGTTGGCATTCTCTCCTTTCAAATCCGAAATCCACAGCAGGATTTCCTCCAGAACCGAAGCGTTCAATTCGTAGTAAATATACTTACCGTCCCGGGTGTCCTCGATGAGGTCTGCTTCCTTCAGCACCGACAAGTGCCGGGATACGGCGGCGGCGGTGATGTCGAACTGCTCGGCAATCTCCCCGGCAGAGCGCTTCCCGTTTTTCAGCAGATTCAGAATCTCCCGCCGGGTGGGGTCTGCCAGCGCCTTCAGGGTCTGCTGCAAGCTCATTGTGTTTCCTCCTTTCATATTTAACATTTAACTTAACTGTTAAACGTAGTATAGCACAGGGTCAGGTACTTGTCAAGCATTTTATTTAACCAAATTGTTAAATGTTAATTCTATTGATAACCGGGTGTGAAAATGCTATAATGTTACAAAATTCTCACCTGTGGAGGGTCCTATGAATCTGACGCAGTTTTGGCAAGCGAACCCCAAGGCCGCCATTGCCTTTTCCGGCGGCGTGGATTCTGCCTATTTACTCTATTCCGCCGTTCAGTCCGGCGCAAATGTTAAGGCCTATTACGCGAAAACCGCCTTCCAGCCCGCCTTTGAGCTGGAGGACGCGAAAAAGCTGGCGTGCCAGCTGGGCGCGGAAATGGAGATTCTCACGCTGGACATTCTCAGCGTGCCGAAGGTAGCGGAAAACCCGACAAACCGCTGCTATTACTGCAAAACAGCCCTGTTTTCCGCCATGACCGCCGCCGCGAAAAAGGATGGTTTCACCCTGATTCTGGATGGCACCAACGCCTCTGATAAGGCTTCCGACCGGCCCGGGATGCAGGCGCTCCGGGAGCTTTCCGTCCGCTCTCCCCTGCGGGAGTGCGGCCTGACAAAAAAAGAAATCCGGCGGCTTTCCAAAGAAGCCGGGCTGTTCACCCACGACAAACCCGCCTACGCCTGCCTTGCCACCCGGATTCCCACCGGAGACGCCATCACACCGGAGAAGCTGGCCCGGACGGAGGACGCGGAAACCTATCTGCACGACCTCGGTCTGCGGGACTTCCGGGTGCGGACACTGGGGGACATCGCCCGGATTCAGGTTCCCGAATCGGATTTGGAAACCGTGCTGAAAAACAGGGAGGTCATCGTCTCCCATTTGAAGAAGCTGTATTCCGGCGTTGTGCTGGATTTGGAGGTGCGCCCATGAATTCCGATATCCGCAAGCTTTTGGAGGATGTTCAGTCCGGTGCGGTCAGCGTGGATGACGCTCTGCTGAAAATCAAAATGTCCCCCTTCGAGGACATTGGCTACGCCAAGGTGGACCTGCACCGCCGGGTGCGTCAGGGTGCGGCGGAGGTGATCTACGGCGCGGGAAAGACCCCGGAGCAGATCGCGGGCATCATCGACACCATGAGCCGCCACGGACAAAGCCGCATTCTCATCACCCGGATGTCGGCAGAAGCTGCCGAATTTGTCTCGAAAACCGTCTCTCTGGACTACCGCAGGGATGCGAAAGTGGGCATTGTAGGCGGGTTTCCGGAGCCTGACGGCATCGGAAAGGTAGTCATCGCCACCGGCGGCACCAGCGATATCCCCGTTGCCGAGGAAGCGGCCCTAACGGCGGAAATTCTGGGCAGTCGTGTGGTGCGGCTGTACGACGTGGGCGTGTCCGGGGTACACCGACTGCTGGCCCACATGGATCTCATTATGGAGGCCAGCGTAGTCATCGCCATTGCGGGCATGGAAGGGGCTCTCGCCAGCGTGGTGGGGGGACTGGCAGACTGCCCGGTGATCGCGGTGCCCACCAGCGTGGGCTATGGCGCTTCCTTCGGCGGCATCTCCGCCCTGCTCAGTATGCTCAATTCCTGCGCCAGCGGCGTCAGCGTGGTGAATATCGACAACGGCTTTGGCGCGGGCTTCCTGGCCAACCGCATCAACCACATGGAGGTCAAAAAATGAAAACCTTATATCTCGACTGCGGCATGGGCGCTGCCGGGGATATGCTCACCGCCGCGCTGCTGGAGCTGCTGCCGGATAGAGACGCCTTTGTGGAGGAACTGAACGCATTGGGCATTCCCGGCGTGAGTTTTTCGGCGGAAAAGTGCGAAAAATGCGGGATTCTTGGCACCCATATGACAGTAACCGTTCATGGGGAGGAAGAATCTGACCATCCCCACCACCACGGTCATTTGGTGGATATTCGCGGCATTGTCAGCAGCCTGCCCATCCCCACCATGGTGAAGCTGGACATCCTGTCGGTTTATGAGGAAATCGCACAGGCGGAAAGCCACGTCCACGGCGTTCCCGTGGAGCAGATTCACTTTCATGAAGTGGGAACCATGGACGCCATTGCCGATGTGACCGCCGTGTGCCTGCTGCTGCACCGGCTGGCTCCAGACAAAATCATCGTCTCCCCTGTCCATGTAGGCAGCGGGCAGGTGCGCTGCGCCCACGGCATTCTGCCGGTGCCCGCCCCCGCTACGGCGTATCTGCTGCGGGACATCCCCATTTACGGCGGTTCCATCGCCGGGGAGCTGTGCACCCCCACCGGAGCGGCGCTTATCCGGCACTTTGCCACAGAATTCGGGGAGATGCCCGTCATGAAGGTTCAGGCCATCGGATACGGCATTGGCAAAAAGGATTTTCCTCGTGCCGACTGCGTCCGGGCGCTGCTGGGAAAATCGGAAGACCCGGTTGGCGGAATCGTGGAGCTTCGCTGCAATGTGGACGACATGACCGGGGAAGCCATCGGCTTTGCGCTGGAGCAGCTTCTTGGAAGCGGCGCGCTGGATGCCTTCACCGTGCCCATCGGCATGAAAAAGTCCCGGCCCGGTGTTCTGATTACCGTGCTCTGCCGGGAGGAACAGAAGGAAGCCATGGCTGGGCTGCTGCTGAAGCACACCACCACGCTGGGCGTCCGGGAGTTTCCCTGCCAGCGGTACACTCTGAACCGCACTGTGGAAACCGTGGACACGCCCTACGGCCCCATCCGGAAGAAAGTCAGTTCCGGTTACGGTGTCCGCCGGGAGAAGTATGAATATGACGATCTTGCAAAAATCGCGAAAGCACAAGGCCTTTCTCTTGCTGAATTACTTGACAAAATATGCCCCGATTCTTAACCGAATCGGGGCATATTTCTTATTCCAGAGCCTTAATTGCTGCCTGAAGCTGGGGGTCCTCCCCGGCGCTGAGGGTGCCATAATAGATAGCGGAGGCCGTTTCCTCGTCCACGTCCACCCGGACGGTGGGAATAACGCCTTTGTCCGCCAGAGAATTGCCCTTGGGGGTAAAATACTTGCCGGTAGACAGCGCCACGGCAGAGCCGTCGCCCAGCGGGATGGTCTGCTGGTAATAGCCCTTGCCCACCGTCGGCTCGCCCACCACCACCGCCGCTTCGTACTCCTGCAAAGCGGCGGCAAAGAACTCCGCTGCGGAATAGCTGTCGCCGTTGACCAGCACCGCCATGGGCATATCCAGAAAATTCTCGTCGGAAGTATCCACCTGTTCTTTTCCGTCAAAGCTGACGCTGCGGAACAGGTCGCCCTCGGGCAGCAGATAGTCAAGGAGCTTCACCAGCTCGTCCGCAAAGCCGCCGGGGTTGTTGCGCACATCCAGAATCAGCTTTTTCGCTCCCGCAGAGCGCAGCTTTTCAATGGCGGAAATGGTTTCCTCAGCGCAGCGTGCGTCAAAGTTGCTGATTTTCACCAGACCGATTCCATCCTCCAGCATCTCGCCTTCCGCAACGGGCTGCTCGATCCGGCGGCGCTCCACGGAGAGGGTCATATGCTCACCCTTGCGCATAACGGTGAGAGACACTTTGGTGCCCTCCTGGCCCTTGACCAGCGCGCCCACCTCGTCGGTGGTCATTCCCCGAACGTCCTGATCCTCCACACCAATGAGCAGGTCGTTTACCTCGATGCCCGCCTCCTTGGCAGGACTGCCGTCGGTGACCATGATAATCAGGAAGCCGGATTCATCCTCCTGGGGCTGGATGGTAACGCCCACGCCCACGTAGGCATTCTCCTCCTGCTCCCGGTGGGTATCGTAGTCCTTGGCGGAAATGTAGTAGCTCCAGCGGTCACCGGTGGCCTTCACCATGGCGGCGGCAGCGGCATCCTCCATGGCCTGTGTGTCCGCTTCGCCGATGAAGCGGTTCTCAATCAGTGCTTCCAGCCTGTCCAGCTTGGAGGGGGGATTTTCACCCACCAGCGCCAGTGTGATAACCGTGGCCAGCATGGCTACCAGCACATAGGAGCCAATCGTGAGCAGTTTCTTTTTCATGTTCCAACACTCCCATAGAAAGGTTCCCACAGCCCGTTTTATACTAAAACCAGATTGAAAGCTTTAACAGATTTCCGAGGATGAATTGTGTCAGAAAAGGCAGATGACGCAGATGGGCTGACGCCCATCAAGGAAGATAACGCGTTCTGACGCAATTCAGACCGGAAAGATATAAAGTTCTTAATCGGGTTTTCGTATTAGGGCTGTGGGAAAGGATTACAGTGCTACATAGTTGCAGGGGTTTACATAAACACCGTTCACAGCGATGCCAAAATGCAGGTGGTCGCCGGTTGCCACGCCGGTAGCGCCGGTGGTGCCGATCTGCTGGCCCGCGCTGACCATCTGGCCCGCCGAGACGCAGTAGTTGCTCAGGTGCATATAGATGGAGGACACGCCGTCGCCGTGGTCAATCTTTACATAGTTGCCGGCGGCGCTGCCGTAGCCCGCCACAACCACCCGTCCGGCCTTGGCCGCCACGACAGTCCAGCCCGTACCGGTATCCAGGTCAACACCCTGATGGTAAGTAGAAGCGCCGGTGGTGGGAGACACACGGGTGCCGAAGGGAGAAGTAATGGAGGTATAGCTGCACGGACGCACCCAGCCGCCGCCCACAGCCGTACCGCCGGTGCCGCCGCTGGTGCCGTTGCTGGGCTTATCCATGGAGGAGCCTGCCGCCGCAGTGGTAGGCGGGACATAGGTCGCCATATAGGCCTCCCACTCCGCCTGCTTGGCAGCGCTGTACTCCTCTTCCTTGGTGGCGATCTGCTTCAGGAATTCCTCGTCCATGGCCTGGAACTCCGCTTCCAGCGCTTCCAGGTCGTCCGCCTTGCTCAGAAGCTCCTGCAAAAGATCCTCCGCTTCCTTCCGCTTGGCGTTCATTTCCTCCTGCGCCGCGTCCAGCTCCTTCTTGGTCTGCTCCATTTCGGCCTTTTCCTCCTGGAGGTCAACCTGAGCCACTTCCACCGCGTCGGCGGCATCGCTGAGCTGTTTCAACCGCCGGTTATCGGAGGCGGCGATTTCCTCCACCATGTTCAGCCGGTCCAGAAGGTCGGAAAAGCTGTTGGCCTTGAACAGCACCTCCCAGTAGGAGATTTCGCCTTCCTCCTCCATGGTGCGGACACGAACCTTGTTTTCCTCGTTCAGCTGGTCATACAGCCCCTCGGCGTTGTCCAGCTCGTCCTGCTTGTCCGCAATCAGAAGGTTGTAGGCGGACAGCTGGTCGTTCATATTGGTAATCTGCTCGCTGAGCAGCTGAATCTCCTGATCGATGACATTCTTTCGGGCGATAATGTCCGCGATCTCGTTTTCATTCGCCTGATACTGCTCCTTGACGTCGTCGATCTTATCCTTCAACTCTGCCTTTTCCTTCTTCAGCTGGTTGATCTGCTTCCGAATCTCGGAAGAGGAGGCCGCGCTGGCCCGGGAGGGCAGGATGCTCATGAGCAGCGTCAGCAGCATGATGGCAGCCATGACGCCGGACAGGATCGATACCAAACGTTTACGATTCTTCATAGGATTCTCCTTTTCAAGAGGCGGCATACACCCTTTTTCAGCGGATGTATGCAAGGGGGTTAACGTAAGTACCGGCATAGGAAATGCCGAAGTGCAGATGGGGGCCGGTGGACAGGCCGGTGCTGCCCACATAGCCGATGAGCTGTCCGGCGGAGACGGTCTGTCCCGCGGAGACAACATAGTGGGTCATGTGCATATAAATGGAAGAAAAGCCATCCAGATGGTTGATGCTGACATAGTTGCCCGCGCCGCCGGCCTGATAGGCCGTCCTTGTGACCTTGCCAGCCCGGGTGGCATAGATGGGCGTGCCCTGAGCACAGGACATATCAATGCCATTGTGCATTCGCTGGGTCTTCAGAATGGGGTGGGTCCGCATGCCGAAGGGGCTGGTCAGCTTCCAGCCGGACACCGGGGTGATCCAGGTGGCATCCGAGGGCGGATTCTCGCCCTGAAGAGCCAGCTTTGCCAGATATTCATCATATTTGGCTTCCTTCAGTTCCTTTTCCTTGGCGGCGATCTCCTGCATCAGGTCTTCCTGAAGCTCCTCGGACTCCGCCATCAGGATTTCATATTCCTCCGACTTTGCTTCCAGCTCCCGGAGGACGCCGTCGGATTCCGTCCGCTTCTCCTGCAGGGCCGCTTCATCGGCTGCCAGCTGAACCCGGACCTCCTCCAGCTGCCCCTTTTCCGATTCCAGATTCATCTGGGTGGCGGTGACAATATCCGCCGCGATGCGCATTTCCTCAATGCGCTTCCGGTCGGAGGCGTTGATCTCCTCCACCATGTTGATGCGGTCCAGGAGGTCCGTGAAGCTGTTGGCCTCGAAGATGACCTGCCAGTAGGTCAGCCTGCCCTGTTCCTCCATGACCCGAACCCGTTCCCGGTGTTCCTCACTGAGCTTGCGCAGATCCTCCTGGGCAGTGTCCAGCTCTTCCTGAGTGTCCGCGATCAGCTGACTGTAGGCAGCAATTTGTTCATTGGTGGTATCCACCTTGCTGTTCAGAAGGGTGATTTCCTGATCGATGGCGCTTTTCTGCTCCACAATGCTCTTCATATCGTTGTAGTTGGCATTGTACTGGCTTTGAACGGCATTGATCTGCTTCTGAATCTCCGCGTTTTTGGCTTCCAGCGTGTCAATCTCCTTCTGTATCTCCGCAGAGGACGCCGCATGGGCCTCCGCCGGAAACAGGCTGATGGTCAGCGCCGCAGTCAAAAGCAGGGACAGCAGGTTTGCTGCAAATCTGTGTGTACGCATAAAAAGTGGTTCCTTAAGCAAGATTTCTGTCTGAGCCGGTTCGGCTCCACCCGAAAGTGTATTTATACATTCATAAACTTACGGATGGACGTCCAGCTGCCCACGATGCCGACAAACATACCGGCTGCGGCAAAGACGATCACCATGGGAATCAGCAGTTCCTGGAAGGGAACAAAGTTGAACAGCTGCAGGGCATCCACCGCGGCGATTTTCTGAATCAGCGCGTCGTAACCCACCCACTCCAGGCCGAAGGCCAGAATGGCGCCCATCATGCCCAGCGTAAAGCCCTCCACCACGAAGGGCAGGCGGATGAAACCGTTGGTGGCGCCCACCATCTTCATGATGGCAATTTCGTCCTTGCGGTCGTACATGGCCAGCTTAACCGTGTTGGAAATAATCAGCAGAGACACAATCAGCAGCACCGCGATGACCGCAGCGGACACCATGTGCAGCACGTTCTGAATGGTGGTAAAGCCCTCTGCCAGCTCATAGGCCGCGTTGGTCTTCGCCACGCCGGGCAACTGCTTGAGCTGGGCGTCCGTCTCCTTCATCTTGGTGTTGTCCTCAAGGGTCACCACATAGCGGTGGCGCAGGTCGCTGGCCTGCACGCCGCTGAAAGCACTGTCGCCGTCATGATCGGCGATAAAGTCCTTCAGAGCCTCCTCCCGGGAGACGAAGGTCGCCTGAAGCACGTTGTCAAGAAGGTTAATTTTGGTTCCGATGCTCCTTGCCTCGGCATCGGACAGGTCCGCGTCTATGTAGACAAGGATTTCACTGGTCTGATTCAGCTCCTGCACCATCTCGTCCAGATTGTAAGCCAGCGCGGAGAAGCTGCCCACGATGACCAGACACGCCACCGTCACACACACAGCGGCAAAGGACATAAATCCATGAAGAAAGATGCCGCGGAAGCCTTCCTTCAGCAGATATCCGAGATTATTCAGCTTCATCTGTCTCTTCCTCCTCAGTTCCGTCGCTGACAACCAGACCATCGTTGATGCTGATAACCCGCTTGTTAAACAGCTCCACCAGATTCTGGTCGTGGGTAACCACCAGCATGGTGGTGCCCAGGTTGTTGATCTCCTGCAGCAGCGCCATGATTTCGAAGGAGCGTTCCGGGTCCAGATTACCGGTGGGCTCGTCGGCGATAATGGTGGAGGGGTTGTTCACCAGCGCACGGGCAATGGCCAGTCTCTGCTGCTCGCCGCCGGACATCTCATGGGGATGGCGGTTCATTTTGCTCTCCAGGCCAACCAGCTCCAGCACATAGGGCACGCGATCCTTGATTTCCTTCTCCCGCGCGCCCACAACCCGCATGGCGAAGGCCACGTTCTCGTAGACCGTCATCTTGTCGATCAGGCGGTAGTCCTGAAACACAACGCCGACGGTACGGCGCAGGTAGGGAATCTCCCGCTTGCGAATCCGCTCCAGAGAGTAACCGTTGACATGGACGGTGCCGGAGGTAGGCTTCAGCTCGCCGGTAATCAGCTTGATGATGGTGGACTTGCCGGAACCGGAGGGTCCGATGAGGAAGCAGAATTCCCCGTCCTCGATCTGCATGGAAACGCCGTTCAGCGCTTTATTTCCCTGTTCGTAGGATTTTACCACATTGTTAAAATCAATCATATGTATAATCTCCTGTATTCAGGCAGCCCCGGGCGCACCCGAGTCTGCTCGCATGTAACCGAATTGTAACACATTGTGGAACTGTTGTCAATGACTAACCGTCATTTTTGACTTCTGTCCGCAAGAATTCACAAATAATCCATAGTTTCGACACAGGAAAATTGGAAATTTCCGGGCGTTATGGAAACCACTTCCCCCCCCAAAAAAACGGAGCCGCAGACCGCGGCTCCATAAAATATTTGGAAGAATGCTTATCGGCATAACCCGACAAATCGGAAGATGCAGGGGCAAATGGCTTCCCCCGGGGGGAAGCTGTCAGCGCAGCTGACTGATGAGGAACTGGGGCGGCTGCACTTCAATTTTTGGAAAAGTTGGTACTTTTTCCAAGCTGAAATGCTATTCCAAGTTCAAACTCTGTTAAAACAGGAAAGCTGTCTGCCCGCATTCCTCATCCGCCCCCTGCGGGGGCACCTTCCCCCCGGGGGAAGGCATTAGCGCGCCAAATTCCAATTCACCGGTTCTCCCGGGAAGCCAGGTACTGGCGAACCATCAGCGCGACCCGGAAAACAATGGCGTGGTCGAACTGACGCAGGTCAAGGCCCGTCAGCTTGCGGATCTTTTCCAGACGGTACACCAGAGTGTTCCGGTGGACGAACAGCTTCCGGGAGGTCTCGGACACGTTCAGGCTGTTCTCAAAGAACTTGTTGATGGTGAACAGGGTTTCCTGATCCAGAGAATCCAGTGAATTCTTCTTGAAAACTTCCTTCAGGAAAATTTCGCACAGGGTGGTAGGCAGCTGGTAGATAAGACGCCCGATGCCCAGATTCTCATAGTGCATGATGCTCTTCTCGGTGTCAAAGACCTTGCCCACCTCGATGGCGGTCTGTGCCTCCTTGTAGGAATCCGCCAGCTCCCGCAGATGCTCCGCCACGGTGCCGATGCCGATGATGGTCTTGATGCGAAGCTCGTTCTTCAGCGTCTCCTCCATGCTCTGAGCAACCTTTTCCATGTCCTCGGCGGTGACGTTGCCGCTGACCTGCTTGACCACCGCCACGTCTGTCTCATTGATGGACAGGACAAAATCCTGCATCTTGTCCGGGAACATGGCAGTCAGCACGTCCACCGTTGCCACGTCGCTGTGGCCCACCTGTCGGATCAGGAACACCGCCCTGGGCGCATCCGTGGCAAAGTGCAGCTCCTTGGCCCGGATGTAAATGTCGCCGGGCAGGATGTTGTCCATGATAATATTCTTGACAAAGGTGCCCCGGTCGTGCTTTTCCTCATAGAAGGTCTTGGCGTCGTTCAGGGCGATGAAGGCCATCTGGCAGAAGCTCCTCGCCGTCTCGTCATCGCCGGAGCAGAACACGGCATACTCAAAGTAGTTGGAGCTGCCCATGATGGCCTTGAAGCTCTTCTGCGCAAAGGTGACGATGCTGTCGGAGGCGTTGCCGACCTTCAGCGCCGCATCCGCCCAGCGCTCGCCGAGCATGGTCATATCGGTGCAGGAGATCACGCAGCCCTCCGTGTCGATGACACCGAAAACGCGGTCGGAAATATCCCTCAGCTGGACGATGACGCTCTGAAAAACACTATTGGACATCTTTCTGTCACTCCTTAGTATCTTGCACAAATGCGCATTTCACAAAATCGTACTGTTATTATACACAGCTTTTGCGCACATTGCAAGTACCTTTTGACATTTTACTGCAAAATCTATTCGTTTTTTTAGGTATTATACCAACTACTGCCAAATCCTGCCAGCCATGCAGGCCAAAACCACCAGCAAATTGACCGCCGCCGGGCATCCGGCCTACAAATACGATTGGCTCTCCAGCGCCAGAAGCTCCTCCGGCAGCAGCTCCCGGGCCTGGCCTCTGGGAAGGCCCTCCAGAGAAAGCGGCCCCTCCTGCCGCCGCTCGAGATAGGTCACGGTCATATTCCGGGCGGCCATCATCCGCCGCACCTGATGGTATTTTCCCTCGCAGACGGTAATCAGGCTCTCCCCCGGCCCCAGCGGCTGCAAAACCGCCGGGAGGCACACGGTTCCGTCCCCCAGGGTCAGCCCCTCCGCAAACGCGGTCACGTCCGCCGTCCCTGCCTGTCCCGCGTGCCGGGCGTAGTAGACCTTGGGCACCGCCTGCTTCGGGGAAATCAGCCGATGAAGGAGTCTCCCATCGTTGGTAAACAGCAGCAGCCCCTCGGTGTCCTTATCCAGCCGCCCCACGGGCTTTAAGTCCAGATGCGCCCACTGCTTTGGAAGCAGCTCCATCACCGTTTTCTGCCGGGCATCCTCTGTAGCGGTCACAAAGCCCGTCGGTTTGTTCAGCATGACCACAAGGCGGCGTTTGCCGCCAAGGGCTTCCCCGTCCAGTGCGACCGTCTGAATTTGGGGGTCAATTTTTCGGCTTCCGTCCTTTTCCACAGCGCCGTCCACCATTACCCGGCCCGCTTTCAGGATCGCCTTTACCTGCGAGCGGGTGCCCGCGCCGCTGTCGCACAGAAATTTGTCCAATCTGTCCATGGTTCCTCCGTTCTATCTCCCAGGAACCCTTCATAGGCTTTAGCACACAGCATACCGGGAGGGATCATTATGATGGTTATGACCGCGAAGGTCAATCTGAAAAAAGTACTGCTGGCTCTGGCGGCGGTGGCAGCTCTGATTCTGGCGCTGATCGCCCTGCTGGGCGGGAACAAAAGCGCCCAGACCTCCGCCCCCGCCGCTTCCAGCAACGACGCGCGGGTGAAGTTTCTCACGGACTTCGGCTGGGAAGTCACCACTTCTCCGGTGGAGTCCAGTCAGGTAAAAATTCCCAGTGAAAGCAGTCCGGTGTTTGAGCGGTACAACAATCTGCAAAAAAGTCAGGGATACGACCTGAGCAAATTCGCCGGCAAAAAGGTCATGCGCTACGTCTACAAGGTTGGCAACTACCCCGGGGCCACAGAGCCGGTGTACGCCACGCTGCTGATCTACAAAAACGAAATCATCGGCGGAGACGTGACGGATTCCGCGCCGAACGGGCAGATTCGGGGCTTCAAAATGCCGGAAAAGACCGTAAAATCCACCACGCCCTCTACCCCGCCCTCGGTTTCCACCATGCCCACGGAATCCTCCCTGCCGGCAACCGCCCGGTAGGCCGCAGGGCGGCCAGCCAATGCGTGCAAAGGCTGGTGTGGTGTCGGTACACCATTGGGCTATGCTCGGTATCGTTTTCTGGTGCTGCTAATTAACAATATTGCGCTTTCGCTAACTAAGCTTCCCCCTGGGGGGGAAGCTGGCAGAAATCTTTGATTTCTGACTGATGAGGGGAAAACAGGCCAATTCTTCTTCCGGGAGACCCCTCATCCGTCACGGCTTACGCCGTGCCACCTTCCCCCGAAGGGGGAAGGTCTTAATCCGCTAAATT
>JALFAD010000037.1 GCA_022772525.1 Clostridiales bacterium
TCATCCGTGGACAGCACCCGGGCGGGTTTTATGCACACTACCACGGCCTCGTCCACATACAGTAGTTCCATGCAAATCTCTCCTTTGCCTTATCCTATCAAAAAATACGCCCCATTTCAAGGAGGTCAACCATGAAAATTGTGATTCTTGACGGACACGCGCTGAACCCCGGCGACCTGTCCTACGACTGTCTGCGCCAGTTCGGTGAGCTGACCATCTATGATCGAACAAATTCCGAAGAAGAAGCCATCGAACGCATCGGCGACAGCGAGATTGTTCTGGTGAACAAGGTGCACATCACCGAAAATCTGCTGGCCCACTGCCCCAATATCCGCCTGATCTGCGTGCAGGCAACGGGCTATAACGTCGTGGACTGCGCCGCCTGCGCCAAGCGTGGTATCCCCGTAACCAATGTTCCCACCTATGGCACGGCGGCCGTGGCCCAGTTCACCATGGCCCTGATTCTGGAGCTTTGCCACCGGGTGGGACTCCACAACCACGATGTTCACACCGGGGGCTGGGTCAACGCAAATTGCTTCACCTACTGGCTGACACCGCAGACAGAGCTTGTGGGCAAAACATTGGGCATCATCGGCTTTGGCAGCATCGGGAAAGCCGTGGGCAGACTGGCAAAAGCATTTGGCATGAATGTCATTGCCTATAATCGCTCCCAAAGCGAAGAGGGACGCCAGATTGCTGCGTATGTGGATTTGGACACCCTGCTCTCTCAGGCAGATATCGTTTCCCTGCACTGTCCCCTGTTCCCGGAGACGGAGAAAATTATCAACGCGGAATCCATTGCAAAAATGAAGGACGGGGCCATGCTCATCAACACCTCCCGCGGGCCGCTGGTAGACGAGCAGGCTCTTGCCGACGCCCTGAATTCCGGCAAGCTCCGCTCTGCCGCCGTTGACGTGGTGTGCCACGAGCCTATGGACGCGAACTGTCCCCTGCTTTCCTGCAAGAACTGCATCATCACGCCCCATATGGCCTGGGCGCCGGTGGAGAGCCGTCAGCGGCTGCTGGACACCGTGGTGGAGAATATCCAAGCGTTCCTCGCTGGGAAGCCGCAGAACGTTGTGAACATGTAACTGTGCCAGCGCCGTTTCCGGCGCTGGTTTTCTTAAAATTATTTTATCCGGTGTGAGATATTTGCCCACGCTTCCGTACTATATAGGTGAAACGGAAAGGATGTGAAGTGTTTGAAAGATCACGAAATCATTGACCTGTTCTTTGAGCGCTCGGAGCAGGCAATTACAGAGCTGATTGACAAATACGGAGCGGCAATCAAAAACGTGGCGTCCAATATACTGAAAAGTGTTCAGGATGTGGAGGAATGCGCCAATGATACATACCTTCAGGTCTGGAACCGCATTCCACCCACACGTCCCAAATACCTTGGGGCCTACTCCTGCCGGATTGCCAGAAATATCTGCCTGAACCGATATTATTCCAATACCGCCGAGAAGCGAAACAGCTTCTATGACGCGGCACTGGAAGAGCTGGAGGAAACCATTCCCGCCCTGTCCACCGTGGAATCGGAGTACGATGCCAAGGAATTGGCACGGTATCTCAACCAGTTCTTAACAAAACTGTCCCGGGACGACCGGTTCCTATTCCTGCGGCGGTACTGGTACGGGGACGGCATCCGTCAGATTGCGCAGGCCATGGGAATTACGCCCCATACCGCTTCCGTCCGTCTTTTCCGTTTGCGGCAAAAGCTGCAAAGCTACTTACAAAGTGAGGGGATGATCGCGTGAATCGGAAACTGATATCCAAGGCCCTCGGCGGCATCGACGACCATTTCATTGCGGAGAGCATGGTTTACCGGGAAGCGAACCCACGCCGTTCCCCGGAAAGGAATCGAAAAATGGGTAAATATGAAAATCGCAATGCGGGGCATTCGCATAGAAGATTGTTTGCGTTGGTTTTGGCGGCCTGTCTGGTGTTCTCCCTTGCCATCACCGCCTATGCCGCCAATCTATTCGGGATTCGGGAGATGTTCCGCACGCCCTACCGGGAGCTGCCGGAAGCGGTGGAGCCTTACATTCAGCAGCACACGGAAGCGGCGGAGTCTTACATTCCGCAGAACACGGAAGCGACCCGGGAGGAGAATTGGAGTGCCCGCGTTACGGAATCCCTCTGTGATGGCACCAAGATTCTGGTGACAGTTACCATCTCCGGCGGCGATCAATACATTGTCGCGCCTACAGATGCCATGCCCAGTGACACCATTGGTTTAATCGGATTATCTGGGGATCAGACGCTGGAAAGCTACGCTCAGTCTCAGGGGAAGAATCTGCTGCTTGTGGGCGCAACGCTCAGGCGTAGTGAAGGACTGGGGATTTTTGTGGAATCTCAGAAGTTTGAGAATTCCTCCCCCAGCGAGATGCACATTCTTGTGGAAGCGGACCGCACAAGTTCCGATCCTGCCGAGGAAGCGGTGTGTCAGGTTTACGCGCTGGAGGCGGGAAGCGAAGCTGTGGAACGGCTGGAACTGCCCTTTACCCTGGAGGAAGCTCCAAAAGAAGAAGAAAGCATCCTTGTGCCCGTTACCCCAGATGCCATTCCCGGCGTGACGGTAGGAGAAGCCACAGTGACGGAAACGCCATTGGGCATCAGCGTCCGCTGGATGGAGACCATCACCGATCAGGATGCGCATTATGATATTAAGAAAGTGGAGTTTGATGAGCTTACGGATTATGATGGAGGCGGCTTAGTACAGGCGGATGACGGAAACTGGTATTTCCAGATTTCCATGGGAAAGGGCGAAGTCACCGACACCCTGACCGCCCATTTCTACGACTGGGAAAATCAGCCGATTGGAGACATCGTATTCAAGAAAAAGTAAACAACGATACGCAAAAGAGAGGGCGAGTTGCCCTCTCTTTTACGTTATGTTATGCACAGTTTCCACAGACCTATCCACAAAAATACAGCGTAAATGTTGATATTATCCGTGCTTTTGCAACAGTCTTTTAACAATTACGTCATAATTACCATGCCAGTGCGCTTATATTTATCCACACCTATTTACAGTGCTTCCCCCAGAATGGACTTGGTCGCATAGGCGTTCAGGCTCATGTCAGCCGTATTCCCGGCACAGTATTCATAATATGCCTGTGCCCCGATCATGGCGCCATTGTCACCGCAAAGGCTTAAGGGGGGCATATAGACTTCCGCGCCCAATTCTTTCGCCGCCGCCAACAAGTCAGCGCGGATACGGGAATTGGCTGCCACACCGCCGGCAACCGCGATTTTCCGGTAGCCGGTTTCTTTCATAGCCATCACTGCCCGAGGAACCAGCGTGTCGGACACGGCAGCGGAGAAGGCCGCGCACAGGCTGGGCACGTCCAGTTCCTCTCCCACCTGCTCCGCATGGTGAATCAGGTTCAGGGCGGCGGTCTTCAGACCGGAAAAGCTCATGTTGTAGGGATTTTCGCCGGGCTTGCTGCGGGGAAGAACGTATTTTGTTTCATCGCCCAGCTTTGCCGCCTTGTCAAGGGCCGCGCCGCCGGGATAGGGCATTCCCAGCACCCGCGCAACCTTGTCAAAGCTCTCCCCTGCCGCGTCATCCAAGGTCGTGCCGAGAATCCGCATGTCCGTATAGTCCTTGACCTCCACAAACATAGTGTGTCCGCCGGACACCACCAGACACAGAAAAGGCGGTTCCAATTCCGGGTAGGCAAGATAATTGGCGGCGATGTGGCCCCGGATATGGTGCACCGGAATCAGAGGCTTGCCCATGGCCAGCGCCGCCGCCTTGGCAAAGTTCACACCCACCAGCACCGCGCCGATAAGGCCGGGGGCATAGGTCACGGCAACTGCGTCAATGTCCCGCCGGGTCAGGCCGGTTTCGCGCAGCGCTTGCTCAGCCAGACCGTAAATCGCTTCAATGTGCTTCCGGGAGGCGATCTCCGGCACTACGCCGCCGTAAATCCGGTGCAGGTCCACCTGAGAGGCGATGCAGTCCGTCAGCACCTGCCGTCCATCCCTGACGATGGCGACGGCGGTTTCATCGCAGGAGGATTCTACCGAAAGAATGTTCAAATTTCCCACTCCTTTCCCAGAATCAGGGCGTTTTCTTTGGGATTTCTGTAATAGTTTTTCCGAAGGCCCAGCTGGGTGAAGCCCATCGCTTTATACAGCGCTATGGCGGGGAGATTGGATTCCCGGACTTCCAGCCGCAGAATGCGGCTTCCCCGTGCCTTCAGCCGGCTGACCAACTCTGCAATCAGAGCGGCGGCAATGCCTTTCCGGCGGCAGTCCGGGCGGACGGCAATGTTCATCATATCCGTCTCGTCCAGCACCGTCTGGGAGCCGACATAGCCGCAGACGGCCCCATCCTCCTCGGCGATGAGCCACAGGGACAAGGGGTTTTCCAGTTCAGAAGCTATGCTGGTTTCGCTCCACGGATCGGAAAAGCACAGTTTTTCCAGCGCCGCGACCTGCGCCACATGGCTTTCGTTCATGGGTATCATCTTCATTTTGCATCGTACCAGCTCTTTCCGAAGTGGGCTTCCGCCGTCAGCGGCACCTTCAGCTGGGCAACGCCCTCCATCTCCCGGCTGACCAGCGCGGCAACCGCTTCGGCCTGTCCCTCCGGACATTCCACGATCAATTCGTCATGGACCTGAAGCAGAAGCTTTGCTTCCGGGTAGTTCTCCTTCAGCGCGTTCTCCACCCGAATCATGGCCAGCTTGATGATATCCGCCGCCGTGCCCTGAATGGGGGTGTTCAGCGTAATACGCTCCGCGCCGCTGCGGACATTAAAGTTGCTGCTTTTCAGCTCCGGCACATACCGGCGGCGGCCGTAGAGGGTCTGGGTGTATCCGGTCTCACGGGCATCCGCCACCACCTGTTTCATATAAGCACGGACACCGGAATAGTTCGCCAGATAGTTGTCGATATACTCCCGGGCCTCATAGCGGGATACGCCGATATCCTCCGCAAGGGAGAATTCGCTGATACCGTAGACGATACCGAAGTTCACCGCCTTTGCGTGACGGCGCTGCAGGGGCGTCACTTCCTCCACGGGAACGCCAAAGACCTGAGAGGCTGTTGCGGTGTGAATGTCCACCCGGTCGCAGAAGGCCTTCTGCATCGCCTTGTCATCGGCAATATGGGCCAGCACACGCAGTTCAATCTGACTATAGTCCGCGTCAACCAGCACGCAGCCCGGCTCCGGCACGAACATTTTTCGAATCTCTGCTCCCAAATCCGTTCTAACCGGGATATTTTGCAGGTTTGGCTCCGTAGAGGACAGCCGTCCGGTGGCAGTTACCAGATTCTGGAAGGTTGTGTGCACCCGTCCGTCCTCGCCAATTTCCTTCAGCAGGCCGTCAGCGTAGGTGGATTTCAGCTTGGTCAGCATCCGGTAATCCACGATGGCGGGAATGATGGGGTGCTTATCCTTCAGCTTTTCCAACACCTCCGCGTTTGTGGAATAACCCTTTTGTGTCTTCTTGGAAGGCGGCAGGCCCAGTTTCTCAAAGAGGACCTCCCCCAATTGTTTTGGGGAATTGATATTAAAGGTTCCCCCTGAATAGGAGAAAATCAATTCTTCACAGGCAGCAATGCGCTGGGACAGCATTTGACCGAACTGTTCCAGCTGGTTACGGTCAATCCGGATACCCCGGTTCTCCATATGGCACAGCACATCACACAAGGGTAGTTCTATATCCCGATACAGGGACGTCATGCCGCTCTTTTCCAGTTCCCCTGTCAAAACAGGGCGAAGCTGCCACAGAGCCTCGGCACAGGAGGCGGCGTCTCCATCCTCCACGGAGGTTCCGAGGAAATTCGTCGCCAGCTTGGAGACGGGATAATCCGATTGAGAAGGGTTCAGGTCATAGGCGGCAAGGGCCGTGTCGAAAACGCACTGTCCGCTGCCAATCCCCAGCCCGTCCAACCGGTGGAAGGTGGTTTTACTGTCATGGAGAATCAGCTTTTTATCCGTAAGGGCAAGGCCCTGCATTGTCAGCTCCATGGGGGTAAATGCGCATACGCCACCCTCCCACGCGATGCCCAGACTTCCGTCCTCCGCCAGGTACAGGGCGCACTCCGTTACGTCCGCAGGCATGGCGTCCACCCTCGGCAGTGCCTTGACAGCAGTCTCCTGCCGGGGCACTTCCTCCGCCGCCCCGCGAAGGCCGTATTTGTCAATCAGGCGCACAAATTCCAGCTTCTGAAACAGTTTATATAACTCCGGGCGGTTATAGGGCTGGACAATGGCATCCTGCGGGGCGAACTCCACAGGCGCTTCCGGACGGATGGTGGCCAGATCATAGGAAAGATAGGCCTGTTCCCTGTCCTTTTCCAGCTTTTCCCGCAGCTTTGGACGGATGGATGGGTCGTCGAGATGGGCGTACACACCGTCCAGACTTCCGAATTTCGCCAGCAACTCCTTGGCGGTCTTGGGGCCGATGCCGCCGACGCCGGGAATATTGTCGGAGGAATCCCCCATCAGCGCTTTCAGATCAATCAACTTCTTCGGCTCAAAACCGTATTCCTCCCGGAACACTTCCTCCGTATACAGGGTCGCCGTGGTCTGCCCCGGCTTGGAGATTACCAGCTTCACATGAACATTTCCGTCAATTAGCTGCAAGGAATCCCGGTCGCCGGTGACGATAACGCACTCCCAGCCCTGATTTGAGCAGATTTTCGCCGCCGTACCAATGACATCGTCGGCTTCCCAGCCCTGACACTCATAAATGGGGATGTTCATGGCCCGGAGCACATCCTTCATAATGGGCATTTGCTGGGCCAGCTCCTCCGGCATACCGTGGCGGTTCGCCTTATAGCCCTCATATTTCAGATGGCGGAAGGTAGGCCCATGGAGGTCGAAGGCCACCGCAATGGCCTCCGGCTGCTCCTCCTTCTCCATCCGCTCCAAAATGTTCAGAAAGCCGTAAATGGCGTGGGTGTACAGGCCGTCCCGGGTTGTCAGGGGGCGAACACCGAAATAGGCCCGGTTAATCACACTGTTGCCATCTAAAATCAGCAGCTTCATACTTTTCTCCACTTGGTGCCCTGAGGGGTATCGATGATCTCAATGCCTCTGGCCTTCAGTTCATCACGAATCCGGTCGGCTTCGGCAAAGTTTTTGGCCTTCTTGGCCTCCGTACGGGCGGCAACCAATGCGTCGATTTCAGGATCGGCGTTAGCCGCCTCCTCCGCCGCCTTCGCTTTATTCAGTTTCTCCGCCGCAGACAGCAGATTCAGAGACAGCACCTGATCGAAGTCTGCGATCAGCGCCAGCTTGGTGGCATCGCTGCACTTGGCCTTCAGTACATCGTACAGAGCCGTCACCGCCACAGAGGTGTTCAGATCCGCATTCAGTGCATTTACAAAGCGCTCCTTCAGTTTGTTGAAGGCATCCGAATCTACATCGCCGTCATTTTTCAGTGTTGCGATCTTTGCAACCAGTTTATCGTAGGCCGTTACGGCGTTATCAAGGTTCTCCCAGGAGAACACCAGATTCCGCCGATAGTGGCTCTGCAGGCAGAACAGCCGATAGGCCATGGGGTCGTAGCCCTTCTGTTCCAGCAGGGAGACTGTCAGAAATTCTCCCTTGGACTTAGACATTTTACCAGTATCGGTATTCAGATGGTGGACATGGAACCAGTAGTTGCACCACTTATGGCCCAGATAGCTTTCGGACTGGGCGATCTCGTTGGTATGATGAGGGAAGGCGTTATCGATGCCGCCGCAGTGAATATCCAAATCCTCACCAAGATGCTTCATGGAAATGCAGGAGCACTCGATGTGCCAGCCAGGATAGCCAACACCCCAGGGAGAGTCCCACTTGAGGGCCTGATCCTCAAACTTGGACTTGGTAAACCAAAGGACAAAATCATTTTTGTTCCGCTTGTTTACGTCCTCTTCCACGCCCTCCCGGACGCCGACAGCCAGATCTTCCTCGTCATGGTCGTTGAATACATAATACTGTTCCAGCGTAGAAGTGTCAAAGTACACGTTGCCGCCGGAAACATACGCCTTTCCCTTGTCCAGCAGGGTCTGCACCATATGAATATACTCCGGGATGCAGTTAGTGGCAGGCTCCACCACATCGGGCCGTTTGATGTTCAGTTTATCACAATCAGCAAAAAAAGCATCGGTGTAAAACTTGGCAATCTCCATAACGGTTTTGTGCTCCCGGCGGGCGCCCTTGAGCATCTTGTCCTCGCCGGTGTCCGCGTCAGAAGCCAGGTGACCCACATCGGTGATGTTCATCACCCGCTTGACGTTGTAGCCATTATAGCGCAGTGCCTTTTCCAGCACATCCTCCATGATGTAGGTACGCAAGTTGCCGATGTGGGCATAGTGGTACACCGTTGGGCCGCATGTGTACATTTTCACAATGTCGGGGTGGTTGGGAACGAACAGTTCCTTCTTGTGGGACAGTGAATTGTATAGATACATAGTAGTTCCTCCTATCAGAATGTTTTAAGAAATACGAAGGTTGTAAAATAGAAAAACGCCCCCTGTACCTATGTACAAGAGGCGGTCGTTGCCGCGGTTCCACTCTTATTTCTCACTTATTATTACAATCCGCTCCCGGACGCACATTCCCATTTCCAACACATACCCAGGCTTACAGCCGATGGCCTGAATTCTCTGAATGGGTGAAAATGGTACTCTTTCCGTTCACAGCGGTATTTAGTTCCGGGTTATTGTACCACTGAAACCATACTATTGTCAAGTATTGGCTGTCTCTATTCCATAATCTTCCTTGGAAAATATTTAAGATATTCTTACGCTATTGACAAAAGCCCACCTTGTTCGCTATAATAGTGTCGAGAAATGAGACGAAAGTGAGGTAACCACATGAATTTCTCCGATCAGTACAACCTCAGGAAACCATTGAGCCTGATTCTTGCTACGACTCTCACCGCAACGCTGTTTACCGGCTGTATGAAGAAAGATACAGCGGAGCCTGCGGATACAACCCCTCAGACCCCCGGCATCAGCCTGTCGGATACCTCAGCGCCTACAGAAACCGAGGCCCCCACCACCGAAGCAACCGAGGCCGTCAATGAAAATACCGCAACTGTAACCAGTCAGATAAATATTCGCAGCTCGCCCAGCACGGAAGCCACGATTGTTGGCACGCTGGACGCCGGTGACAAGGTGGAGATCAGCCGCCGTGAGGAAGTTACCGGTATCAACTGGGCCTACATCATTTCCCCCGAAGCAGGCTGGATCGTCATGGACTATGTAGAGATGGACATTCCCAGTCAGATGCCTACCGGCGGTGATACCAGTACCCCCGCTGGAGAAAATACCGCTACGGAGCCTACCTCCGGCGAAACAGACACCCTGAACATCAAGGGCGTTGTCACTGTGAATAACCTGAACATCCGCAGCGAACCTGACGGCAATGTGCAGGGTTCCTACAACAAGGGTGATGTGGTGACCATTCTGGAGACCAAGAATGGCTGGGGCCGCACCAATAAGGGCTGGATCACGATGGAATACGTGAACACCAGCGGCTCTACCGCCCAGACTCCCACTGGTACCACCGGCAATAACACTTCCGGCAGCAACACCGCTGCCAGCACCGGCAACGGCAGCACCACCGTCCAGTTCCGGGGAATTGTCACCGCCAAGCAGCTGAACATCCGTGCAAGCGCCACCAAGGACAGTGACAGCCTCGGCAGCTACTCCTATGGCGCGCGAGTGGAAATTCTCGAAAAGAGCGGCGATTGGGGCCGTACCAGCAAGGGCTGGATCAGCCTGAACTACGTCTATCAGGACGGTACCACCGGCTCTAACACCGCCAAGGGCACCATCACCGCAGGCGGCGGTCTGAACATTCGCAGCGGTCCCGGCAAGGGCTACGATTCCGTGGGTTCCTACGCCGAGGGCGACAGCGTAACCATTCTGGAGCAGTTTACCTACGACGGCGTGACTTGGGGCTGCACCAACAAGGGTTGGATCAGCATGGCCTATGTGGATACCGGTTCTTCCAATAGTGGCAGTTCCGATTCCTCTGATGGTCAGAAGGCAACCGTTACCACCGAAAGCGGTCTGCGTGTGCGCAGCGGCGCGGGTACGAATTATGATGTAGTCGGATCTCTGAAATATGGCACCAAGGTGACCATCCTTTCTCAGAAAACTGTTGATGGCACTACTTGGGGTGAGATCAGTACTGGCTGGATCTGCATGGATTACGTTTCGCTTGATTAAAGGCTGTTACAGCGGGGCTTCCCATTCGGAAGCCCCGCATTATGACCTGAAGCATATGCACTTGTTTGGGTTTCTTGTAAGGAGATTTTCTGTCATGAAAAAAGCACTGCCGTTGATTCTGCTCGGCTGCCTGCTGCTCACCGGTTGCGGCAGTACCACTTCTGCCCCCACCGCTGCGGTGGAAACCACAGCGCCGCTGGAAATTCTGACCGTATTCTCACCCAACGAGAATGCGGATGGCTTTGTCAAAACGGATATCGCAGTTCCCGCCATAACGGACGCTGTCATTATCCAGCAGCTGGTCAATGTCGGTGTGCTGGCTGAAGATACCAGCGTCAGCACTGTCATGGAAGTGTCTACTGATACAGGAAAAGCCACACTGGAAGCAGACTTCAATGACGCTCTGAGGCAGTCCCTTCTGCCCATGGGTACCGCTGGGGAATATGTGCTGATGGGCAGTGTGGTGAACACCTTCCTGACTGCCTACCAGGCCGATGCCATTACCATCACCGTGGAGGGAGAGGTTTTGGAGACCGGTCATTCCGTTTACGATCAGCCGCTTACATTTTACCCGGAGAATCCATGAGATAAGGGCGTCAGACAATTCGTCTGGCGCCCTTATTAGCTTTCCATTACTGCTTTTTTTCAGCCTTCTTGGCCGCCTTAGCCTTAGCCTTGGCCTCCTGCGCTTTCTTAGCTTCCTCTCTTGCGTTCTCAGCAGCGGTTTCGTTGGAGGAAATTGCCCACTTCTCGAACTCAATGCGAACCTGATCCGCACCGGTCTCCAAAACAATCCGGGACTCCTTAACATCCACGACCGTACCGGTGATACCGCCGATGGTGGTGATCTTATCACCCTTCTTGACAGCGGCGCGCATCTGCTCCGCTTCCTTCTTGCGCTTGTTCTCAGGACGGATCAGCATGAAGTAGAAGATGGCAATCATCAGCACCATCATAATCAGGGTGCTGCCCATGCCGGCACCTGCACTGGTTGAAGTCAGAAAATTCATTAAAAAAACTCCTTCGTTTTTAATATTGACTCTATTATATCATCGTTCCCGTAAAAAGCAAGGGCAACTTTAGATTCTTCTTGCCAATTTCTCGGAATATTCAGCCCGGAACTGCGCGAAGGTACCCGCGTCCAGAGTCTGACGAATTCTCTCCATCAGCTTGTTGTAGAAATACAGATTGTGCATCACCGCAAGGCGCATGGCAAGCATTTCTTCAGCGATGAAAAGATGGCGGATATACGCCCGGCTGAACCGGCGGCATACCGGGCAATCGCACTGGGGGTCGATGGGTCGCTCATCTGTCATATATTTGGCATTTTTCAGATTGATTGCGCCCTCCCAGGTATTCAAGCGGGCATGCCGTGCATTTCGGGCCGGCATAACGCAGTCGAAAAAGTCCACACCTCGGGCCACCGCTTCGATAATATTGGTGGGTGTTCCCACGCCCATCAGATACCGGGTTTTTTCCTTTGGCATATAGGGCTCCACAGCTTCGATGATGTCGTACATTTCCTGAGCCGTCTCCCCTACCGCGAGTCCGCCGATGGCATAGCCGGGCAAATCCAAATCAGCGATACGCTTCATATGCTCCACCCGGATATCTGCGTAGGTGCCGCCCTGATTGATGCCCCACAGCATCTGCTGCGGGTTCACCGTGTCCGGCAGGCTGTTCAGTCGGGCGTTCTCTGCCTTGCAGCGAACCAGCCAGCGGTAGGTTCTGTCCACACTCTGCTGTACATAGTCACGGGGAGAGGGGTTTTCAATGCACTCGTCAAAGGCCATGCAGATGTCGCTGCCCAGATTGGACTGAATCTGCATACTCTCCTCCGGGCCCATGAAAATCTTGTGTCCATCGATGTGGGAGGCGAAATAAACCCCCTCTTCTTTGATTTTTCGCAGTGAGGACAGGCTGAACACCTGAAAGCCGCCGGAATCCGTCAGAATCGGGCCGTCCCAGGTCATGAATTTATGCAGGCCCCCCATTTCGCGGACAACCTTGTCCGTAGGCCGCAGATGCAGATGGTAGGTATTGGACAGTTCCACCTGACAGCCAATGTTCTTCAGGTCTTCCGCGCTCAGCGCACCCTTGATGGCGCCCTGCGTGCCCACATTCATAAATACCGGTGTCTGGACCGTGCCATGGGCGCAGGTGAATTCCCCCCGCCGGGCCTTTCCTTCCGTCTTTTTCAGTTCAAACATAGTCACCTCATAAAATGCACATGGCGTCGCCAAAGCTGAAGAAGCGGTATCGCTCCCGGACGGCCTCAGCATAGGCGTTCAATACCCGTTCCCGTCCTGCAAAGGCGGAAACAAGCATGATAAGCGTACTTTCCGGCAGGTGGAAATTGGTGATCAGGCCGTCCATGGCCTTGAAGGTGTAGCCGGGATAAATGAAAATATCCGTCCATTTGGAACCGGCGGCGAAGGTTCCGTCCTCTCCCACCAGAGATTCCAACGTCCGGCAGGAAGTTGTACCCACGCAGATTACTCGTCCGCCATTTTTCTTCGTCTCGTTGAGAATGTTGGCAGTTTCTTCGCTCATCATACACAGCTCAGAATGCATATGGTGCTCCAGAATATTGTCTGCCTTTACAGGGCGGAAAGTACCAAGCCCTACGTGCAGCGTAACGAAAGCCGTCTTAACACCCTTGGCCCGGACCTTTTCCAGCAGTTCATTGGTAAAGTGAAGCCCGGCAGTGGGGGCGGCTGCGGAACCGACCTCCCGGGAATACACTGTTTGGTAGCGTTCCTGATCGTCAAGCTCCGCCTTGATATAGGGCGGCAGGGGCATCTTTCCAAGGCGCTCCAGAACTTCCAAAAAAATACCCTCATAGAAAAATTCGACCACCCGGTTGCCATCCTCCCGGACTTCCCGGACAACTGCCTTTAATTCGCCGTCACCAAAGGTGACCTCATTGCCGGGGAGCATTTTCCGGCCCGGCTTGCACAGGCACTCCCAGCAGTTGTTTCCCAAATCACGCAGAAGCAGCACCTCCACCGCGCCGCCGGTGGGCCGGTGGCCCAAAAGTCTTGCGGGCAGTACCCGAGAATCGTTCATCACCAAACAGTCACCGGGGTTCAGATACTCCACAATGTCGTAAAAATTTTTATGGCTGATCTCACCCGTTTCCCGGTTCAGCACCATCAGCCGGGAGGCGTCCCGCTTTTGCAGCGGGGTCTGGGCAATCAATTCTTCCGGCAGGTCATACCAGTAGTCCTTTGTCTGAAAGCCGGTGTTCTCATTCGTTTCCAATGTTGTTCTCCCTTTCCTGGATCTTTCAATACTCTCGGGGTATTGTAGCACATTTTCCCTGGGAAAGCTACTGTTATTTCGCATTATCACAAAGAAAACCCGGCTTTTGCCGGGTTTTCCATTTCTTTACGCTTTCATCACCGCATCAATCACGCCGCTGACTGCATCGGTGTTTACGGTTTCCATCAGGCCGTTGTCATAAGCTTCCGCCACCAACGGGTCGATGGGCAGCTTTGCAAGCACGGGCAACTCGAACTTCGCCGCAATCTCATTGATATGGGACTTGCCGAATACCTCAATCTTCCTGCCGCAGTCCGGGCACTCCAGATAGGAATAGTTCTCCACGAAGCCAAGCACGGGAACGTGCATCATATTCGCCATCTTGACCGCCTTGGCGACAATCATGGACACCAGATCCTGTGGGGTGGTAACGATGACCACGCCATCGATGGGCAGACTCTGGAACACGGTCAGGGGCACATCACCGGTTCCGGGAGGCATGTCCACGAACATATAGTCCACGTTCTCCCAGATTACGTCCGTCCAGAACTGCTTAACAGCCCCGGCAATGACAGGGCCACGCCATACAACGGGATCAGCGGGGTTGTCCAGCAGCAGATTGATGGACATAACCTGAATACCGCTGCGGGTCAAAGCCGGGAACAGGCCGTCCTCATTGGCGCCCTGGCACTCGTTGACGCCGAAGGCAGTGGGTGCGGACGGGCCGGTGATGTCGGCGTCCAGTACAGCGACCCGTTTCCCCTGCCGGGCCATGGCCACAGCCAGCATGGCGGTGACGGTGGACTTGCCCACGCCGCCCTTGCCGGAAATCACAGCGATGACCTTTTTTACGCTGGATTTAGGGTTCAACTCCGCCAGCAGGCTTTCCGCCTGACGATCCGCACAATCGGAACCGCAGGAAGAGCAATTTCCATTACAAGAACTCATTTTTGTTCTCTCCTTTTTTGTCATATGTCATCTATTATATGCATTTCTATAACGTGTGTCAACCACCCTTTTTGGTGCGTAATCGTTCAGATGCCAGTAAACCATACCAACTGACGTCACAAATCCCTTGATTATTCCAATCGGACTGGCGCAAGGTACCCTCAAATTTCATGCCGCACTTGCGCATGACGGCGCCGGAGTTGGGATTGCGGGGATCGTGTCTCGATTCCACCCGGTTCACACCGACTTCATCGAAGAAGTAGTCCATTACCGCTTTCATAGCCTCGGAGGTGATGCCCTGATGCCACCAGTTTGCGCCGATGCAGTAGCCGATATGCACAAGCTGTGCCAATTCATTCAGCCGAACCACACCGATAGAGCCAACGGGTTCCCCGAACTTCTTCGGAACAATGGCCCACTGATAAAAGGCATTCTCTTCATACTGCCCTGTCCAGTCAAGCAAAACCTGCCGGCTGACTTCTTCACTTGCGTGGGTGGGCCAGGTCAGGAATTTTGTCACTTCCGGGTCAGAAGCCCAGTTGCGGTACATGGCAGGCGCGTCCTCCAGCGTAAACCGCCGCAGAATCAGCCTTGAGGTTTCGATTGTTTTCGTACCCTGGTGTTTCATATCGTTCACTCCTGCGCCGCATCCCACTGCTCCATCAGATCCATCAGCACCGCTTCCGCGTCTTCCTTTTCTCCCAGCAGCCGGGTCAGTTCCTGATAGTCGGCGGCAGCGGCTTCAATTTTCCCTTCCAATTCCGCAATCAGCGCTTCCTGCTTCTCAATTTCCCGCTCCAGACGGCGAACCAGCTTATCCGTATCCTTGGTGCCGCCCTTGGGTTTTTCCTTTTTTGGCTTGGGAGCGGCGGTGATGACGGGCTTCGCCGCCGCTTCGTGCTCCAGAATGGAGCGATATTTCTGATACCCACAGGGGAAGTCCCGGATGGTTCCGTCCTCCAAGAGCCAGATCCGTTCGGCAAATTTCTCAATGAAATAGCGGTCATGGGAGACAAACAGCAGCACGCCCTCGAATTCCTCGATGGCGGCTTCCACCCACTCCCGGGACGCGATGTCCAGATGGTTGGTAGGCTCATCCAGAATCAGGAGGTTAATCTTCTCGTCCATCAGCATACACAGCCGCAGACGGGACTGCTCGCCGCCAGAGAGGTTGCCCACCTGTTTGAACACATCTTCGCCCTGGAACAGGAACGCCCCGAGGCGGTCCCGGGCAGTCTGGGGGGTGCAGTTCTTCTCGTAGAGCATGGTGTCATACAAACTGCGCTCCGGGTGGTCAAAGTGGATAATCTGGGGCAGATATCCGACTTTTACCGTGGGCCCGAACTGAATTTTTCCGGCGCAGTCCTCATCCCCTAAAAGGCACTTGATAAACGTCGTCTTGCCTGTACCATTGTCGCCCAGCAGAGCGATCCGTTCTCCGCCCTCCACGGTCAGGTTCACATCCGAAAACAGTGTCCGATCTCCAAAGGATTTGGAGACGTTTTTCATTTTGAACACAATGTCCCCGGAGAACTCCTTTTCTCCAAAGGAGGCCTTCATGGTTCGCTCTTTTTTGGGCTTTTCCGTCTTGCGGATGCGTTCCATCCGGTGCTGGATGGACATGGCCCGGCGATACAGGGTACGATTGTTGATGCCCCAGCCCTTCATCCGCTCCACAGTATAGCCCAATTGCTTGAGCTTTGTCTGCTCCTGTTCGTACTGCTTTAGTTGCAGGTCGAACCGGGCCTGCTTTTCATCCATGTAGAAAGAATAGTTGCCGGAGTAGAACTCCGCGTGACCATCTGTAATCTCAATGACCCGGTCGGCAACCTGATCGATAAAATAGCGGTCGTGAGAAATGGTCAGCACCGTGCCCTTGAAGGCATTGATATACTGTTCCAGCCATTCCACGCTGTTCAGGTCCAGGTGGTTTGTCGGCTCGTCCAGCAGCAGAATGTCCGTTTTTTCCAGCAGAAGCCGGGCCAGATTGACCCGGGTTTTCTCGCCGCCGGACAGGCTGTCAAAATCCTGGCACCGCTGCTCAGGCGTAATGCCAAGGCCGTTGCAGATTTTGTCCACCTCTACGTCCATATCGTATCCGCCGCCGGTTTGAAAGCGATTGGTCAGGGCATCGTACTCCCGGAGCTGGGCGTCTGTGGCGCCGTTTGCCATTTCGCATTCCAGCAGCTCCATTTTCTGACGCACCCGCAGAATATCCGCATAGGCAGAGCGCAGCACATCCTCCACGGTAAACCCCTCCGGGAACCGGGGTATCTGAGAGATCAGGCCCAGCTTTTTGTTGGGGTTCACATAGACCTCGCCGGAATCGTAGTCCATCTGACCGGTGAGAATGTTAAAAAGCGTGGTCTTGCCGCAGCCGTTGCGGCCCAGAATGGCGACGCACTCCCCTTCCTGAATCTCAAAGGTCAGGTTTTCCAGAAGATTTTCGCCGATGACGAAGAATTTTGTCAGATTCGTTACTTGTATATCTACCATGGTTTTTCTCCATTATTTCCGTCACAAGGATTCCAAAATCAAATCCAGCTCCTCCGGGGTGTACAGAAGGTTCAGCGCCTGAAGCATGGCGTTGGCGCTCATGCGCTCCGGCAGGCCCAGCTTTTTAAGCAAAAGCTGCCGCTTTGCCCCCGCATTTGCCCCACCGGACAGGCCGCGGGCCATCAGGTCTTGCTTGGTGATGCCCTTGTTTCCCGGGGAATCCTCCCCTTCTATGGTCGCTCCCGCCCTGCGCAAAGCTTCCAACAGGGTTTCCGGCGGCAGGCCTTCCACGCCCAGCTTGCCCTCTTTTCCGGGAGCAGCCTTTCGCTTCTCTTTTCCGTAAACATCCGGAATGTAGGCATGCTTCAGGTATTTTCCGGGAATGGCGTTTTTTATGTGATTACGAATCACGAAGCCAGCGCCGTCGGAATCGGTGAACACAATCAAACCCCGCCGCTCCGCTACCCGGCGCAGGAGAGACATCTGCTCCCGATCCTTAAAAATGCCAAAGCCGGAGGTTTCCAGAATGGGGGCGTCTACGATCTGGGACAGGGTGTTTTTATCGTAGCGGCCCTCCACCACGATAGCTTCCTTGATTCTAAGCATTCTTTGCCTCCTGCGCCAGCCGCAGAATCAGCAGTTCCAGCAGGCGCTCCGGTTCGTCAAAGGAGGTTTTCATACGGTAATCCGTTTCCAGCACCAGCTGAGCCGCGGCGCGGCAGAAATTTGGGCTGCACCGGCGGGCCGCCTCCATGGTTTTTCTGGCAGGGTAGTCCGGGATGCCGCAGAGCTTCTGCAAGTCAAAGGCGCTCTTTCCGTTATCCAGCAGCGTTCGGGCGGCGCTGATTCGGCGATAGTGTCCACCCACCGCCCCCAGAATTGCCAGCGGCTCCTGCTGCATTTTCAGAAGCTGCTGCAATTTCTGCATGGCCTGGTCGTACCGCCCGGCGCTGAGCTGGTCGGTCATCTGGAAAACGACCGCGTCCAATACCGGCTCCGTTACCGCGTCAATATCGCTTTTTTTGATTTCCTCCGTCCCGGAATAGGCGCAGATTTTATCGATTTCACCGCTCAGGGCGGTCATGGTTCCGCCTGTGATATCAATGAGGTAGGCGCACAGGTCGGTGGAGATGCGCTTTTTGTTTGCCGCAAAGTGGCGTGTTACCCAGGCGATCAGATCTCTTTGATCCTGTTTTGCAAACTCTACGACAAGGCCGCAGCTGTCCACCGCATCCCACAGCTTCTTAAATCGCTTGTCCGGCTTCCAAGCGGTGGTGATATAGGTAAAAACCACCGTACAGTAATTGGGAATATCCCGGAGGATTTCCGCTGTTTTCTCCCGATCTGATTCATTCAGCTTGAAAATATCCACATCGTCAATTTGGACAAGGGTAGCTTCCGCCATCATAGGCAGATTCTCCACAGCGTCCGCGAAGGCCCGGAGTTCAAAGGTCTCACTGTTCAGGCGGTGGAAGTTGAAGGACTCCGTCAGCGGATCCAGCAGCAGCTTTTTCATCTGCTCCAGATAATGATGCAGAAGGAATGTCTCCTCTCCGTGGAAAAAGTACAGCCGTCCCAGAGCTTTCTGCTTCAGTGCCATTTTTAGTTCGGTGATTCCGCTGTCTGTGGGCTGTTTTTTAGCCATGGTTTACCTCCTGATGGTAATCGTTCCCTGCTGGTCCGTACGGAATACGGTGCAGCCGAAATCCGAAAGACGATCCAGCACCTCCGGTGCCGGATGCCCGTAGGGGTTATCCTCACCTGCACTGATACAAACAAATTCAGGGCGGGCCGCGCTGAGCAGTTCCTCGCAGGTAGAATACCGGGAGCCGTGATGCCCGGCCACCAGAATATCCACGTCCGGGATATCCGCGTGGCGTAAAAGGGACCTCTCCCCGAACGCATTTCTGTCTCCGGTGATGAGTATATCACATTTTTCCGTATCAAACAAGACGCACAGGCTCATTTCATTCTCTTCGCCGCGAAACACCGGCGCAAACACGGAAATCGTGATGTTCGCATCCGTGATCTGAAGGTCCTGAGAAGCAACGACAATCTTCGTTCGTTCCGGGACAGCCATCGATTCTGCCGGTTCCGGCAGAATCAGCAGGTCGGTTCGAATTCTTGACAGAAAGTTTTCGGCACCTCCGGCGTGATCCCGGTCTGTGTGCGTCAGGATTAACCCATCGATATGAGAATACCCTTGGCTCAGAAGCATTTCCGCCGCAGCATCGGCACATTGGCTGTCACTGTCGCCGCCGCAATCCACCATGTAGATTCTGCCCTTGGATTGGAGCAGAAGGCATTGCCCCTGCCCCACGTCAAGCATCGAAAAGCGTACATCCGAGGTAGACGGTTCAAACCAGGAGGCCATCAGTGCGATGCACAGCGACAAAACAGCGCAACAAACAAAGGAAACCGCCATTTTTCTGCCCAATAAATAAATCAGAAGCAATAGGTACACGAAAAACAGCCAGATGATAATGTAAGGGCTGACTGTGTACACCGCCGCCAGCGGAAACGCCGCCATGATTTTCGCCGCCAGCAGGACATAGCGGATGAAAATTCCCGCAACTGCGCCAACGATCCCCGCGAAAGGTCCCCAGATCAGTGCCAGCACACAGGCCGCGACCAGCAGGCAGAAGATCAGGCTGACAGCCCAAAGCACCAGCAGATTGGTGACAGCACCTACCAGACTGACCATCCCAAAATAGCAGGCGCAAAGCGGGATGGTTAAAACCTGCGCGCCAAGCGTCACCGCGATTCCGGCAGCCAGTTTCCGAAGCAGCGCGTACTTTTTCCCTTTTTTGCCCTCTGTTTTTGATGTGAGCTTTTCACGAATCCCCGGTGAAAACAGGAAAATCCCCGAAACGCTGGCGACAGACAGTTGGAAGCTGACGGAACTGATACAGTAAGGATTGACCGCCAGCATGGCGATTACCGCAAAAGCCAGGGCGGCGGGGCCGTCGTATTCTCTGTTCATAAGCTGGGCCGTCAGCATCAGTCCCGACATGATACAGGCCCGGGTCACAGAGGGCGTAAAGCCGGCAACCCCCGCAAACAGAAGCAACAACGGAATCCCCACAAAGGCAGAAAGGAACCGTTTCCGAAACGTAATTGCGCTCAGAATTGCGAACAAGATCGAGATATGAAGTCCGGAAACCGCAACCACATGACGAATGCCGCTGACCTTTAAAGCCGTATCCGTCTGGTACGTCAGCTCGGATGTGTCGCCCATCAGCAATGCTTTGGCAAAGGGCACACAATCTAACGGTATGTACTGCTTTAAAATGGTCTGAATGTCATGTCGTAAAATGGCAGGAACGTGCCGGAAGGATTTCTGCCCTTCTGACAGTGTAATATCCCCCTTCTGATATGCCAACAGGAAAATGCCCTTGCCCTGAAAATAGGAAGATGGGTCTTTTCCTGCCTCGGTCGTTATCCGTAGCCGAAAACTGCCAGCGATCAAATCTCCGGGCGTAATTCTCTCTGTCTGTTTCAGATATGCCGTAATGCGGTAAGACCGATCCGCCAGTTTCACGGTGCCATCAACGGCGCTCCCGTACTCTGTTTCCCGGCCATAATCCAGCGCTTCCATCACGCAATCCACCACTTCCCCATCCAGTGGCGTAATCGGGTTCAGATGCCGCGCTGTATACACGCTGAACCAGCCAAGGCCCACAGCGATTCCAAGCGCAGTACTCAGACAGCGCATGACCACGCCGGGCTTTTTCTCCGCCAAAATGCTCAGGGCGAGAATTGCTCCGAACCCCAGTAGCTTTGCAGTCCAGCTGTCCACATACAGGCTCAGGCCGCAGGCAGCGGCAAACCCAAGGGCCAGATATACAATTCGCCGCATACCAACGCTCCCTTCACGAAAAAGGGCGCAGCACACAGCTGCGCCCTATGAAATTACTGAATCTTGGAAGCAACGTAATCGTCCACCAGAGCCAGCGCATTGTCGACCTTGGTGACATCCTTGCCGCCGCCCATGGCGGAGTCCGGCTTGCCGCCGCCGCTGCCGCCGCAGCAGCAACACACCTGCTTGACCAGTTCCCCAGCCTTCAGGCCGCTGGCAACTGCATCCTTGCCGCAAACTGCCAGGAAGGTAGGCTTGCCGTCGTGGTTCGTTGCCAGCACCGCAACCACCTTGGGGTCCTTGTCCCGCAGCATATCGCCCATCTGGCGCAGCTTTGCCGCATCCGCATTGGGAACCATGGCAGTCAGCACCTTGAAGCCGCCCATATTCCGGGAGCCGAACAAGAACCGCTCCACTTCGCCGGAGGCTTCCTTGGCCTTATACTGCTCAACGGACCGTTTCAGCTCCTTGACCTCTTCCACATAGCTCTGGATCTTTGTGCCCACATCGGCAGGCTTGGTCTTCAGTTTCGCGGCAGCCTCAAACAGCAACTGCTGATTCTTCTCCATCTTCTTCAGACATGCCTTACCGGTGATAGCCTCAATTCTGCGAACGCCGGAGGCAACGCTGCACTCGCTTTCCAGTTCAAAGGGCCCGACCTTCGCGGTATTGTCCAGATGGGTGCCGCCGCACAGCTCGATGGAATAGCCGCCCATATTGACCACGCGGACGGTGTCGCCGTACTTTTCACTGAACAGGGCGGTAGCGCCGGTGGCCTTGGCTTCCTCAATGGGCATCTCACGGATGTTAACCGGATATCCCTCCAGAACGGCATTCTGGACAAGGGAATTGACCTTTGCCAGCTCCTCAGCCGTCAGAGCGGAGTAATGCGTGAAGTCAAAACGCAGACGGTCAGGCTCCACATAGGAACCTGCCTGATGCACATGATCGCCCAGCACGGTCTGCAAAGCCTTCTGCAGCAGGTGGGTTGCGGAGTGGGCGCGCATAATTGCCTTGCGGCGTTCCACGTCAATGGCGGCGCACACCTCGTCGTCCACCTTAATGGAACCGGTGACCATTTTGCCATAGTGCAGATACTTGCCGCCCTTGTCCTTCTGGACGTTGGTAACCTGGAAGCGGCTGTTGCCTACCAGAATCACACCCTGATCGGCAACCTGACCGCCCATTTCCGCATAGAAGGGTGTTCTATCCAGCACGATAATGCCTTCCTCGCCGCCGGCGATGGTGCCGGAGACTTCCTCACCGACACAAACTGCCAGAACCTTGGCAGAGCAGTTGTTTTCGGTATAACCCACGAAGGTGGTGGGGGTATTATCGAGGCCCAGATCAATACCGGCCCAGGCCAGGTCGCCCAGCGCTTTCCGAGCTTCCCGGGCACGAACCTTCTGCTCCTCCCGCAAGCGGTTGAACTCGTCCATGTCCAGAGTCATATCCTCGTCGGCAACCATCTCGATCGTCAGATCAATAGGGAAGCCGTAGGTATCCGCCAGCAGGAAGGCATCCGCGCCGGAGAACTGGGTTTCGCCCTTGGCCTTGTGCTCCGCCAGCTTGGCGGCGAAGATATTCATGCCGCCGTCGATGGTGCGGCAGAAGTTCTCCTCCTCGATCTTGACAATTCGGGTAATATACTCTGCCCGCTCTCGCAGGTAGGTATAATAGCACTCGTTCTCCTGAATCACGGTCTCCACGACCTTATACAGGAAGGGCGTGTTCACGCCCAGCAGCTTGCCGTGACGGGCAGCCCGGCGCAGCAGACGGCGCAGAACATAGCCTCTGCCCTCGTTGCTGGGCAGCACGCCGTCCGCGATCATGAAGGTGGAAGCGCGGATATGGTCGGTGATGACCCGCAGGGACACATCCATCTTGACACTCTGACCATAGGTAGCACCGGTCAGCTCCGTGACCTTGTTGGTGATGTTCATGACCGTGTCCACATCGAACAGGGAATCCACATCCTGACACACCACCGCCAGACGTTCCAGGCCCATGCCAGTATCGATATTCTTCTGCGCCAGCTCGGTGTAGTTGCCCTGACCGTCATTATTGAACTGGGAGAATACGTTGTTCCAGACCTCCATGTAGCGGTCGCAGTCGCAGCCTACAGTGCAGTCCGGTTTGCCGCAGCCGTACTTTTCACCGCGGTCATAGTAGATCTCCGAGCAGGGGCCGCAGGGGCCGGAACCGTGCTCCCAGAAGTTGTCGGACTTGCCGAAGCGGAAGATCCGGTCCGCGGGTACGCCCACTTCTTTATTCCAAATGTCAAAAGCCTCGTCATCGTCCTCATAGATGGAAGGGTACAGTCGGTTCTCGTCCAAACCAACCACTTTGGTCAGGAACTCCCAGCTCCAGTTGATGGCCTCGTGCTTGAAGTAATCACCAAAGGAGAAGTTGCCCAGCATTTCAAAATAGGTGCCGTGACGGGCAGTCTTGCCGATGTTCTCAATATCGCCGGTGCGGATGCACTTCTGGCAGGTGCAGACCCGGTGACGAGGCGGCTCCACCTCGCCGGTGAAGTAGGGCTTCATGGGCGCCATGCCGGAGTTAATCAACAGCAGAGACGCGTCATTCTGCGGGATCAGGGAAAAGCTGGGCAGGCGCAGATGTCCTTTGCTCTCAAAGAAGGACAGGAACATCTCGCGCAGTTCGTTTACGCCGTAGGGCTTGGGATTCATGGTTACGACCTCCAAAGAAAATGAAATTCATGGAATACAACACTTGAGCGCAAAGAAAATGCCGCCCCCAAAGCATAGGGGCGACAAAAAATCGCGGTACCACCCTAATTCGTCTCAAAGAAGACATCTTAGCCGCTCTGTAACGGGAGCACCCGTCCCGGTCATCCCGGGCAACGCAGGAAGTGGCCTGCGGCGGAACAATCAAGGGCTTACACCGGTTCCCTCTCGCTTGCGATCCTTCCAATCCGCTTTGTTTCCGCAATGTCTTTGCATATCTACGCTATTTTATCACATTCAGCAGAAATGTCAATCACTTTCCCAACCAATTTCCGGGATTTTTTGCGTAGGATCATAGGGAAACGGCTCGTCTGTCTCCGGGTCAAAGGCTCGGATGCACCACTTCGCGGCGGTGGGCAGCTTCGGCAGCCGTCCGCCCGGAAGCTCCACAATCTCCATCTCCAGCCCGTACCGGCCCTTGCGCAGACGGCAGTCCAGCACAGTGTTCCAGCTTTGCAGCATCTGGCCCAGCGCCAGCAAATCGGCATCCGCCTCCGTTCTCCCGGGGCGAATGTCCGTCAAAAGCGGATGGGTGCTGCCGCAAATGCAGCGCTCGGTATGCAATCGGGCGTTTTCCCCCATGAAGTATCGCAGCTCCGGCGCGCCGACGGGAGACAGAACCATTTCCCCAATCTCGCCCTCCGGAAGCGTATTTCCATTTCCGTCCACAATTTCCACCCGATATTCCGAATCCCGCAAGTGGATGCCGTGAGTCTCTGAACAGGAAAAGCCCGCAACCACGCCGGTAGTGCCCATAGTGAGGCAGCCCCAGCTTGTACAGTCAAAGCCCTTGCGAATCCCGTCAATCATCCATTCCTCGCAGGGATAGCCGGCAGTAACCACTTTTCGCACAAACAGAGGAATTTCATAGAAATTTTGCAGCTTCGCCAGCCCCAAAACGATCAGGGGCGTGCTGATAATCGTACTGGCCCGGGAAGAAAAAGCCAGACGCATCAGGCTTTTCCACCGGTGATCCGCTCCCCAGACAACCGGGATTGCCTCACAGCGAAGCACCGCCTGTTCCATGGCATGGCTCAGGCTTCCGTCCCCCTGCTCCGGAAAGCAGATCAGAACCGTATCCATTTTTTTGACCAATTGGGAAAGCTGTTCAGCCAGATAGGCCACGGATTTTTCCTGTGCATCCGGCTGCTCCGCCATAGCCCGGAGGATATCATATAGCAACACAATCACATCCAACTCTCTGTATAATGGCTATTATACACAAAAGTGGACTGAAATTGCAAGCATTATTTCTTTTCTGCACAAAATTTATCTGTTGCGCCAGCAAGTAATTGTGAATATCACTATATTTTGCTTTCCAGCCAGTCAAGCATCTCCTGCCTGCCTTCTTCCGACATCGGAAAGGTTTTCTCTCCCTCCATCTGGCTTTTTTCGTAGCAGTACAGCCCGTGCCAGTATTCCGCGTGAATGCTGCTCTGCTCAAAATCCACCTCCTTGGGCGTCGCCATTACCACGTTTGGCACCGCCCGAAAGCGGAACAGACCACAAGAACCGGTGAAAATATTGTTCATAGCAAAGGTGTGCAGAGTCGGCAGAAAAATCTCAGCCATTGGAGTCCTCCGTCAGCGCTTCCATTTCGTCCAAAAGCCGATCGAACAGATCCAGCGCCTGCATCACAGGCTCCGGCCCGGTCATATCCACGCCGGCTCCCTTCAGCAAGTCGATGGGGCTCCTGGAGCAGCCGCCGGACAGGAAGTTCAGATAATCCCGAACCGCCGGCTCACCTTCGTCCAGAATTCTTCTGGACAGGGCAATGGCGGCAGCGTAGCCGGTGGCGTACTGGAAAACATAGTAGTCGTAGTAGAAATGGGGAATCCTTGCCCATTCCATGGCGATCCGGTCATCCACCACCATGTCAGGGCCATAGTACTGCTCATTCAGGCGCTTGTATTCCGTGCAGAGAACATCCGCTGTCAGAGTTTGCCCCTGCGCTGTCATGGCACCAATATTCCGCTCAAACTCCGCGAACATGGTCTGGCGGTATATGGTGCCCTTGAACTGGTCAAGGAAATGGTTAATGAGGTAGGCCCGTTCCTTCTTATCGGTAGTGTCCTTCAAAAGGTGCTCCATGAGCAGCGCTTCGTTGCAGGTGGAGGCGACTTCCGCCACAAAAATCACATAGTCCGCGTCAATGGGATTCTGGTGCTTGTTGGACAAATAGGAGTGCAGGGCATGACCCATTTCGTGGGCCAGCGTGAACTGGCTGTCCAGCGTGCCGGTATAGTTCAGCAGCACATACGGATGCACGGCAGTACCCGCGGAATAGGCGCCGCTGCGCTTGCCCTGATTCTGGTAGACGTCAATCCAACGGTGATCAAAGCCCTCTTTTAAAATGGCGCGGTAGTCCTCCCCCAGCGGAGCCAGAGCCTCATACACCGTCTGCTTTGCCTGCTCGTAGGGAATGTGCTTGTTCACATCGGACAGCAGCGGGGTGTAAATATCGTAGAAGTGCAGCTCGTCCACACCCAGCAGCTTCTTGCGCAACCGGACATAGCGGTGCATACTGGGAAGCTTTTTATGAACCGCTTCAATGAGATTATCATACACGGACACCGGCACATTGGTGCCGTCCAGCGACGCTTCCAGCGCGGAATCGTATTTTCTGGCATCGGCATAGAATTTCAGCTGCTTATTCTGCCCGTTTAGTACGGCAGCCGCCGTGTTCTTAAATGCGGCAAAGCCATCGTAAAGATTTTCATAGGCGCTTTTCCGCAGCGTCCGGTCAGGGCTTTCTTCCAGCTGAACAAAGGTGCCCTGAGTCAGGGGGTGGGCATTGCCTTCGGCATCCACCGCGTCCCGGAAGGTCAGGTCTGCGTCCGCCAGAGCGGTGTACACCGTATCCGGGGTCTGCGACATTTCCCCGGCGGCTGCCAGCAGCTTTTCCTCGGCAGCAGACAGAGTATGGGCCTTTCTCCGGCGCAGATCGGTCAGATAGCGGCGGTAACGCTCCAGCTGCGGGCACTCGGCGTAGAATTGGTTCAGGGTTTCATCGGAAAGCGCCATGATTTCCGGCGTGTCAAAGCTGCAGGCGGCGCTCAGCTCCACCATGGCGCTCATAAACCGGCCCTGCATAGCCTGGGCGGCGGCGTTTCTGGTGTCCTCGTCCGCCTTACGCATACAGTAGTTCCCCAGGCGCTCTGCCTTAACACTGAGTTTCTCCGACGCGTCCAGATATTGATACAATGCCATCGCACTGGTTCCTAGTCGGCCCGCGTAAGAAGCCAGATACGCCCTGTCCTGCGGCAGCGTCTCCAGTTCCTGATTACAGTCCGCTTCCGTCGGATACAGGTCCTCCAGCGCCCACTGATCCTTCTCGGGAATTTCCTCCCGGGCGGGGATTTTTTCCATTGTTTCCATAGCTGTCCCTCCATAATATTCTTTTGCCGTATTATACCACATCCGCGAAAAAAAGCAACGCCGCTTGCATTCTTTGACATTTTATGCTAGAGTATGCGGCGGTGATGAAATTATGAGAAAGCAAATCAAAGGCAGCCTGTGTCTGCTGCTGGCAACGACCATCTGGGGCTTCGCCTTTATTGCCCAGAGCGTGGGCATGGACAAAATCGGCCCCTTTACCTTTCAGTCCGTCCGCTGCGCGCTGGCGGTGCTGTTCCTGATCCCCTGTTCCTTCCTGATGGAGGTCAAATCGTGCAGCTTTCAGGAATCAGTGAATAAATGGAAAAACCCCACACTTTGGAAGGTGGGTCTCATCTGTGGCTGCGCCCTGTTTGTGGCTACGAGCCTGCAGCAGGTGGGACTGGTGTATACCGATGCCGGAAAGGCCGGTTTCCTGACAGCCATGTACATTGTATGGGTGCCGGTGCTGGGAATGTTTCTCGGGCAGAAGCCGCCGTTTACCATCGTGTTCAGCGTGGCAATGGCAGTGATCGGACTGTATCTGCTCAGCTGTGTCGGTGTCACACAGATAAACAAGGGGGATCTGCTGATCACCGGCTGCGCGCTGGCCTTTGCCGTGCAGATTACGTGCATCGACCGGTTTGCCGGAGAACTGGACGGACTGCGGCTGAACTGCGTACAGGCGCTGGTTGTCACGGTGCTGTCCATTCCCTTTATGCTCCTCACGGAAAGCGTCGACTGGGCAAATGTCCTTTCCTGCTGGAAGCCCCTTTGCTTTGCGGGTATTCTATCCATGGGTGTCGCCTACACCATGCAGGTCAACGGGCAGAAGTCTTTGGAGCCCACCACTGCCTCCTTGATTATGAGTCTGGAATCCGTATTTGCCGTGCTGGGCGGCTGGTGGCTGCTGGGCGAACGGATGACGGTGTGGGAAACCACCGGCTGCGTGCTGGTCTTCGCCGCTGTCATTCTGTCACAGCTTCCTGTCGGCTTATTCCGCAAAAAGGCATAAGAAAACCGCTCCTTCGGGAGCGGTTCTTTTATCCGATCACATCTCCTGCCGGCCTTCCAGAGCCCGGGACAGGGTCACTTCATCGGCATATTCCAGCTGGCTGCCCACCGGCACGCCGTAGGCAAGGCGGGTCACCTTGACCTCCATGGGCCGCAGAAGGCGGGAAATGTACATGGCCGTGGCCTCGCCCTCCGTGTCCGGGTTGGTTGCCATAATGACTTCCTTAACCTCCCCGGCAGCTACCCGCTGAAGCAACTCCTTGATGCGGATATCATCCTGAGTCACATGGTTCAGCGGGGAAATGACGCCGTGGAGCACATGATACACCCCCCGGAATTCCCGGGAGCGTTCCATGGCGATTACATCCTTGGGATCGGCGACCACGCAGATCACGGATTTATCTCGGGTATCGTCGTCGCAGATGGGACATATCTCCCGGTCCGTCAGATTCTGGCAGACCGGGCAGGTGTGCACCTGCTGCTTTGCTTCCAGAATGGCGTCTGCAAATTCCTGCGCGTCCTCCATAGGCAGGCTCAGCACGTGAAAGGCCAGCCGCTGGGCGGTCTTACTGCCAACGCCGGGAAGCTTCGCAAATTGATCCGCCAGGTTTTGCAGCGCCGCAGGGAAAAACTGCATACTGCCTCCTTAGAACAGGCCGCCCAGACTCAGGCCGCCGGTGAGCCGGGACATATTGTTGGCAGCATCGGTATCCGCCGCGCGCATGGCCTCATTCACAGCGGCGATGACCATATCCTGAAGCATTTCCACATCCTCAGGGTCCACTGCTTCGGGGTTAATTTCCATGCTCACCAGCTCATGCTTGCCGTTGACGGTGGCGGACACCATGCCGCCGCCAGCCTTGGCGGTGAAGGTCTTGGCCTCCTGCTCCTCCTGCATCCGCAGCATCTCCTGCTGCATCTTCTGTGCCTGCTTCAGCATCGCAGACTGGTTCATTCCGCCGGGCATTCCCCGGAATCCACCCTTTGCCATAATCAAACGCTCCTATCTAAAATTATTCTTTGATTTTGATAATATCCGAATGCTCCCGCCCGAACTGCATCAGCTTGTCCATGCGTGGGTTGCCTTGGGGCTTCGCCGTCATATCTACCACGCAGGCCAGCACAGACCGCCCCAGCATGGCGCTTGCCTTCCTGCCGACAACTTCCAATATCTCCGGCTTATCCAGCATTTGGGCCGTAAAGTCATTGGCGCACCGCAACTCCAGCCGGTCGCCAATCAGCTTGCCCTGTACCGGCGCGCTGGGCGTTCCGGCAAAGAAACCGCTGATCGGAGGCTTCAATTCCTTTCGAACACTGCTGCACAGTTCAGACCAGAAGCCCACCGGTGTGTCGTCCTGTTGTGCCGCGGCAGGTACGTCCCCCGGCTCCGGTGGGATGTCCGCGTCGTCCGGGAAGGGCGGCCGTTCTTCCTCCGGCGTTGCTTCCACCGTGGCGGCCTTTGCCGGTTTTGCCGGAACGAAGGCACCGCTTTTCAGCTGCTCCTCCAGCCGGGTCAGCCGGGCGTTCACCGACTGTACGTCCAGACTCAGTTCCGGCTGGCACAGCTCCACAATGCACAGCTCCGCGTCCATCCGCCGACTGGCGCTGCGGGTGAAGGAAGCAAGGGTCGTCTGGATTCGTTCCATGATACGCACCAGTTCTCCGCTGCCCAGGGCCTTGGTCAGCGCCAGCGTCTCCTGATCTGACGCGACCCCGGACAGCATGGTGATTCCAGCGTTTCCGGCGGTTTTCAGCACCAGCAAGTCCCGGGTCAGACAGGCCATTTCATCCAGCAGCGCGCCAAGATCCTTTCCCTCGGCATAGAGGCGGTTGAACAGGGTCAAGGCGCTTTTCGTATCATGGGCGGCAATATAGCCCATGAGCTCACCGCATTTCTGCTCCCCGGCGATGCCAAGGCAGGTATAGACCCGCTCTGCGGTCAGTTCACCGGTGGTCGCCGAAGCACACTGATCCAGCAAGCTCAGGCCGTCACGCATACCGCCGTCGGCAAGACGTGCCAGAACGCGAGCCGCGCCATCGTCCAAGTCAATATTTTCCTGATAGGCTACATACTGAAGCCGCGCCGCGATGTCCTCCTGACTGATACGCCGGAAAGCAAACCGCTGGCATCGAGAGAGAATCGTAGCCGGAACCTTGTGAAGCTCCGTGGTGGCCAGAATGAACAGCAGATGCTCAGGCGGTTCCTCGATGATTTTCAGCAGGGCATTGAAGGCGGAAATGGACAGCATATGCACCTCATCGATGATATACACACGCATTTTCACCTGCGAAGGGGTGTAAATCGCGTCATCCCGCAAATCCCGGACGTTATCCACACCGTTGTTGGAGGCGGCATCGATTTCCAGCACGTCCATGCAGGAGCCGGAATCAATGGCCCGGCAGGCCTCACAGCAGTTGCAGGGGTTTCCGTTGTCCGGATGCAGGCAGTTGACTGCCTTCGCCAGAATTTTCGCGCAGCTGGTCTTACCGGTGCCCCGGGAGCCTGTAAACAGGTAGGCATGACTCATGCGCCCGCTGATAATCTGAGTTTTCAGCGTCTGTGTAACCGCCATCTGGCCAGACACATCGTCAAAGGTCTGGGGACGGTATTTGCGGTAAAGGGCCTGATAGGCTGACACGAAATCACTCCTCTTAGGGATAAAACAGACCGGCTCATAACAAGATCGCACACCCACATTTGAACGCGCCGAATATCCGTGACCTGCGCAGCCAGCTCAAAAACGGCAACCTTGGCGGCACACGGGAAAATCCGCTTAATGCTGCTTGGTTCCCCACCTGACATGGTTCACGGGATCCCGTTGCGCAAGACCGGTTTCTCAACACCGCTTACGCAGGACAGACAATATTCAAACGCGCCCGGGTGTGGGGATTCATCCCTGCTATAGCGGATTGCAGGCAGAGGGCACCGCTATCTCCCCGACTAGTGCGACCTTGTTATAAGCCGGTCAGCTTTAACATGGTATCTCTAATTCAGTTCAGCTTGGAATCAATAAAGTCGGCCAGCTCCTGAAAGGTCGTGATCTTCTGATCCTCCAATTCCAGCTCCACGCCCAGCTCTGTCTCCAGATCCATGATCATTTCGACCACATCCAGAGAGTCGATGCCAAGACTCTCAAAAGTGGAATCAGGCGTAATCTCAGAAGGATCCAGCTCCAGCTGCCGAGCAGCATAGCTCTTAAGCTTCTCAAACATAGATAAGTCCTCCTTGCATTGTCTCTAAAGCACTATCCGAATGGTATTCTAGTATAGAAACCGTTGTTTGTCAATGGTTGATTTCCTGAGCGCTTCCTCAGCTCTCAGAAAACCGAACCACAATGGTTTTCCCGATCTGTCTGACGGAATCCCTTCCGGGCCACAGGCCCATCTGCTGAACTGCCTCGCTGCCGGACAGGGTTTCTGTCGTTTCCTGGTCGGCAATGGGGAATCGCAGAGTATAGCCCTGAGGTACGGGTGCCGTCGGCGAGAATTGGTAGACGGGAGGATCTTCGTCGTGCGCGCGATAGTATTCCAGCGTAAAATCCAAATACCGATTCAAAAACAGCACGATCAGGTCGCGGTCTGACAGAAGAGAATAGTTCACCATCTTGAGCGGTCCCAGCGTGCCGAGTTTGGACGAATCCATGGTGTCTTCCTCCGTCACCGTCCAGTTCCCGCCAATGGAGCCAAGAAATGCCACATTCTCCGCCGTACCGTCGTCCTCCAGATGGATTCTGGTAGACAGCTCTGTCGCCGTAGCAAGGGACTGCTCATGGCAGCGGTTCAGATATGCGTAGCATACGTTGGCCATGACGGCGTTGTTGGCAATCACGGCAGTTAGCAAAAGTAAAATCAGATTCTTGCAGATTGCGCTTGTCCAGCGCTCACACAGCACGCCCAGCAGAATATAGAGGAGCACAATTGCCTGAAGCATCCGCGTGAAATACTCCACGCCGGGCGAAATGAAATAGCACAGGTAGCATCCAAAGGGCAGCGAGACGACACACAGCAGGAAAAGGAACACCATGGAAGGGTGCTTTCGAATTCCGCTAAAATGAAACGCCGCCGCGCAAACCGCAATAAAGGCAGCCGCAAACGCGATGCCCAGTATGCCGTAGAGGGAGAAACCATACAGCGCAGGGTTTCTCTCCAGAAAGAACCAAATAAAGGACTTGATGCACTGCTTTGCCGCCGTAAGCAGCGTACCGGCACTGAATGCCCCGATGGAGCTGATTCCTTCATAACTGGCAGGCGTAATGCCGGACAGCTTCATAATGAGCTGCCAGATGCCGAAATAGAGGGCCAGTCCGGCGGTGAAGATCCCCGCCTGACAGGCGACCCACTTCCAGTATGCCCCGGTTTTGTATCGATTCTCCAACAGCTCGCACAGAAAATAGCAGACCGCAAGGATGAAGGCGAAGGACACATAGGCCTGATAGACAGCGCAGGCAAGACAGATGCAGCCTGCGGCTGCAATGCCGTTTTTCCAGTGAACGCCCTTGGTCATTCTGGTGAGATACACCGCAATCGTGCTCAAAAGCATGGCAAGCATATACCCGTCCGCCGTGAACTCGAAGAACATGGTCTCCGTGATAGCAGGAAAGGATACCAGCAGGCCGCTGCTCAGCGCGATCAGGCAAGGGTTCTTCATCTCAAAGATTTCTGTGAGGAAAACCGCCGTCAGCGCCATGAACACAATCGAAAGGATGCCAACAATCCAAGGCAGGTCAAAGCAGGAGCTTAGCGCGCAGGCTGGGGCCAGAAACCACCGGCCCGAAGCCACCATATTCTGGGTGCTCCAGAAATTAAACAGTCCGTCGTGATTTGGGAAATAATTGGTGAACTTATAGGTATGAACCAGGAATCCGACGATAACTACGGAGAAAAAGGCAATTTTCCATTCTTTTTTCACTTTTTCCCGGTAAAAGCTTATGATATTCTCGCCCATTATTTCTCCCCACCTGTTCCCGCCGCCGTTGCCGCGGCGTGTGCCGTCGCCCATGCGATCTGCAAATTAAAGCCGCCGGTATAGGCATCACAGTCAATGATTTCTCCCGCAAAATATAGCCCTTTCACCAGCTTTGATTCCATGGTTTTGGGATCGATTTCCGAAACCTTCACGCCACCGGAGGTGATGATGGCCTCTGCCACCGGGCGCTTACCGGTAATTTCCACCGGAAATGCCTTTAGCAGCTGCGTCAGCTCCCGCCGTTTCTGCTTTGTCAGAGCATTGGCCTGCATCGCCGGGTCGATTTCCAGTCTGCGCAGAATGACCGGGATCATACTTCTGGGCAGCAGGTCGGTCAGCGCGTTCTCCATGGTACGGTTCTGATACATCTGCATATCCCTTAAAATGCGGTCATCCAGCTTATGTTCGTCCAGCGCTGGCTTCAGGTCAATGAGAAGCCGGCAGCCCTCGCCCTTCAGGTGGCAGCTGGCGGACAGAACTGTCGGGCCTGACACACCGAAGTGGGTGAACAGCAATTCGCCGAAATCCTGATACAGGAGCTTCCCTTTGGCATTCAGCATCTTTACCGACACATTTCGAAGACTCAGACCCTGCATGGCGGGGCAGTCCTCCCCTGCCGCCTCCAGCGGCACCAGGCTTCCCTCCTGCGGAACGATGGTATGTCCCAGCTCCGCGGCCATGGCGTAGCCGTCGCCGGTAGAGCCGGTTGCGGGATAGGAAACACCGCCGGTTGCCAGAATCACCCAGTCAGATGCGTAATTCCCGGCAGCACCCGCAACGCCGATGGTCTTTCCGTTCTCCGCGAGAATGTGCTGAACCCGGTCGGTTTTGACCGTCACATGGAAGCGGCGCAATTCCTTCATAAGGCAGTCCAGAATGGACTGGGATTTATCTGTCGCGGGAAATACCCGGTTTCCCCGCTCCGTTTTCAGCTCACAGCCGCACTGACGGAAAAAAGCCATGGTTTCCGACGGTGGAAAGGCGGTCATGGCACTGTAAAGAAAGCGGCTGTTATGCGGTATATTTTGCAAGACTTCCTGCCCGGAGCAGTCATTTGTGACGTTACAGCGTCCTTTTCCGGTAATCAGCAGCTTCCTGCCCAGCCGGTCGCTGCGCTCCAGCAGCAGCACCCGTCTGCCCTGCCTTGCGGCGGTAATCGCGGCGAACATGCCCGCCGGGCCGCCGCCAATGACGATTCCATCATATTTCATCGCTTTTCAACCTGCTTCTCGTAAACATCGTACTCGTCCCAGATACGCTCCAGATTCTCGAAGGTTCTTGCCAGCTCCTTCTCCTTTTTGGACGCGATGGCGACAATCAGCGCGTTGATGACGCTCAAGGGGGCAACCAGAGAATCCACCAGCGATACCATGTCGCTCTTGGCGATGAGCACATGGTCGCTGTTGCTGCCAAGGGGCGACAGTCGGTTATCCGTAATGCCAATCACCGTGGCGCCGGCGCTGCGGCAATACTGGGCGCCCTTGGTGGCAGTGGAAGAATAGCGAGGGAAGGAGAAAGCAATGACAACGTCCTCCGAGTTCACGCCCACAATTTTCTCAAACATTTCCACCGTGCCAAAACCGGACACAATGTGGACATTATTGAACATATAGTTCAGATAATACCCCAAAAAGTTCGCCAGAGGCTCCACTGACCGGACGCCGAGAATATACACCCGTTTCGCCTTGATAATGGCATTGACAGCGGCATTAAACTCCTCACGATCCAGAATCTCACTGGTTTTGCGCAATTTCTCCATGTCGGAGTGGAGCACCATTGACACGATGTCCTGATCCCCCAGCCGGTTGTTGGCCACCTCGATGCGCTGCACCGAGGTCAATCGGTTCAGCACCATCTCCTGCATGGCTTTCTGCATACTGGGGTAGCCGTCAAAGCCAAGGTCCACAGCAAAGCGGACAACCGTTGACTCAGATACACCCACCGTTTTTCCCAGACGGTTGGCGGTCATGAAAGCAGCCTTATCGTAAGCCTCCGTAATGTAGCGGGCAATACGCCGCTGACCCTTGGAAAAGGTCGGATCCTTCTCCTGTAGTATCGTTAAAATGTCGTAGCTCATACGTTTCTCCCAAAGCGGCAGTTTCTTGTTTCGCCGCTTAACAATAGTAGCAAAAGACGCCGCGTTTTGCAAGAGCAAAAGCGGCATCATGCAATATTTATTTCAGTTCTGCAATTTCCTCCGGCGTCAGATACCGCCATGCGCCGCAGGGCAGATCTCCTAGGCGGAGGCTTCCCTCCTGAATTCTGCGCAGGCGGGTGCAGCGCATTCCTGCCGCTTCGCACATTCTGCGAATCTGACGGTTGCGGCCCTCGTGAATGGTCACACGGAACTTTGCTTTCTCCCCATCGGCGCCGAGCAATACCACCTTCGGCGGACGAATCCGGTAGCCATCCAGTACAATGGGGCGGGACAGCTTTTCTTCCCCGCCCGGCGCGTACCCCACTGTCCAAACCTCGTAGATTTTTTCCACTTCCTGCTTCGGGTGGGTCAGGGCGTTGGCAAAGGCGCCGTCATTGGTAAACAGGAGCAGTCCCTCAGAGTCCATGTCCAGCCTTCCCACCGGATAGACACGGATGCCGCAGTCAGCCACCAGCTGCGCGGCATTGGGCCTGCCCTTTTCGTCGGAAAGCGTGGTCACATAACCCCGGGGCTTATTCAGAAGGATGTACACGAACCGCTGCCCGGTCGGCAGCGGCTGTCCGTTTACGCAAATTCTGTCAAGTTCGGGGTCGGCACTGTCGCCGAGGGCGGCTGTGACACCGTTCACGGAAACAGCGCCGTTTTGTATCATCTGCTCCGCTTTTCTGCGGGACGCAACTCCCCGGGCAGACAGTATTTTTTGCAGGCGTTCGCGCATATGGTGTCCCTCCTAGCGCGTAAAAATCCTTTTCCAGAATGGTTTTTCTTCCTCTTTCATCTGCTCGACGGTTGCCCCGTATACCACAGGAACCTTTCCGATGGCGTTGCCATCAATCAGCACATAGGCAAAGCCGGCATCCGCGCCCTCCACCGCCGGCGCATAGACAAACCCCGGGCCCGGGAGCACCAGCATGGGACATTCCCCCTCCGCCATGGCGTAGGAAAAATCTTCCGCAGCCAGCACCTGAATCCGGTGGCTGTCACCGCCCAGTACCTCCAGCGTACCCACGCACTGACCCGCCTGAACGATCTGTCTGTTCTGGTAACGGGCGAAGCCCTCGTTCAGAAGCTGACAGTGGTCGTTCCAATCGTCGGGGGCGTCGATGGTCACGCCGATAATCCTTCGTCCCTGCCGGGTGGCGCTGGACACCAGAATCCGGCCTGCCGCTTTTGTAAAACCGGTCTTGACCCCATCCGCCCCTTCCAGCTTCCACAGGAGCTTATTGTGGTTCGTCAGGCAGCGTTCCCCGACCTTTACGCTTTTTGCGGAGACTGTCTTATAGAATATGGGGTTTTTCATGGCATAGGCCGCCAGTTTCGCCAAGTCCCGGGCGGTTGAATAATGACCGGGGCTGTCCAGACCGTTGGGGTTTTCGAAGTGGGTTCCGGTAAGGCCCAGATTTCTGGCTTTGTCGTTCATCAGCTCCGCAAAGCCCTCCACGGTGCCGCCGCAGTAGATTGCCAGCGCAACTGCGGCATCGTTCCCCGAGGAAAGCATCAGACCGTACAGAAGCTCCTGGAGGGTCAGCACCTCCCCCTCCTTCAGGTACATGGAGGAGCCTTCAATGCCAACCGCTTCTTTGGGGATTCGCATTCTGTCCAGCACGTTGCACTGCTCACAGACGATCAGCGCAGTCATAATTTTGGTTGTGCTGGCAATCAGACTGCGTTCATCCGGATCCCGCGCAAACAGTTCCCGTCCGCTGACAGCGTCCAGCACATAGGCGCGGCGCGCGGACACCGCTTCCGCTTTCACCGGAATCAGCAGAGCGACGGCCAGCAATGCAGCCGCCGCTCCGGCGAAAAATCGTTTCATGTATCTCACCCGGAGCTAGTCTGCCCGGATGAATGGTGGGTTATTCTCCCGTTTTTCCCGCTTTTTTGCTGTCCAGCAGGGCGTTCAGCTTATCCAGCGTGTCCGGCAGCATCTCCACAATCCGGTCTGCCGTGGAACTGGCAGGTACCGGCACGGGCATCATGCGGACATTGCCATCCTGCACGATCAGGAAGCACAGAGGCGTCACCTTGACACCGCCGCCGACACCGCCGCCGAAGGGATTCTCGCCGCCCTTGCTGCTCACAAAATCAGAACCGCCGCCGCCGAAGCCCACACTGACCTTGCTGACCGGAATAATGGTCACGCCGTCCGGGGTGTGGATTGGTTCCCCGACGACAGAATTTACATCCACCATCTCGCGAATTTTCTGGATGGTGCTTTCCAGCATATTGGGAAGCTTTTCACTCATTTTTCGCCACCGCCTTTTCTTTTCATGGACAAAAATTCAATCAATACGCGAACGCCGTAGACCAGAGCAAGCACCAGCAGTCTGCCCAGCGTAATGGTAATATCAAGATGGGCAACCACGCAGGTTTCCGATGCCGCGAAATCGCACTCCACCTGAATGTCCCGCTTTTTGATCACAAACAGCCGTTCCAGCCGGGGCATCAGATTTCCAACAGCTGCCCAGATTCGCCCGTAGTTGACTGCCAGATCGCAGGGGTCGTCCCCTGCCAGAATCAGGCGCAGATAGAGATTATCCAGCCGCAGCTTCCGACGGAAATCGCCTAAAAACCTCAGGCCCAGCTTGATGAGCGGGAGAAACCGGGTAAGGCTTCCACCTTTTTCTTTCTGTTCCGGCTGCGCTTCCGGGGGTCGGGGCGGTTCCTCTTCCGATGCGGAAGATTCTATCTGCTGTCCCTTTTTCACTTGGTCTGGCTTTTTCTTCTGCTTTTTCTGCTTTCTCTTTCTGGGAAAAACCGTGATTTTCAGCGGGCCGGCAATCACTTTCAGCAGGAAACCCGCATCGTTGTAACGGATGCAAACACCCAGCGGGAGCACCGCGAGGATCAGCACAATCGCTGCGGCAATCCAGATACCCATCAGCCTTCCTCCAGAGCCTGCTGCTCCTGAGGCAGCTCAATCGGCTCGCCAAAGGTAATTTTTTCAATGGGGGGCAATTCCTCCAGAGAGGAAAGGCCGAAGGTTCTTAGAAAATCCGGGGTTGTCCGGTACTGAATGGGCCGTCCCGGCACGTTCAGACGCCCCGCTTCCTCGATCAGCTTCTTATTCAGCAGAGCCGCTACGGAATAGGCGCTGTCCACGCCCCGAATCTGCTCCACCATGGCCTTGGTCGCCGGCTGGTAGTAGGCGATGATTGTCAAGGTTTCCAGCTGGGAAGACGACAGCTTGGGCGGCTTTCGGGTTTCCAGCGCTTTTGTGACATAATCCGCCATTTCTCCGGAGGAAACCATCTGATAACCCTTTTCCAGCTTCAAAATACGGATGCCCCGTCTCTGAAAGGCGTATTCATCCGTCAGTGCGTCCGCCGCCCTTTCAATCTCCGAGGGGTCTGTTTCCAGAACATCGGCAAGCCTTTGAATCTCCATACGTTCGCCGGCGGCGAAAAGAATCGCCTCAATCGTTCTTTGCAGCTGCTCAACTTCCATGGGCGATCAGCTCCTTCTTTTCTTCCTCGTCCAGCAGGCGGACGTTGGGATTATCTCCGTTCACGTCATCCTCCAATGTAACGGAATTGGTCTTGCACAGATCCAGCACAGCGAGAAACGTCGCCACAATCTCGGAACGGCTCTTGTTTCCGCGGAACAGATTCTTCAGTCGTTCCACACCCCGCAAAACCAACTGGCGAAGCACCTCGCCGGTTTTTCTGCCGATGGGATAGGGTTCCTTGCCGACGATGCCCCTAAAATTCGCAGTCGGCGGCGGCAGCTGCCGGGCATTGCGTTCCGCGATCGTATCCAACGCCCGCAGCAGGTCCAGCACATCATGCTGATACCGGTAGCCCCGGTCCCGTTTCAGCGGTTCCGGCTGCTTGGTGAACAGGCAGCGCCCAATCTCGTTTCTCGGTTCCAGCTCTGCCACGGCAACGCGGATCTGTTCCATGGCTTCTTTCCGTTTCCGCTCAATCAAAGACTGACGCAGTAAATCCAGCTCGCTCTCCGCCTCAGCCTGTTCGGCAGCGGAAAGCAGCATTTTCGTCTTAATCAGCATCAGATGCGAAGCCATGGTGATAAATTCACTGGCAATCTCCATGTCCAGCCGCTTCATTTCATCCAGATAAGCCAGATACTGCTCCAGAATGGCGGTGATGGACACGTCCTGTATTTCAATTTTGTTTTTGCTCAGCAGCTCAAAAATAACGTCCAGCGGGCCTTCAAAGTCCTCCATCGTCTCGGTTTTCGTGTGGACAATGCCCTCCAGACGGTACTGCGGTTCTCCCATAACAGCTTCCTTTTCCTCATTCCACAGTCATTTCAATGGGATTATACCATTGTTTTCCCCTCAACGCAAGCATTTAGAAAAAAAATGCCCTTTGGCTCAGAAATTATTGCATTTTTCGATTGTCTGTGATAAGATAGGTTTACTAGAAAAATCCTGGAGGGATGAGAAGTGGCAAGACGCAGTCGCAATCGTTATCGTGAAATGGAAAGCATGATGACCAAGATCATTCTTGCTGATGTTTTGGTGTTCATTCTGTATCTGGTGTGCGCCGGTCTCAGCTGGAACGTGCTGAAGGTAGTTACCGCCATTATTGCCATTTTCGGCTCTCTGTTATGCGTGGGCTGGCTGTATTTGACCGGCGAGATCACCCGCAGGCGAAGCCTGTGGATGGTGACGGTCTTTGTCTGCATCGTGATCTGCGTGGCGGTTTCTCTGCTGCTGGGTTACCCTTGTCCTGCCCCCACCGCCTGATAGAAATGTCTGAGACGGCAGCAAACGCTGCCGCCTCTTTTTCTTAAAAGAGACCTGCCGCAAAAACGGACGTTCTGCGGCAGGTCTTTCTTATTGGTTCTTTTTCCCCGCTTTCTTCTGCTGTGCAAGGCATTCCTTCAGCAATAACCGTTGCTTTTTCCACTCCCGGGCCAGCGGAATCATGCCGGAGAGAATCAGCAGCAGGGCAAGGCCTGTCAGACCCAGTGCAAATGGAGCAGCATTGGCGCGGATCACCGCCACAGCCAGCAGGACTCCGGCGGCAACACGCATGACAATTGCCTTCCGCAGGGTCCGGATGGTTTTCCGGCAGCGTTCCTCCCGGTCATAGGGATCCATGTCCGACAGGCTGTCAAAAAACATTTCGTCAGCCATCAGCGTGCCACAAAGCCGACCTTTTTGTAGACCTTGCGCAGGGTCTTCTCCGCCTCGTAGCTGGCCCTCTCGGCTCCTCTGCGGTAGACGGTCTCCAAATACGCCTTGTCCTTCATCAGGCGGGTCGCTTCCTCCCGGATGGGACGCAGAAGTTCAATGACTGCGTCCCCTACTGCGGGCTTAAACTTTCCGTAGCCGCAGCCGGAAAATTCCGCCTCGATCTGGGCGTAGGTCTCGCCGGTGACGGCAGAGTAAATGCTCATCAGATTGGCAACGCCGGGCTTGTGCTCCGGATCAAATCGGACGCAGCTTACCGTGTCGGAATCGGTGATGGCACGCTTGAATTTGCGCTGGATGTCCTCGGGCTTCTCCATCAGGAACACACAGCCATCAGGAATGGATTTGGACATTTTGGTATCCGGTGCGTTCAGGCTCATGATCCGGGCGCCGGTTTCCGGGATGTAAGGCTCAGGAATCTTGAACACATCACCATAGATGCCATTGAACCGCTTGGCGATATCCCTAGTCAGCTCACAGTGCTGCTTCTGATCGTGTCCCACGGGCACGTAATCCGGCTGGTACAACAGAATATCCGCTGCCATCAGGGACGGGTAAGTAAACAGGCCGCCGTTGACATTTTCCGCGTGCTTGGCAGCCTTGTCCTTGAACTGGGTCATCCGGGACAGTTCCCCGAACATGGTATAGCAGTTTAAAACCCAGCCAAGCTCCGCGTGCTGATGGACATGGCTCTGAATAAACAGGGTGTTCTTCTCCGGATCCAGCCCGCAGGCGATGTACTGGGCCAGCTGCTCCAGCGTCCGGCGGCGCAGATCCGCCGGGTTCTGGCGAACCGTAATGGTGTGCAGGTCCGCCATGAAATAGAAGCACTCGTAGGTATCCGAACGGGCGCCCCAATTTCGAATGGCTCCCAGATAGTTGCCAAGATGCAGGTCGCCGGAGGGCTGAATGCCTGAAAGCATCCGCTTCTTCGGGGCGGCGGTATCAGTAGTGACTTCGCTCATTGTCTTCACATTCCTTCATTTGTAATTGTGACTGTCATTTTACCACAAAACATTCTGTTTCGCAAGGGCCTGATTTGGGAAATGAAAAGATACGGCAGAATTGATTTTCCTGCGCATCTGTGGTATAATACGGAAAACTTTATGGAAGAAGAGGTATCTTACTATGGATTATCAGTCACTGGCTGAACTTCTGTTCCCTGACGTGACAGAAACCCCGGAGTCTCTCGAAGAAAAATATCCCCCCCGACAGCTGCCCGAGGGCGCAGTGGTCACCCGGATGGCCCCCTCCCCTACCGGCTTCGTCCATCTGGGCAATCTGGTGCAGGGATTGACCGCCGAGCGCATGGCCCATCAGAGCGGCGGCGTGCTCTTCCTGCGGGTGGAGGACACCGACGCAAAACGAGAGGTTCCCGGCGCGGTGGAAGTGCTCATTAACACCCTGAAGCACTACGGCATCCACTTTGACGAGGGCGCTACTATGGACGGCGACAATGGCAACTACGGTCCCTACCGCCAGCGCCAGCGGGCGGGTATCTACCATGTCTACGCAAAGAAGCTGGTGTCCGAGGGTATGGCCTATCCCTGCTTCTGCACCGAGGAGCAGCTGGCAGCCATGCGGGAGCAGCAGGAAGCCAACAAGGAGACCACCGGCTACTACGGGAAATACGCCATCTGGCGGGACCGCCCCATGGAGGACATTCAGGCTCAGCTTTCTGCCGGACAGCCCTGGGTGCTGCGGTTCCGTTCCACCGGCTCCATCGAAAACCAGTTCAAATTCGACGATTTGGTGAAGGGTAAGCTGACCATCACCGAAAATGACATTGACCACGTTCTGCTGAAGTCCGACGGAATTCCCACCTACCATTTCGCTCACGCCGTGGACGACCATCTCATGCGTACCACCCACGTTGTCCGTGGCGATGAGTGGCTGCCTACCCTGCCCTTCCACATTCAGCTGTTCAAAGCGCTGGGGTTCAAGCTACCCAAATATGTCCACATCGGGCCTCTGATGAAGATGGACGGCACCTCCAAGCGCAAGCTCAGCAAGCGAAAGGACCCGGAGCTGGCGTTGACCTACTACAAGGCAGAGGGCTTCCCGGTGGAGGCGGTCTACGAATATATCATGACCCTGCTGAACTCCAATTTTGAGGACTGGCGGCGGGCCAATCCCGATGCACCTGCCGACACCTTCAAGTTCAGCCCAAAGAAGCTGAATCCTGCCGGTTCCCTGTTCGACTACGCCAAGCTGACGGATGTTTCCAAGAACGTTATCTCCCGGATGGACGCAGAAAAGGTTTACACCCTGCTGACCGAGTGGGCACAGGAATTTGACCCGGACTTTGGCGCAAAGCTCACCGCCGACCCGGACTACGCCAAGCGTATTCTCGCCATTGGCCGGGGCGGCAAGAAGCCCCGGAAGGATTTGGCAGTCTGGAAGGACGCCAAGCCGTACATGGGCTTTTTCTATGACGAGTACCTGCAAAAGCCGGAATTTGACGGAAAATTTGACAAGGCAATCATTGTGGATGTCCTGAACCGATTCCTGAACGACTACGACCCTGCCGATGATTCTGGCACCTGGTTCGATAAGATCAAGGGAATTACCACGGATATCGGCTTTACCACCGACATGAAGGCCTATAAAGCCAATCCTAATGCCTTCCCCGGCACGGTAACGGACGTTTCCACCTTCATCCGTCTGACAGTCACCGGGCAGACCAACTCCCCTGACCTGTACACAGTCATGCAGATTCTGGGACAGGAGCGGACGGAGCAGCGGATTCGTAACGCCATTGCTTCCCTGAACTAAGGCAACACCGCATAATGGGGCAAGAAGATTCGGCGAGAGATTTTGCCCTCATCGAAAGTATGAAAAATGAGGGAACTGGATGTATTTCCCATTTTCATACTGCACGATTGGGGTAAAAGATCTGCCGAAGCCCGCAGTTCCCATTATGCGGTGTTGCCCTAAAGTTTACCCGGCGATTCCGAAGAATCGCCGGGTATCTTTACGTTGCTCTGTTGCCGCCGGGAAGGCCGAAGCTGACGGCGATGGCATCATCCACCTGTGCCATCTGCTGCTCGTCCAGATGACCCATGTGCTCCCGCAGCCGGCGTTTGTCGATGGTACGAATCTGCTCCAACAGAATAATGGAATCCTTGCTCAAGCCCACGCTGCCCCCCGCAATATTGATGTGCGTCGGCAGCTTTGCCTTGCCGGTCTGGCTGGTGATGGCGGCGGCAATCACTGTAGGTGAATGGCGGTTGCCTGTGTCATTTTGGACGATCAGCACAGGGCGTGTGCCGCCCTGCTCGCTGCCCACCACCGGGGACAGGTCCGCATAGAAGATATCGCCCCGTCTTACGGATGATTCGGTCATTTTTCTCACGCTCCGTGCAAAATCTACTGCGCTACCGGAAAGCTCCATATGTAACGCGGTAACTGTATTGTCCCACGTCACACTGGTTTTTATACTTTACGTGCCTGCAAAATATCCTATGCACGGTTTCCCCGGAATGCTACGAAATGTGCACATTTTCCAACTTTAGCGACAGGATTCGTTTCCCGGCATAACAGATATCGGCTCTTTGCGGTACATCTTCAGAATCCAGCCACACATCCAGATTCAGCGCGTCCTCCTCATAGCTGTCGTTCACACTCAGCCGAAGCAGCCCTCCCTCCATACCGGCGCTGGTAATATAGCCGCCCCGAAGGGCCTTCATCAGCACCCAGGGGGCGCTGACCGGAGAAAGCTGCTCGTCAGCCAGCAAATTAAAAAACAGCGCCGTATCGTCAAATGTCAGCGCGCCGCCCTGTTTGGAAATCTCACCGGTGATGCCCGCAATAGATTCTGGCGCGGTTACCCGGAAGGAAACGCCTCCCTGAGCATCTGCGGTACAATTTATGCGGAAAACATGCAGTGTCTCCCCATAATCCGCTGTGATTTCCGCATCAAAGGTGCAGGAGGAAGCCCGCAAGAGCTTCGCCCGCAGGGACAGCGCCCGTTCCATTTCCTTTGGCGTTTGGGAGCAGCCCGTAAGCAGTACAACAGCCAGCAGCAGCGGCAGAACCTTTTTCAATCCGATCCCGTCCTATTTCAGTAGTCGCGGAAGGGCGTTCAGCAGATCCGTTGGCAGCATGGCATATTGCCCCAGCTGGGCGGCACAGAGGTCTCCTGCCGCACCGTGAAGCCAGGCAGCGCAGGCCGCAGCCTTCAGCGGTTCCATGCCCTGCCCCAGCAGTCCCGTGAGGATGCCTGCCAATACGTCACCGCTGCCCCCCACCGCCATGCCGGGATTGCCTGTCCGGTTGAGATAGCCGGTCTGTCCATCGGTGATGCAGCTGCGGTGACCCTTTAGCAGAAGGATACAGCCGTATTCCGCCGCGAATGCGGCGGCACAAGCCATTCTGTCATTCCCCAGAATACCGCCGACACGGAGAAATTCCCCATCATGGGGCGTCAGGATGGTTTTGTTTTGCCTTCCACGCAGTACATCCATATGCCCGGACAGCAGGTTTATGCCATCCGCGTCCAGAACCACAGGACATTCCGCGTTTTCCAGCACCGCCCGGACCACCATCAGCGTCCCCTCGGAAACGCCCAGCCCGCAGCCCAGCAGCACCGCATCCATGGCGGGCAGGCGCTCCAGAATCTGAGGGATTGCCTCCGCGCTCAGCTTCCCGCCTTCCTCCGGCAGAGGAAACACCACCGGCTCATTCAACTTTACCGCTTCTATGGCGTAAATGCTCTCCGGGACACCCAGGTAAACCAGTCCCGACCCGGCACGGAGCGCACCCATAGCCGCAAAGTACGCTGCACCGGTGAAGCCCCGGCTGCCGCACAGCAGTAATGCCTTTCCAAAAGTGCCTTTATGCCCGAAGGGGTCTCGATCCGGCAGCGTGTTCAGAACGCTCAGCCTGTCCAGTTCCAGAATGGTCATAGCATCACCCGCCTTTTGAGATAGGATAACCATACCACGCCAGACTTTTTTCGTCAAGAAGCGGAAATCATTTAAAAAATACTTGCAAATTTTATTGCATTGTGCTAGGATAACTACTGATATAAGAAAAGCAACGATCGGGCTGCCGGATACCGGAACTGTCACACGAGCGAGAGCGGGATGGTGTAAGCCGCTTGGGCATGGTATTCAGGCTTTCTCCCGGGAGCTGCCCTCTGAAAATAACAGTAGGATGGGCCGCGTGACTGCGTTATGGGTCTTGGATGTGTCTGCATCCGAAAAGCGCGCCGTTACGGCGAATTGCGGGTGGTACCGCGGAAGCTGGCCTTTCGTCCCGGATTTTGGGAGGAAAGGTTTATTTTTTTGTATATCGCCTTTTCAGGAGGAAGAAACATGAAAAATCAATTGGAACAAATTCGCGTCAGCGCCCTGGAAGCGCTGGAAGCCGCCGCGACCCCTGCCGCTCTGGAAGAGCTGCGGGTGAAGCTGCTGGGCAAGAAGGGCGAGCTGACCGCCGTTCTGAAGCAGATGGGCAAGCTGTCCGCCGAGGAGCGTCCCGTCATGGGTCAGCTGGCAAACACCGTCCGTGCCCAGATTGAGGAAAAGCTGGAAAGCCGCAAGGCCGAACTCCACGCAGCCGCGCTGGAAGCCAAGCTGGCCGCCGAGTCCATTGATGTGACTATCCCCGGTGAAGCGGTCGCCATTGGTCACCAGCACCCCATGAATCAGGTACTGCAGCAGATTAAGGACATCTTCGTTGGCCTTGGCTATCAGGTGGTAGAGGGCCCCGAGGTGGAGCTGGCAAGCTACAACTTCACCCGGCTGAACATTGAGGAAGGGCACCCCTCTCGGGACCGCAGCGACACCTTCTACTTCACCGATGATGACTCCGTGCTGCTGCGCACCCAGACCAGCCCCATGCAGATCCGGTTCATGGAAAACCACAAACCTCCCTTCTGTATGCTGGCTCCCGGCCGTGTGTTCCGGAAGGACGAGGCGGATGCCACCCACTCCCCCATGTTCCATCAGATCGAGGGTCTGGTGGTAGACGAGCACATCACCATGGGCGACCTGAAGGGCGCGCTGATCACCATGATGCGCAAAATTTACGGAGAGGAATCCGTCATGCGGTTCCGTCCCCACCACTTCCCCTTCACCGAGCCAAGCTGCGAAATGGATATGCAGTGCCACAAGTGCCACGGCACCGGCGAAATTGACGGTCAGGTGTGCTCCACCTGCCACGGCGAGGGCTGGATCGAGCTGCTGGGCGCTGGTATGGTGCACCCCAAGGTTCTGGAAAACTGCGGCATTGACCCGGAGAAATATTCCGGCTTTGCCTTCGGCATGGGGCTGGAGCGGATGGCTATGGGCCGTATGAAAATCAACGACCTGCGGCTGATCTTCGACAACGACATTCGGTTCCTGAACCAGTTCTAAGGAGGTAAGCAAAATGAAACTCAACAGAAAATGGCTCAATGAAGAATTCGTTGACCTGTCTAATGTGTCCGATAAGGAATTTGTGGAAACCATGACCGTGTTTGGTCAGAAGGTGGAAACCTATGAGCGGATGGATGCCGAAATCAAAAATGTGGTCGTCGGCAAGGTTTTGTCCATGGTTCGTCACCCCAACTCCGACCATATGTGGATTTGTCAGGTGGATGTGGGACAGGGAGAGCCTGTTCAGATCGTTACCGGCGCACAGAATGTTCACGAGGGCGATCTGGTTCCCGCCGCGCTGCACAATTCCTGGCTCCCCGGCGGCGTGCACATCACCAAGGGCAAGCTGCGGGGTGAACTGTCCAACGGTATGCTCTGCTCCTTCGCGGAACTGGGTCTGACCCAGAATGACCTGCCCGGTGCCTATGCCGATGGCATCTGGATTCTAAACGATGAGGACTGCACCGTCGGTGAGGATATCAATCTGGTTATCGGCAACGATGATACGATTGTGGATTTCGAGATCACCAACAACCGCCCCGACTGCTACTCCATCATCGGTCTTGCCCGGGAAGCGGCTGCCGCCTTCGGCAGGACTATGAAGCATCACGAGCCTGTGGTACACGGCAGCGATGCCGGTTCCATCTTTGAGCATCTTGACGTGGAGGTTCCCGCCGCAAATCTGTGCAACCGCTATTCCTCCCGGATGGTTGCCAACGTGAAGATCGGCCCCTCCCCCAAGTGGCTGCGGCAGCGGCTCCGCGCCAACGGCGTCCGGCCCATCAACAATATCGTGGATATCACCAACTATGTCATGCTGGAATACGGTCAGCCCATGCACGCCTTTGACTACCGCTATGTTTCCTCCGGCAAGATTGTCGTGCGGGAAGCGGAAGCGGGTGAAACCCTCACCACACTGGACGGCACCGTGCGGCAGCTGAAAGCCGGTATGCTGGTGATTGCGGATGACGCGAAGCCCATCGGACTTGCCGGTATCATGGGCGGCGAAAATTCTGAGATTGTGGACGACACCACCATGGTGGTCTTCGAGTCCGCCAACTTCAACGGCACCTCCATCCGGCAGACCGCGCTGGCGCTGGGTATGCGTACCGAAGCCTCCGGCAAGTTTGAAAAGAGCCTGGACCCCATGATGACCATTCCCGCCGTACAGCGGGCCTGTGAGCTGGTGGAGCTGCTCCAGTGCGGCGATGTTCTGGACGGTGTCATTGATATCGTGAACTACGTCCCCCAGCCCAAGACGCTGCCTTTGGAAGTAGAGAAGATCAACCGCCTGCTGGGCACCAAGATTTCCAAGGAAGATATGGTGCGCTACCTGAACCTGCTGGAAATCCCCGTGGAGGGCGACACGATTCTGGTTCCCTCCTTCCGTCCCGACCTGAACCTGATGGCGGATATCGCCGAGGAAGTTGGCCGTGCTTACGGTTACAATGAAATTCCCACCACCGCATTTAAAAACTCCACCCAGGGCGGCTACACCGAGGAAATGAAGCTGGAAGCTAAGGCTGGTACCCTGTGCCGCGCTATGGGCTACAATGAGATTATCACCTATTCCTTCACCTCCCCCACTGTCTTCGACCAGATTCGCCTGAGCGCGGACAGCCCTCTGCGGAATGCCCTGCGGATTCAGAATCCCCTTGGCGAGGACACCTCCATCATGCGCACCATCGCCCTGCCCTCCATGCTGGAAATTCTGTCCCGGAACAATGCCTACCACAACAAGTCCGTGAAGCTGTACGAAATTGCCAAGATTTACTTGCCAGTTGCCGATCAGCCCCTGCCGGAGGAACCGAAAATGCTGGTGCTGGGCACCTACGGCGCCAATGAGACCTTCTTCACCCTGAAGGGTGAGCTGGAAGGCATCTTTGCCGGTCTGCGTCTGAAGAAGGTCAGCTATCACGCTGTGAAGGACAACCCCAGCTATCACCCCGGACGCTGCGCCGCCGTTGTCATTGACGGCATGGAAGTGGGCATCATGGGGCAGGTGCATCCGCTGGTAGCCAAAAACTATGGCATCGACACCGATGTGTACTGTGCGGAAATCAGCTTCACCAAGCTGCTGTCCTGCCGTCTGCCTGATGCCACCTATTCCCCCCTGCCCAAATACCCCGCCGTCACCCGCGACCTGGCGCTGATCTGCGATGAAGCCGTCACCGTGGCACAGGCAGAGGCCGTGATTACTGCCGCCGCCGGAAAGCTTCTGCGGGATGTGAAGCTGTTCGACATCTACCGGGGCGTGGGCGTACCCGAGGGCAAGAAGAGCATGGCTTTCTCGCTGGAGCTGCGGGCTGACGACCGCACCCTGACGGATACCGATTCCGAGGGCGTCGTGACAAAAGTTCTGAACAGTCTGAAAGAAAAGCTGGACGCGACTCTGCGGTAAAGCCTGAAAATTCACAGATAATTCCGATTTCAGGGCTTTACAGTGACCCCTGTTTGCTGTATAATGATTGCATTCTTTTTGAAGGAGGCTGAATACCATGACCGAAAGGGATACGCAAAAGTTCACAGTGCCAAATGATGACCGGGAGAATATGCGCAGGATTCTTCGGACTGTGTATGAGGCTCTGACGGAAAAAGGCTATAATCCCATCAATCAGATCGTCGGCTACCTGCTGACCGAGGACCCCACCTACATTACGAATTACAACAACGCCCGGAGCATGATTTGCAAGATTGACCGGGATGAGCTGATGCAGGCGCTGGTTCGCGAGTATCTGTTCGAGAAGGAATGACCCAAAGCCAAGAGGCTTTTGCATCCGCAAAGGCCTCTTGTTTTGTACCTTGAAAATCTCATACTTTCCCTCTGTCCTGCAGAAAGCGCAACATTTTATTCGCATAATATTACGTAAAACGCGCAATATATCGGTATTTTCCAATGTTTAACTTGACATTTATGTAACAATATGTTACAATCTGATTACATTTTTCAAGGAGGAACGTTTCATGGCTGATGAAAATGCAGTTCTCATGTATAAAGGCCGTCCGCTGATGCGCAAGGACAACCTCGTTTATTATGGCTCCATGGCTGACAGCCACATCGTGATGCTCCAGGTTCTGGAGACGAAAAAGGTCGGGGATCTGGATGTGGCTACCCGGGTTTCCGTTCAGTTGCAGCTTACCGACCCCGCCGCAAGGAGCCGGGACCGCATTGTAAAAAAGAGCGAAAAGGACGGTTTCTACACCGCGCTGGACGTTGGCTGCGTCTGGCTGGAACGGGCGCTGGCCGGCAAATAATCCCGCCTGATTTCCCCGCGTTTTCCCGCTCCGCAGATGGAGCACGTTACCCTGCACGGAGGCAAAGTATGAAGATCATTCGCAACCTACTCACCCTGACGCTGGCACTGGTGCTGGCGTCAGGCTGTATTCCCCTTTCCGCGTCCGCTGCCGACAACCTGATGTACGGCATCGGATTTGTAAATGCCAGCTCATTAAGACTTCGCAGCAGCGCCGCGACTACGTCATCCACGTTGGATACCGCCGTTCGCGGCGAATGCGTTGCCGTTATCGCCAAGGAAGGCGACTGGTACAAAGTTTATTACAACCTTCAGGAAGGCTATATGCACGCGGACTATCTGAGCGTCAGCACCAAGGAAAATGCTGAGCTGGGCTATGGTGAAATCCGTGGCACCGGCGTGAATCTGCGCACCGGCCCGGCCACCTCCTACCCCGTTGCTTCCGTTTCCGGCAATGGCGACCGCTGCTATATTATTGGTATCAACGACGGCTGGTACAAAGTGATTTACAATGATAAAACCTGCTACATACGAAGTGACTTTGTAGAATTGACGGAGATTCCCTATGAAAACCCGGATTCTCCCAATTCTCCCAAGTATTATCGGGGCGGTAAATCCATTGGGGCTGTCCTCGGCAGCTCTGCCAGCGCGACCCCGGTCAGCGTCACCGGCAGTCAGATTCTGGAAGAAGCACAGAAGTATCTCGGCTGTCCCTACCGGGCTGGTGGGGCCTCCCCCAGCGGCTTTGACTGCTCCGGATTTGTTTACTATGTTCTCAAGCAGTTAGGTCTGTCCCCTTACCGTGCGCCCGCTGACCAGTACAAAATGGGAACCTCCGTGGAAAAGTCCGCATTACAGGTGGGCGATCTGGTTTTCTTCGGTTCCGGCAGCATCACCCACGCAGGTATCTACGCCGGCAGCGGACAGTTCATCCACGCCCCAAACGCCCGTTCCAACGTTTCGTACTCCGATCTCACCAGCGGCTACTGGGCACAGCACTATTACGGCGCCTGCCGGGTCGCGCAATAAACAAAAATGTCATTGTGAGCCAATGTGCACACTGGTTCGCAATGACATTTCTTTTTTACCTCTGCATCCGCAGCAGCCGTTGGTTGGTGCCCTCTTCGTATTTCCAGATGCCGCTGTTATAAAAGCCATGGCGTTCATAAAACACAATAGCACAGGGATTGCTTTCCAGCACCCACAAATGCCGAACGTCAAAGCGCGTAATGGCAAAGTCCAGAAGTGTTCCTCCGATGCCCTGTCCGGCGAAAAAGGAGTCCACGTACAGCTGAACAACCTCCTGTCCTCGAATGCGGATCATTCCCTTTACGAAATCCTCCTCATAGACCCAGATCTCCTGCAACTCCCCGGGATTTTGCTGCAATTCTCCGGCAGCCGTCAAAACCTGAAGTTCTCCAAAGGAATACCGGTCATTGTGGAAAATCCTGCGGTAATTCACCCGCTTGGTAAAAACCAGAATTTCCGCAATCCGGGAAATATCCCCAGCCTCCGCCTGTCTGATCATTTTCTACTTCTCCCATTCCAGATAGTCGTACGCAATTCTCGGAGAGCCATCCGCAATATAGATGATTCCGCGGCGCTGAAAGCCCAGCTTTTTGACCGCGCCCTGCATCACATGGTTATCCTCATGGGTATCGATCCGCAGATGACCGATTATTCCCTCCGCGTAGGTCACCGCCGTTTTCAGAATTCCTCCGGAACCGTCTCCCGCAATGCGATGGATGGTACCGTATGGCGTATCCGAGCGCCAAGCGCCGCCATCGATTCGTTTGTAGGTTGGATCTTCTCCAACCCAGAAGTAGAACACACCATGTATGCTCTCCCCGTCGGTTATGACAAACAGCCTGTTTTGTGCAATATCCTGCCGAAGCTGCGCCGTGGACTGATTGGTTTTGCCCCACTGATTTGGATTTCCGTTATTTGCCATGAAATCTCTGGCATAGCTGTAAATTTCCCCAATTCTCCCCAAATCCGACAGCTTTGCCGGACGAACCGAATAATTCATAATTCTTCCCCCTTTTTCTGATTATACATCATTTGAATGGTTCGCGCAAGAACCGCGCATACTAGGAAAAATAAATTGAGGAAGGTGCTGTCATGGCAAGTCAGAAACGGGGGCGGCAGAGCTTTGTGCTGGCCCAGCCGCCGGTAATTACCACCTGGGCCAATGTTGCCGGCAAAAAAGAAGTGGAAGGACCGCTGTCCCATACCTTCGATGTTAAGTGCCGGGATACCTATTTCGGGCAGAAAACCTGGGAGCAGGCGGAAAAACAGATGCAGCAGCTGGCTTTGCGGAAGCTGGCGGAAAAAGCCGGTATGACCATGGAGAATTTTGACGTGGTGTTCTCCGGCGACCTGCTGAACCAGTGCATCGGTTCCTCCTTTACCCTGCGAAACACCGGGGTTCCCCATCTGGGGCTGTACGGAGCCTGCTCCACCATGGCGGAAAGTCTGCTTTTGGCTGCCATGACAGTGGGCGGCGGGTTTGCGGATACGGTGGTTGCCATGACCTCCTCACACTTTGCGTCCTCGGAACGGCAGTACCGTTTCCCGCTGGGCTATGGCGGACAGAGGACGCCCACCTCACAGTGGACCGTCACCGGCTCCGGGGCCGCACTGGTACGCTCCCAGGGAAAAGGACCGAAAATCACCGCCTGCACCATCGGCACTGTCACAGATCTTGGGATCAAGGACGCCAATAACATGGGCGCAGCCATGGCCCCTGCGGCGCTGGCAACCATCAAGGCCCATTTTGCCGATCTGAACACCGGGCCCGAGGACTTCGACCGGATCGTCACCGGTGATTTAGGGCAGCTGGGCATGGAAATGCTGCTGGAGCTGGCCCGGCTGGACGGGCTGTCCCTTGGGGGCAAGCTCATGGACTGCGGCACCACCGTGTTTGACAACACCTCGCAGGATGTCCACGCCGGCGGCTCCGGCTGCGGGTGCAGTGCCATTACCCTATGTGGGTATCTTTTGGACCAGCTGAGCACCGGGAAGCTGAAAAAAATCCTGTTCTGCGGCACCGGGGCGCTGCTGTCCCCCACCTCCACCCAGCAGGGACTTCCCATTCCCGGCGTGTGCCACGCAGTCAGCATCACAGGAGGTCGGTAATATGGACTATATAAAGGCATTTCTGGTGGGCGGCGCGCTGTGTCTCATCGGACAGATTCTGATTGACAAAACCAAGCTGACGCCGGCTCGGATTCTGGTGAGCTATGTGGTCGCCGGTGTCCTTTTGGGGGCAGTCGGACTATACCCGAAGCTCATTGAATTCGCCGGGGCGGGCGCATCCGTGCCTTTGACAGGCTTCGGCAGCCTTCTTGCCAAAGGAGTAAAGGAAGCTGTAATGAAGGACGGATTTCTGGGTATTTTTACCGGGGGACTAAAGGCTGCTGCCGGCGGCATTACCGCCGCGATTATCGCAGGACTTGTGGCAAGCTTCCTGTTTAAAGCAAGGGATAAATCCTGAAAAACAGGTTATCCTAGGTAGGCGGCTATGCCGCCAGATCGTTTTGGGAGGAACAAAGCATGAACAACCAGAATAAGAATCAGAACCAGAATAACAACAACCAGAATCAGAACAACAATCAGAACCAGAACAGCAACCAGAACCAGAATCAGAACAGAAACAGCCGCTGACGGCAATGTGGGCCACCGTATCCGGTGACCCACATCCTTTATAGTTCAGTGAAAGCATCCAGACTGAAAAAGTACAGCAGTTTCCGCTTAATCGGCATTTCATAGATTCGGCTCAGAGCATCTGCGTAGGTCTGCACCTGTAGGCGGTAGCGGTCGGCGGCTGCGCTGACGGTCTCTTCCGTCACCCGGTCGGTTTTGAAATCAATCACAGTGATTCCGTCCGGCTCCAGAAGCGCACAGTCCACAACGCCCTGCAAAAGCACCTGCTCCCCTTCCAGCCCTTCGCCGTAATGTCTGCCATCGTCCAAAATCGAGAACTTGAACTCCCGCAGGCAGAGCGCACCGGAGCGCAGCTTTCTTCCGGGCTCCGTCTGAAAAAAGCGGGCCAGCTTTTCTGTATTTACCAGCATTCCCTGCTCCTGTGTCAGGTAGCCGTCCGCAATCAGCCGCTGAATTTCAGTCCTTACCGCCTGAGTATCCCCGCAGTTTTCATATTTCAGGTATTGCAGTGCGGCGTGCATGGCACTGCCGTAGCTCCTGCCCTCTGCCTGTGTGGTCAAAAACTCGGGCTGACGCCAGTTTCGTTCCGGCTTTCTGGGCGGTTCCGCGTCTTCCGCCGCTTCCGCGTCCTTGGCACGGCCCTTTCGTCCGGTTGCCGTCTGCTTGGAAGGTGTGCAGGTTGCCGGAATATGGGCATACCGGAAGGCCAGAGAACGGCGCAGCTGTGCTTCCAGCTCTGGGGGCAGCGTAGGTGTCTCCTCCTCAGCAGAAGCGGCGGCTTGTGTCTCCGCCTGAACCGCCGGGGTTTCGATTCGCCAGGGATGGTCGGTCAACACGGTTTCCGCCGGTCTGCCGCCTAAAGCATGCAAGGCGCCAGCTTCCCGCCTGTTCGCTGCCGCAAGGAGCACCCAGTCGCCCATGCAGGTGGCGTCCTGTCCCAGCAGCCGCCCGCCGTCAAAATCGCAGCGCAGCACAATATCCTGTATGTCCGAAATAAGCGTCTGGGAAGCATAGGTCATCACAAGCCGGTCCTTTGCCCGGGTCATGGCCACATACAGCACCCGCATTTCCTCAGAAACGCTTTCCGCTGCCATTTTCACCGCAATAGCCCGCTTGGCAAGGGACGGATAGCGGATGCGGTTTGCCGTATCCGCGCTGGATAGGCCCAGTCCCAGCGTTCTGTCGCAGAGAATCTGGGCCCGCAGGTCCTCCTGATTGAACCGCCGGGACAGATTGCACAGAAACACCACCGGGAATTCCAATCCCTTGGACTTGTGGATGCTCATAATATTCACGCAGTCCGTTCCGGCAGCACCCGGGGCAACCAGGCCCCGCTCCTCCATCCTGTCCAGATGCTCAAGAAACTGAGAAAGCTCCCGTAAGGTTCCCTTTTCAAAATCACAGGCGTATTGGTAAAAGGTCTGGATGTTCGCTGTCTTAGCCTCTCCGCCGGGCATGGCTGCAAAAATACTGTCCATGCGGGTCAGCAGCAGACATTTCTCCATCAGTCCGGTCAGGGTACTGCGTTTTGCCTCAGAGCGGAGGGTATTCAGCGTCAGGAGAAATGCTTCCGCTTTTGGGTGTCCGCTGGACACGAGGGCGTCATAGAAGGCGCCTTTTTTCTGCTTCGCCCGGATTTGGGCCAAGTCCTCCGCCGTGAAGCCAAATACCGGGCTTGCCAGCACGCTGATTAGAGGAATGTCCTGCCGGGGGTTCATCACCGTTTGCAGCAGGCTTCGGAAGGTTCCGATTTCCTGAGTTTGCAGCAGGTCCGTGCCGCCGCCGGTAGAGCATTGAATTCCAAGTCCCTCCAGCGCCCGCTGGAAGTTTCCCCCAGCGCTGCCGGGAGACCGGAGCAAAATCACAATGTCCCCGGGCCTTACGGGACGCAGCGTGTCTCCGTCCCGTACCAGTGTGCCGGAAGCCAGCATATCCCGAATCCGCCCGGCAACAAAGGCTGCTTCCTCCGCGTAGGTATCCGTCACGGTTTCCAGCGCGTACAGCTCCACGCCGGGGTCCGGCAGCGGGATGTGGGGCACGCCCTCCCGGAGGGCTTCCGCGTCCGTGTAATAGAGTCCTCCCACCTTTGGGGTCATACATTTGGTAAACACATGATTGACGCCTTCGATCACCTCCGCACCGGAACGGAAATTGTGGCTGAGCAGCACCTTTCGTCCCTGCCCCGGCTTCGCGTCCTCGGCGGGTGCGTAGGCTTCGTATTTCTCAAGGAAAATCCCCGGGTCTGCCAGCCGGAACTGATAGATGGACTGCTTTACGTCGCCTACCAGAAAACAGTTCTGCTTTTCCCGGCTCAGAGCAGTGAAGATCGCATCCTGCACATCATTGGAATCCTGATACTCGTCCACCAGAATTTCCCGGTACCTGCCGCCGATCTCCGCCGCCGCGGCAGTCGGATTGGTTCGGGATTTGCCCAGCAGCAGATCCAGCGTATTATGCTCCAGATCGCTGAAATCCAGAATCCGGCGGCTTCGCTTGGCGGCGCGGTAATCCCGGTCGAACTGCTCCACAAGCTTGGCAAGTCCCCGCGCGCCGGAGGCCGACTGGGCCAGATCAGCGAGCACCTGTGCAGAATCGTCTGAGAAATTTTTCAGTTTTCGTTCCAGTCCGGCCTTGCAGCCTTTCCGGGTTGCCTTGACATGGTCTGCCAGATCCTGATCCACATTTTTCTTGGGAAATACCAGCCTTCCGTAATCAATGACGCGGTTTTTGACAATTCCATCCCAGGTTTTCTCCGCCCGCAGAGACTGAAGCTGATGCAGAGTGTCTCTCAGGTTGACAGCTGCCTTCTCCATTCCTTCGCTGGCAGAGAGCTGACTGGCGCATTGCTCGATTACATGAATCTGACCGTCCAGATAGTCGTGGAGGTCTTTAATCAAAAACTGACCCCAAATGGTTTCCGAAGCATCGGTAACGTTCTGCGCGTCCAGCAGATTCAGACAGGTATCCAGCCAATGCTTCGGGTTCAGGTGGCATCTGGCGCTGTCGTAGACCTTCTCAATAATCTGCGGAACCAGGCGGTCGTCCCGGCCCAGCCCCTGGGTATCTACAAAGGCCCGGAAATCCGGGTCTTCCGCACTCGAATAGGCCTTGTCCAGCAAATCTGTGAGCACCTGCTCCCGGATTTCCCGGCATTCATTCTCATCCGCTACCCGAAAATCTGCCGGAATATCCAATCGGTAGGCGTATTCCCGAAGAATATCCCCGCAAAAGCCGTGAACCGTGGAGATTTTTGCCAGAAACAGCCGCTGCATCTGCTTCTGCAAATGCTTATTTTCCGGCTCCTCCGCAATGCGCTGACTCAGCTTCGCCGCGATCTTCCCCCGCAACTCTGCCGCTGCCGCTTTTGTATAAGTAATAATCAGAAAATCATCCAGATTGGCAGGATCGTGCCCGTCTGTAAGGTAGGTCATCAGCCTGTCAACCAGTACCTTGGTTTTCCCGGAACCGGCGGCGGCAGAAACCAGAAGCTTCCCACCCCGGTTATGTACCGCCTGCTCCTGCTGGGGCGTCAGCTTATCTGCCATGGGATTTTCCCTCCTTTTCGATTTCCTCCCAGAAGCGCTGGGCGCTCATCGCCTTGTAGCTGCGCCGTCCTTCGACCTCCGCCTGGTGGCAGATCGCGCCATAGGGGCAAAAAGCGCAGGCGTTGTGGCTCGTTCCCCGGGTGTAAGGATTCGGATCCACATTGCCGGAGGCGATGTCCTCCACCATGCCGGACAGAATGCGGAATACAAATTCCTTCAGTTTTTTCAGCTGCTCTCTGTCTGCCAGATCTCCTGCGATGGTGCCATCCTTTTTCCGAGTGTAGCTCCGGCAGGGGTTGTCTCCCGGCTCCATGGCCTGTAAAACAGTCTCATCGTTCAGCAGCAATCCCTTTCGCTTCCACTGGGCGGTCCGCTCCTTCTGCGCCGCTTCCGCGTCCAGCTTTCCTTCCACATTCAGGTAGGGCGCCCGGGCTGGGAAATACTGCACGCCTGCCGGGATCGGATGCCCGCCCAGCAGGTCTTCCCCATTTTCTCCAAGGGCGAACAGGTACAGCAGCATTTGCAGTCCTACCCCGTTATAAACGTCGCAGTAGTCGAAATCCTTCTTTCCGGTCTTATAATCCACTACCCGGAAGTACCGGGAAGCACCGCTATCCCACACATCCACGCGGTCCACAAATCCCCGAAGCACCGCGTTCATGGCGTGGTTCGGGATGGCAATAGGTGGCAGCGCTTCCCCAGTGCCGAAGCCAAGCTCAAATTTCACCGGCTCAAAGCCTGAATTTTTCAATTCCTGCCACAGCTCCCGCACCACCATGTCCAGCTCCTGCACGTTGCGGCGGAACAGATAGGCCATGCGCTGGCTGTCCAGCTGGCTGAACCTTTCCTCGGCATATTCCTGACTGAAGCGGTGGGCTATCTCCATCGTCTGTTCCAGCGTGACCTTGTGGAAGCCTCCCATCTCCCGGATGCACCGGGCGGTGTTTTCCAGCACCGCATGGACATAGGTTCCAAATTCCGCCGGGTCAATGGCAGCTTCCTTCCGCTCCTTCGCCCGCAAGCCGTATTTCAGGAAATAGGACAGGCGGCATTCCGCCTGCCGGTCAATCTGGGAGGCGGACAAATTGAGCGTGCTGCCATAGAGGGCCTGCACAGATTTCCGCTGAACTTCACCCAGACAATAGTCCCGCTTTTGGGCAGCATCTTCATAGCCCGGAAGAACATCCAGTTTTTTTGCGGTCTTTTTCGCGTTCCACCGGGCAAGGCAGGCCCCGGCTTCATAGGCATCCGCCTGAGCATAGCCCTGAAGCGTTTCCGCCGGTTCCTCCCTGCCCGCCATTTGAGACAGTCTCCGGAACAGGAAGGAGGGCTGGTCGCCGGAACAGCAGACCGCGATTGTCTCCTCAGCACCGCAGAATACGCCGTAAATTTCCGCAAATTCCGCCTGAATGCCCTCCATGGAGCCGCCGGTCAGGGGAACGCCCAGCTGTCGCAGGATGACCCGCTCCTGATCCGTCAGCACGCCGGCAGAGCCGCTGTAGCCCGGCAGCTTGCCTTCCTCCGCGCCCAGCACGATCAGGTGCTTCTGCCGGTGACAGCGCATGGCGCTGACCGTACCCATTTGCACGGCATCCAGCACCGGCGGGATGGTTCCCACATCGTACTGGCTCAGCAGAAGCCGGAAGAGTCTGGAAAAATGCTCCGGTTCCCAGACGGTGTCGCCAAGCACCGCGTACATCTGCTCCAATGCGGACAAGAGAATTTCCCACAGCTGGTTTAATATCTGCGCTTCTCTCGGAGAACCGGTTTCATCCAGTTCCTGTGCCATTTGGGTCAGCTGCTGCTGAAGCCGGATGTCCTCCAGAAACGCCGTCAGCGCAAGTACCTGACCGCGCAGATTCTTCGCGTCCCGGAAGCCGCTTTGCAGGCGCTGCAACGGCGCAATCACCTGATACCGCACCTCATTCAGCCATGTCAGCGTCTGCCGGGCGTCATCATCCCATTGCCCGCTGAGGCCCTCCGGATGGCCGGTCCAGCTCTGCGTCCATTTGCTGCCGCGGATGCCCCAGATCACCGCGTAATTTTCCAGCAGATCGCAGGTATCAGAATCCACAGGCGACAAAGCGGAACGCAGATACCGCAGCGTCTCTCGCTGGTCAAAGCCGCCGATGGCGGCATCCAGAGCCGACAAAACTGTATTGATGACGCTGTTTTGCAGGATTTCCTCCGTGCCGGAGCGGTAGAGCGGAATATGGAACCGATGAAATACCATATCCATCAGCGGCTGGTAGGCGGGCAGATCTGTGCAGACCACCGAAATATCCCGGTAGCGGCCGCCTTCTTCCACCAGCTGTCTCACCCGCTGGGCAGCATAGATACACTCCTGCCAGGGTGACTGCGCCCGTACCGTATGGAGAATATCTGGGAGCTCGCCGGTTTGGATGGCTCCCTGAAACAGGCTTTCTCGCACAGATTTCAACGGTATTTCATAGGGGCGAATCACCTCAATCTGAATCTCCACCCCGGCACGGCTTGCCAGCCGGCAAAGCTCTCCGGCGGTATCCCCCGCCTTTTCAAAGGCCAGCAGGCCGGATTTCAGGCAATCGCAGTTCATGCTGATGGTGACCTCTGGGGAAGCCTGCATGAGATAGTCGAGAATTGCCAGATTCTGCCGGGTAAAATCCGGGAAACCGTCTATGTA
>JALFAD010000051.1 GCA_022772525.1 Clostridiales bacterium
ATTTGGAATAGTCCATGATCTTGCAGACGGGAGGGACCGCGTTGGGAGAGATCTTCACCAGATCAAGGCCCTGCTCCTCTGCCATGGCGTTGGCCTCGGCGGAGGACACAATGCCAAGCTGGGCGCCGTCGGCTCCGATCAGACGAACCTCTTTGTCCCGAATCTCCTCATTGAGCTGATGATCTAACTTTGCGATGGTAAGCACCTCCAAATAAACAACAAAAAAGCGGATGCCAGAGCATCCGCGCAATTCCCGCATCTTCCCCAAAGGGAAAAGGAATATAAACCGTTTCGCCTAAAGCTTACGGTGAGGCGGATGTTCAGCCTTCTTTATTACCCGTGCATTTTAGCACAGTTTTTCTATCTTGTCAAGCACTTTCTTAGACAATCTTTTCTGCCCGGCAATACCATGTTGCGATACCGAGCTGTACCCAATGGTGTAACGATGATAGACCAGCCATGCACGCATTGGCCGGCAGCACTGCTGCCGGAATATCTTTCTGCCCGGCAATACCATGTTGCGATATCGAGCTGTACCCAATGGTGTAACGATGATAGACCAGCCATGCACGCATTGTCAGCGGCGACTCGCCGCAAGAATATCTTATGCCCAACCTGGTTAGAATGATTCCAGCTCTCCCACAATTGTTCCCGGCTCGCCGGTAGCTGCCGACAGCACCTCCAGCCGGATGCCGTGCTGCCTTGCCATCTCCACGCTGCGGTCGTGGAGCACCTGCGCCCCGTTTTCCACCAGCGCCATCATGGTATCGTAGCGGATCTGACGAAACCGGCGGGCATCCGGGAACAGCCTCGGGTCCCGGTCGTACACCCCGTCCACGTCCGTGAAAATCTGGCAGATATCCGCCTTCAGCCAGGCCGCCAGCGCCACCGCCGTGGTGTCCGAGCCGCCCCGGCCCAGGGTGGTGATGTCCCCCTCCGGGTCAACGCCCTGAAAGCCTGCCACCACCACGATTTTTCCCCGGCCCAGTTCCCGGCGGACGCGGGTGGTGTCCACCTGTAAGATGCGGGCGCCGCCGTGGTTGCCGTCGGTATGGATTCCCGCCTGCCAGCCCGTCAGGCTCACCGCAGGACACCCCAGCGCGCCGATGGCCATTGCCATGAGGCCTGCGGATATCTGCTCCCCTGCCGCGAGATACGCGTCCATCTCCCTTGACGCCCGGCGCTTGTTGATCTGAGCGGCTTTTTCAATCATCTCATCGGTGGTATCCCCCTGTGCGGAAACCACCACGACCACTCCGTGCCCCTGCCGGGCCAGCTCCGCCGACCGCCGGGCAGCGGTGCGAATGCGCTCGGCATCCTGCAGGGAGGTTCCTCCGTATTTCTGCACATACAGCATTGCCATCCCTCCCGGCACATCCTATGTCAATCCGGCGCAGAACGTGACGAAGCAGCGTAGGCAAAAATCACCCTCCGTTTCAAATACGTAGGGCGGCTTTCCCACAAGCCGCCGTCCGCGAAAATGGAACATAGTGCGAAAACGGCGGCGGCTTGAGGGCAAGCCGCCCTACAGAGATACGTGATGCAATTGCCTTTTGCCCTAACCGGCCAAGACTTCCGCCTTGACCACGCCGTGGGTGGCAGAAAGCTGCTGCAAAAGCTCCTCCAGCGACACCGTCAAATCCATGGTCTCTGCGGAGATGGTGACCACTGCCGTGCCGTTGGTGGGCACGATGGAGTTGATGGTGATAATATTCGCCTTCGCCACTGCGAACACCCCCAGAATCTGGGACAGCAGTCCCGGCTCATCGTGGAGCAGCAACTGGAAGGTGATAATCCGCCCGGTCATCATATTCTGAAAGGGCAGAACGGCATCACGATATTTATAGAAGGCACTGCGGCTGATGTCGGTCATGCGGGTCGCCTCGTTGACGGTCGCCGCCTCGCCCGTGGAAAGCAGGCGCTTGGCCTCCGCCACCTTCAGAAATACTTCCGGCAGCGCGGACGCTTCCACTATATAGTATTTGGGTTTGGTTGACATGTCCTACCTCCTGAAATTTCTGCTTTTGTGCGCAATGGACCAACATATGTTCTCCAAGAATGTATTGTAGCATACTTTTTAGAAAATGCAACCCCTATCTTCTTACCATACGAAAGGAGCATTCCGGCATGGGTTCCCCCCGCAAAACCGTTTTTTCTGTACTGGCAGTGTTCGCCGCCGTCTGGCTGGCCGCGAAATTTCTGCTGCCGCTGCTGACCCCCTTCCTGCTGGGCGCCCTGTTGGCCTTTGCCGCGGAGCCAATGGTCCGATTCCTGAGTCAGAAGGTTCACACGCCCCGGGCGGTGAGTACCGCCATCGGCGTCAGCATGGCCTTCTGCTTTCTGGCAATGTTCCTGCTGATTCTGTGCGCCTTTGCCCTGCGGCAGCTGAAAGCGCTTGCCGGCGCACTGCCGGATCTGGAGAGTACCGCCCGTTCCGGGCTGGCGCTGGTGCAGACCCGGCTGCTGGAGCTGGTCGCCCACGCTCCCCGGGGGATCCGGCCCCTGCTGGAAGAAAACGTCCGGACGCTGCTTGCGGACAGCAATACCCTGCTGGGAAAGGTCACCGCCTGGCTGCTGGGGCTGGCAGGGGGCCTGCTCAGTCATGTGCCGGACAGTGCGCTGGGCCTTGGCACCGCCATTCTTTCCGCCTTCCTGATCTCCGCAAGGCTCCCGCAGATACGCCGGTGGCTGGTTCGGCGGATTCCCAGACAGCAGCTGCGCTCCGCGCTGGAAACCGCCCGGCGGATGCGCCGGGTGCTGGGCAAATGGTTTCTCGCCCAGTGCAAGCTCATGAGCGTGACCTTCGGCATTGTGGCAGCCGGGCTGACCCTGCTGCGGATTCCCAACAGCCTGCTCTGGGCGGTGCTGATTGCGCTGGTGGACGCTCTGCCGGTTCTTGGCACCGGCACCGTGCTGGTGCCCTGGAGCGTGGTGTGTTTTTTGCAGGGGGACACACCACGGGCACTGGGGATTCTCGGCACCTACGCTGCCGCCGCCCTGACCCGTTCCATGCTGGAACCGAAGCTGCTGGGCAAGCACCTTGGCCTTGACCCGCTGGTGACGCTTCTCGCGCTGTATATCGGCTACCGGCTCTGGGGCGTGGGGGGAATGATTCTGGCGCCCCTGCTCACCGTTGCCGCTCTGCAGCTTCGGCGGGAGGATAACAGATCGGTTTAAAATCTGCAGCGCCCATGCCTTCCCCCGAGGGGAAGGCATGGCTTCGTGAAAGCAGAATTTCAAGGAGGGCCACAATGTGAAAAAACCGGTTCGTTGCTTCTATAACATGGATGCCAACGCCGTGGAACTAACCTGCAACGACGGCTCTGTCCTCACCATTGACTGCGAGGAAGTGGAGAACCACCCGAAAGGCCCTGCGCTCCACGGAATAGAAGATTCAATCGTTTGCCGGTGTATCGTGATACGCGATACACCGGCAATTTCGGTATGTTATGAATCCTGAATTTCCGCCAAGAGCATGGTGTCGTTGATTTGATCCTGGTAGGTCAGGAACCAGGAATCCGCCCCCTCGTTGATAACGGCATAATCCCCCTGCTGCAGCGGTGTCCGCTGGTAAGACCAGATGACGCCTCGGGTACTGAAGTTATTCGGCGTACCCGCTGAGGAAGGATAGCTTGTGTAGAAGGGACCCAGTTGTGAGCTTCCCTCAATAATCAGTCGATCCGGTTCTTCCTCTGGCGAGAAGCCTGTGGGCCAGTAGCTGAAATAGATCCAGCCGGAATCCACATCACGAGGACGGCAGCGAATGCCGGTATGCCCCTCCGCCGTATAGGGAACCTGCTCATAAATCCAGCTGTCAATGAGGTTCAGCTTCAAAGAAAAATCACCATATTGGAAATCCACGGGCGTCTGCCAGTTGTATTCGCCACCAACGGTGTAGAAAATGACCGGAGGTTCCTCCCAGAAGCTTTGCAGAAAATTTTCTAGCTTTTCATCCTGAATCACCCACAGACGGGCATTTTGCAGATATTCTGCGAACCGGTCGTCGTACTGCTGCGTTTGGGAGGTGAGGAGCATTTCTGCCTTTTCGCCTGTCCATCGGATGGCAACGGCCAGATCATTCGTTCCATCCAACAGCTTGATGCTGCAGCCTGTGCCCTGGAAATCCTGGGCGATATCCCGGAAATTACATCCCTGAACATTCGCACCCGGCGTAATCGCCTCTTTCGGAATCCCGTTTAGAATCGTCAGCAGATTCCGCAGCGTCTCCTGAGAAATTGCCCCGTTCGTGCTGGAGGAATGGGTGCCGGTTTCCGTTTGCTCATATTCCAGAATCGCGTAGGCTTTTGCGGAGCGAATCGCAAGCGGCGTAATTTGGGAAGTCCACTTCCAAGGCTCATCCTCCGAAGCAAAGGGAGTACCGCTGGTTTCGCGATCCAGTACGCAGTCTGTAAGCTGGGCTAAAAAGCTCCGCAGCGGTTCCGGATCGGAGGGGATATACCCTTCCCCGCTGCCGTCCTCCCAGATCATTGAGCAGTCCTGCATCACATTCACGACCCGATATCCAAGGGCGTAGGACACCTTGATGGGAATGCTGTTCATGTAATTCGCCTGCGCTTGGGCAAATTCCTCCGGAGACGCCTGTATCACATGGCCTTTCAAATCCTCCAGGAGGGACTTCATGACGGGAATCTGCTGGGCATTCAGAGTTGTGAGCCTTCTGCCGCAGGTCTCAATCCCGGTAATCTGACGAGTCAGCGGCAGATACGCTTGTTCCAGAGGCAGCGCTTCTATTCCATTTGACGTCAGGGATAACTGCCAGCAGGACGCAACACCATAAGACGCATTCTCAGGAAGCGTCCGTTTTACTAAGAACAGATGATCCTTTTGCACTACAAGCGTATTAAAAAAAGCGTCATCCTCAGGCAGGGTCAGCTTCTGCCCGGCTGCCAGATCATAGCACTGCACCCAACGGTTTTCACCATCATTGACAGCTGCGTACACCTCGCATATTCCGTCTCCGTTCAGGTCGGCAAAGGCCACACTGCGCACATCTCCGGAAAACAGGGTTTCTCCGGTACGCGCATTCCGCAGCTCCCATTCCCGGCCAGTACCATACTCCAGGAAGATTTCTGCCTTGCCGGGGACACGAATGCTGGTTTCATTCTCTCGGGGCATTTCCACAGATTCATCATCTGTATTGCGCCACATATAGACACCGCTGGTTTCTACTGTGAATTCCAAAGTATCTTCCTGATTTTCGCCGGTTTCTTTGTCGGTGTAAGTCAATACCATCCGATAGTTGCCCGGCAGCAGAATCCCGAAATTCTCCGACCAATCCACCTGCCAGCCCTTTTCGACAGCAGTCAAAGAAATGCCAGTCTCCCCCTTCGGCTGTCCCAGCATTTCCACTGTTTTCCCTTCGCCGTCCCCATATTCCAGTTGGCAATTTTGAATTTCCAAATCGGAAACCGCAGATTTCGGTTTGCATTCCAGAAGCAAACCTTGGGGTGTTATTTCTGCTGCCTTGAATTCAATTTCTCTTTTCGGACTTGTCAGGAAGCACACGGCAATAACGCATCCCATGATCAGAGCTGTGACGACGACCCAGAAGGCGGGCTTTTTGTAGTTCATGACACCTTTGATCCGCTCTTTGACTCCAACTTCTCCAAAGGCCAGCGGGCAGGCGGCAATTCTGCTTCGCTGTACGCTGCAATTCAGAAGTGCCGTGGAGTAAGCCCGGCGGCCGTCAATTGGCATATCCCGAATCACTTTTTCATCGCAGGCTGCCTCGATGTCCCGGCAAAGCAGGATGTAAGCGATCCACAGCACCGGATTGAACCAGTAGATGCTGAGCAACAGGTATCCCAAGGGCTTCCACCAATGGTCATGTCTGCGGATATGAGCCCGCTCATGGGCAATGACATAGGGAACGTATTCCGCGTCCATGCGGGCAGGCAGATAGATCACAGGGCGAATCAGACCCAGCACAAATGGCGTATCCACAAACTCGCTCCGCTTGATGCCGTTTCCGATCGGAATCGAAGTTGCTACCTTTTGTTTCAAAAGCAAATAGCTTATCAAAACGTACACGAGCATCATTCCAAAGCCCACGATCCAGATTCTGGAAAGAATGGGAACCCATGTCCGCTCCGGGCCGCTGCCAGGCGTCGAATCCATTGGCCGTTCCAGCACGACATTCCCGCCGGAATCCAGGATCTGTCCTTTGCCCTGCGGAACGGGACCTTTCTCCAGAACAACGTTTCCCGAAGAATCGATGATTTCTCCTCTGCTCTGTACTTCTGAAATTGTTGACGCTTGAAACTCTGTATCCGGAACCAGACTGAATGTACTTTCTATAGAAAACGGGCAAAGCAATCTGAGTGCGACAAGCGCCCACAGAAGACAGGAAATCCATTTGGGAATCCTGCGAAAAAGGAATCTGACAGCCAGGATGGCCAGAACAAGCCAGCTGGCTGCAATACTCATATCCACGAGGTTTAAGAATAAAGCTTCCACGGCGCACCTGCCTTACCGTTCGATGATCCGACGGATTTCTTCGATCTCAGCATCACTCAGAGACTGCCGGCGTCCGAAGGCGGCAATAAATGCCGGCACAGACCCCTCGAATTTCTTATCCACCATTTCGTCCAGTTCGCTGAGCTGTGCTTCCTCCTTGGAAACGATAGAGGTCACGATTGCGTTCTCATTCTTGATGACGCCTCTTTCACAGAGCCGTTTGATAACGGTATAGGTAGTCGTCTTGGACCAGTCCAGCTTATCCTTACAGAGCTTCGCAAGCTCTGTGCTTTTGATCGGCTCGTTTTCCCAGAGGATCAAACAGAATCGGTACTCACTTTCAAAAATTTTCGGTGTAGGCATGGTACGCCTCCTTGGTCTAATGTATTAGTACACCTTTATTCTAATACATTAGACCTGCTGTGTCAATAGGCTGGACACACAATTCACATGTTTTTTATGGACGAAGCATTTATACAGTTTTTACCGCCGTATTTCCACCATTTGCCTTGATGGAAATACGGCGGTTTTTGTTTTGTCCCGGATGGATTTCTGAGCTGTCCCGGGATTGGAGTGCTTTCCTCGTTTTCTGACATAACTCTAACAGCGAGACAAGCCGTAATCTTTCAAACCCTAAAACATCTATCCCCATCCATCCCAAGCATCCCCGGGACAGATGGAATGGATGGGGATGGAGAAACCTATCAGTAAAAAGCAGCCGAGGAGCGGTCATTATGATGGGCAGCACCCAATCACACAGGGGTACTGCCCACCTTTTCCTGTTTATCTCAAAAGATATAGGAGTCCAATCAATATCCTAACTGTCGGCTTACCACGCTGCCATCAATGGCGTTCAGGGTCAGCATGGGTTGGGTGGTATAGTTCGCGCCTTTTCTCATAGTATCAGAGGCGCCATCCCCAGGCTCATACCAATTCCAGGTGCCCCAGAAGTCCCACACCGGAACAATGGTGCCCTGCAAAGAACCCTTATCCCGAATGCGCATCAGTGTCAGGGAGACTTTTGTGATTTCTACATCCATATGGGTATCGAAACCGTTGATACGGTCCAGATCAACCAAGCTTGTTTCCTTTGGCCCGACAACAACGACAGGCAGCATATGCCACGCCTCCGAAAGATATATGTTTTCTTGATGTAAGTATACCATAGCATTTGCTCGGCGGGATTACCAAAATATTACGATTTTCGATTTGTTCACTACTTCTCACCTGCTAAGAGATGGATAACGGACTGATTTTAGAGGATGGGAAGATAGCCCCATTAGAACCTCACAGTAAGCTTATGAGATGATAAAAATAGAAAGAGGAAGCGACATAAAGCATCGCTTCCTCTTGATCAACAGAAACCACAGTAAGGATTTTAAAATTTAGCGCACCAAGGCCTTCCCCCCGGGGGAAAGGTGCCCCCAAGGGGGGGTGGATGAGGAACGGCGGCAGCTTACCAAACGGAGTGCAGTCAAATAAGAAGGTACAGGCTTTAAAATAGTACCATTTTTACGAACTGCGTTTATCGTCGATACATTTCGCCGATCCTCATCAGTCTCGCTGCGCTCGACAGCTAGTGAATTATGGTATGTTTGCCATCGGCAGTCATTTAAATGCTGATTCGCTGCGCGGAGCACCACCCCGGGGGAAGCCATGGGCGCTCCCGCGCCAGTGCAGCTAAAGCACAATGTTGTTAATTTACAGCACCAGAAAACGATACCGAGCACGCCCAATGGCGTAACGACACGCACCCAGCCTGTGCACGCATTGGCTGTCCGCAGCGACTCGCCGCTAGAGAACAATATAGCAAATCAAGCCTGCCGCCTACATCTTTTCCGGCGCGGAGAAGCCCAGAAGGTGAATACTGGTTTCCAGCACATTTTTGGCAAGGCCAATCAGGGCGATATGGCCCGCCTTGGTCGTCTCGTCCTCCTCCTTGAGGATGGGGGTCTCGTGGTAGAACTTGTTGACGCAGCCCGCCAGCTCGTAAATGTAGGCGCAAATCAGGTTCGGCGCGGAGGAATGCAGGGCGTTTTCCAGCGCGGGGCCGAACTTGGTGATCGCCAGCATCAGATCCTTGGCGTAGGGGTTGGTGGGAGCCTGAATGGGCAGATTTTCCCACGCGCCGTAACGGCTGAGAATGGACTTGATCCGGACAATGGTGTATAGAATGTAGGGGCCGGTGTTGCCCTCGAAGGCGGCAAAACGGTCCATATCGAACACATAGTCCTTGGTGGGCTGGTTACTCAGATCGCCGTATTTCAGCGCGGCGAGGGCAATTTTCGCGGTGGTCTCCTCGACGGCAGAATCCTCCACGATCTTATTCTCAACAACTTTTGCCCGGACGAACTCGGTCATTTCCGCAATCAGCTGCTCTAAGCGCATGACGCCGCCGTCCCGGGTTTTGAAGGGCTTTCCGTCCTTACCGTTCATGGTGCCGAAGCCCAGATGCTCCAGTTCCACGTTCTCCGGGATGATGCCGCCCTTTCTGGCGGCCCGGAACACCTGCTCAAAGTGCAGGGCCTGCCGCTTGTCGGTGACGTAGAGAATTTTGTCGGGGTGGAAATCCCGCATCCGCTGCACCATGGTGGCAAGGTCGGTGGTGGCGTAGATGGCGGAGCCGTCGGACTTCACCAGAATGCAGGGCGGCACTTCCTTCTTGTCGGTTTCCTCGGCGACGGGAATGACCCAGGCCCCCTCGCTCTCCACCGCCAGGCCCTTGGCCTTAAAATCCGCAATCATGTCGGGAATGTAGGGGTCGGCATCGCTTTCGCCCAGCCAGGACTCGAAATGCACGTCCAGAGAATTGTAAATTCGGGTCATGTCCGCCACGGACAGCTTCATGATGTGCTGCCAGATGGCCCGGTAGCCCCGGCGGCCTTGCTGCAATTCAAAGGTTGCGGTATGGGCCTTTTCGGCAAATTCCTCGTCGACTTTTTTCTTGGCGGAGGCGGCGGGGTAGATTTCCTCCAGCTCAGAGATGGTGAAGGGCGGCTCAGCGGGGTACTCGCCGGTGAAATCCGGGTCAAAATAAGGCAGGTCAGGCTGACGCTCCTGCAATTCCGCGATAATCAGGCCCATCTGCAGGCCCCAGTCCCCCAGATGGATGTCACCGATGGTGTTGTAGCCGAAGAACTTGTACAGCCGCTTCAGGCTCTCGCCGATGATGGCGGAGCGCAGGTGACCGATGTGCAGGGGCTTGGCCACGTTGGGGCCGCCGTAGTCTACTACGATGGTCTTGCCCGCGCCCTCCTTGGAGATGCCGAAATCCTCGGCGGTGCGCATAGCTTCCAGATAGGCCTGCAAAAAGTGGTCGGACAGTTTCAGGTTGATGAAGCCGGGCATCACCACCTCCACCAGAGAATAGTCCTCCGCGTTCAGCTTTTCCACCACCGCCTGCGCGATTTTGATGGGGGCACAATGATACTGCTTGGCGGCAGACAGGGCGCCGTTGCACTGGTATTCGCACAGGTCGGGCCGGTTGGAAACCGTCACCCGTCCGTAAGCGGAGTCATACCCGGCATCGGCAAAGGCCTGCTGCATTTTTTCCGTAATAATGTCAAGAATCTTTTCCATGATTACGCTTTCTCCTTCTGCTCCGCCATCCAGGCAAGGTAATCGTCATAGGTGCCGTACTTATCGATGATGGTGCCGTCGGGCTGGAAGGCAATGACCCGGTTACAGGTAGAGGTCAGCATTTCGTGGTCGTGGGAGGCAAGCAAAACCACGCCGGGGAAGGCTTCCAGACCCTTGTTCACTGCCTGAATGGACTCCATGTCCAGATGGTTGGTAGGCTGATCCAGCAGCACCACGTTGGCGCCGGACAGCATCATTTTACTCAGCATGCAGCGCACCTTCTCACCGCCGGACAGGACGTTGACGGGCTTAAACACATCCTCGTTGGAGAACAGCATTCTTCCGAGGAAGCCACGGAGATACACATCGTCCTTCTTTGCCGAATACTGCCGCAGCCAGTCCACCAGCTCCATGGTGTTGCCCTCAAAGTAGGGGGTGTTGTCCTTGGGGAGGTAAGAGCGAATGGTGGACACGCCCCACTTGACGCTGCCCTCGTCCGGCTCGATTTCGCCCATGAGAATCTTGAACAGGGCGGTCTGGGCCAGCTCGTTTTCACCCACAAAGGCGATTTTGTCGGTGCGGTTCACGGAGAAGTAGACCTTGTCCAGCAGCTTCACGCCGTCCACGGTCAGGGACACGTCCTTGACCGTGAGCACGTCCTTGCCCAGCTCCCGCTCCTGCGTAAAGCCCACGAAGGGATAGCGGCGGGTGGAGCAGGGCATTTCCTCAACGGTCAGCTTGTCCAGCAGTTTCCGGCGGGCGGTTGCCTGCTTGGCCTTACTTTTGTTGGCGGAGAAGCGCTGAATGAACAGCTGGAGTTCTTCGATCTTCTCCTGATTCTTCTTATTCTTGTTGCGCAGCATGGCCTGCACCATCTGGCTGGACTCGTACCAGAAGTCGTAGTTGCCCACATACATCTTAATCTTGCCGTAGTCGATATCCACGGTGTGGGTGCAGACGGTATTCAGGAAGTGACGGTCGTGGCTGACGGCAATGACCATGCCGGGGAAGTCCAGCAGGAAGTCCTCCAGCCAGTTGATGGCCTCGATGTCCAGGTTGTTGGTAGGCTCGTCCAGCATGATGATGTCAGGGTTGCCGAACAAAGCCTGCGCCAGCAGAACCTTCACCTTGAGCCGGGGGTCGGTGTCCGCCATCATATCATAGTGCAGCTCCGTGCCGATGCCAAGGCCCTGAAGCAGGCGGGACGCGTCTGACTCTGCCTCCCAGCCGCCCATTTCCGCGAACTCCGCTTCCAGATCGGCGGCCCGCAGACCGTCCTCATCGGAGAAATCCGGCTTTTCGTAAATGGCGTCCTTTTCCTTCATCACGTCGTACAGGTGCTGGTTGCCCATGATGACGGTGTCGAGGACGGTGTACTCGTCGTAGGCGTTCTGGTTCTGCTTCAGAACGGAGACCCGTTTGGTGGGGTCGATGGTAATGGAACCGGTGGTGGAATCCAGCTCGCCGGTGAGAATCCGCAGGAAGGTGGATTTGCCCGCGCCGTTGGCGCCGATAATGCCATAGCAGTTGCCGGGCAGGAATTGCAGGTCAACGTGCTGGAACAGCCACTGGCCGCCGAACTGCATACCGAGGTTGGATACTGTGATCATTTCATACTCCTTAATATCTTCAAAATGGTTTTTCAAAAAGAAATGCTCGAAGGCACATAACTACACATTTTAATTATACCATATATTTTTCAATAATCAATAAAAGATTATTGAAAAAAGCAGGGTTTCACCACGCAAAGCCATGAGCACCCGTCAGATAAAAGGGAATAGATCGGATCAAAGCCTCCCCCTATCAGGGGAGGTGGCCGAGCGACAGCGAGGTCGGAAGGGTGCACCCCTCAGTCAGCTTGCGCTGACAGCTCCCCTCAAGGGGAGCCTTAGGTACCGCCGCTAAAGGACAATTTTGCGGCGTAACGAATCGGGAAGCAATCTTGGTCTGCCACCAACCTGAAGTCCCGCCATTGCCTGCGGGTGCTACCCGCCAATTGTGAATAAAGAAAGAACTTTTTTCGATAGGACTTGCTTTTTTCCGCAGACGCGCTATAATGTTAGCACTCAGTCACATAGAGTGCTAAATTGATAAAGGATGTGCATTCAACTATGGAAAAACAGCAATTTAAGGCCGAATCCCAGCGCCTGCTGGACCTGATGATCAACTCCATCTACACCCACAAGGAGATTTTCCTGCGGGAGATCATCTCCAACGCCTCCGACGCCATCGACAAGCTGGCCTACACCGCTTTGACCGACGACAAGGTGGGCATCAACCGGGACGAGTTCGCCATCACCATCACCCGGGATCCCGAGAACCGGGTTCTGACGGTTTCCGACAACGGTATCGGTATGTCCAAGGAAGAAATGGAAGAAAATTTGGGCACCATCGCCAAGTCCGGCTCCCTGGGCTTCAAGCAGGCCATGGAGAAAAATGAGGACATTGACATCATCGGTCAGTTCGGCGTGGGCTTCTACTCCGCCTTTATGGTCGCTTCCTCTGTCACCGTAATCTCGAAGAAATACGGCGAGGACAAGGCCTGGAAGTGGGTTTCCGACGGCACGGACGGTTACACCATCGAGGAAACTACCAAGGACGCCCCCGGCACCGATGTCATCATGACTTTGAAAGCCGACACCGAGGACGAAAAGTACTCCGAGTATCTGGAAGAGTACGAAATCCGCTCCCTGATCCGCAAGTATTCCGACTATATCCGCTACCCCATCAAGATGGAGGTCACCAAGTCCCGTCAGGTGGAGGAGCCTGAGGACGGGGAAGCCGTCGAAGTGGAAGGCGAAGACGAGAAGAAGGAGCCGAAGGCTCCCAAGTACGAAGAGTACACGGAGATGGAAACCCTCAACTCCATGGTGCCCATCTGGCAGCGTGATAAGAAGGATGTTACCGACGAGGAGTACGAGGCCTTCTACCGGGATAAATTCTTCGATTACAACAAGCCCCTGCGTACCATCCACTACAACGTGGAGGGCAACGTCTCCTTCAAGGCGCTGCTGTATATCCCCTCCAAGGCTCCCTATGATTTCTATACCAAGGACTTTAAGCGCGGCTTGCAGCTGTACTCCTCCGGCGTTCTGATTATGGAGAACTGCGAGGATCTGCTGCCCGAGCACTTCCGCTTCGTCCGGGGCGTTGTGGACAGTCAGGATCTGTCTCTGAACATCAGCCGGGAAATGCTCCAGCACAACCGCCAGCTGACCATCATTGCCCGGAACATTGAGAAGAAGATCAAATCTGAACTCAAGTCCATGCTGGAAAACGACCGGGAGAAGTACGAGCAGTTCTACGCCGCCTTCGGCCGTCAGCTGAAATACGGCACCGTGTCCGACTACGGCGCGCATAAGGACGCCTGTCAGGATTTGCTGCTGTTCTACAGCAACAAGCAGGGCAAGCTGATTTCCCTGAAAGAATATGTGGATTCCATGGCGGAGGGTCAGGAGAAAATCTACTTCGCCCCCGGCGAGAACCGGGAGCGGCTTGCCAAGCTGCCCCAGGTTGAGACGCTTTCCAAGAAGGGCTACGACGTGCTGCTGTTTGCCGAGGATGTGGACGAGTTCATCCCCCAGACCCTCATGACCTACATGGAGAAGCAGTTCTGCAACGTATCCACCGAGGATCTGGGCCTCAAGACCGAGGAGGAGAAGAAGGAAGCCGAGGAGAAGGCCGAGGAAATGAAGGGTCTTCTGACCTTCGTCAAGGAAACCCTGGGCGAGCAGGTGAAGGAAGTGAAGCTGTCCACCGATTTGGGCAGCCATCCCGTGTGCATGACCCCCGACGCTGGCATGAGCTTCGAGATGGAGAAGTATATGAAAAAGGCCAACCCGGAGTTTGCCTTCCCCGTAGGCCGGATTCTGGAGCTGAACCCCGAGCATGAAGCCGTGAAGGCTTTGCAGGCCGCCATGACCGAGGACCCCGTGAAGGCCAAGGACTATGCTCAGCTGCTGTGCTATCAGGCCCAGCTCATGGCGGAGCTGCCGCTGGATGACCCCTACGCCTACACCGAGTTGGTGTGCAAGCTGATGAAGTAAGCGGCGGCCCGCAGGGCGGCCAACCAATGCGTGCGCGGGCTTTGTGTATTCGTTACACCATTGGGTACCGCTCGGTATCGCTTTCTGGCGAGGTAAATTGTGCTTTAGCTCAGCAATGCCTTCCCCTTTGGGGAAGGTGCCCCCGCAGGGGGCGGAAGAGGGTGGAACCGCTTTGGACGTGCAGAAGTAGTTCGGCGAAACGGTATTTGCCTCTTCCGACCTCGCTTAAGGCTCGGCCACCTTCCCCAAAGGGGAAGGCTTAGTTAGCGAAATTCCCCTTTTGCTGTTCACCGTGTGTTCAAACGGCAGCACCCCAGAGGGCGATACTTTCTGGGGTCTGCCTGTTTTTTCCATTGTCTTTCTGTTTGCGTTGTGATACACTCTATGGCATAGATAAAGGAGGGTGTTATTATGATGATGTCTCATTCTGTGGATTATCTGGAAAGCGGCCTGTGGCTGATTCTCCGGACGCTGTTCGGAATGCCCATGCTGCTGTCCCTTGCCACCTACGTTCTGACCGCGCTGGCCCTATATACCATCGCCCGGCGGCGGGGGCTGAAAAACCCCTGGCTGGCCTGGATTCCCGTGGCGGACTGCTGGCTGCTGGGGTCCCTATCTGACCAGTACCGGTATGTGGTGAAGGGGGAGCACAAATCCAAGCGGAAAATCCTGCTGTTTTTCCGCGTTTTGATCATGATTATGTGGATTTCCCTGATGGGCCTGCTTGTCAGGCTGTGCTTCCATGCCATCGGCAGCGCATTCTGGGGCAGTATCAACGATGACCAGATTTTCCAGATTCTGCATCAGGCACTCAACCTGCTGGTGGTGTGCCTGCCGCTGATCGGCATTTCCATCGCCTACGCGGTATTCCGCTACATGGCGCTGTATGATATTTACAAGTCTCTGGACCCCGCCAACTGCGTGCTGTTTTTAGTGCTGAGCATTCTGTTCGGCGTCACCGAGCCGTTTTTCCTGTTCTTCAGCCGGAACAAGGACGATGGGATGCCCCCCAGAAAGCAGCCGGTATCAGACGCCCCCAGCAGCAACGACTGGGTGGACGTGCAGGAAGATGAACTGTAACCCAAAAGGCCCCGAAACAGCTTCGGGGCCTTTTTCCATAGGAGGACATATGGACTACTGCGAATACGCCTCCCCGGTGGGGACGCTGTATCTGACCGCCGACGAGGGTGGTCTTACCGGCATCTGGATGCACCCCGAGGAAACGGAAGCTTTTCCCGTTTTGTCTCAGGCGAAAGTGTGGCTGGATTCCTATTTTTCCGGGAATCCACAGCAGCCGGACTTTCCGCTCAATCCCCACGGCACCGCCTTTCAGAAACAGGTTTGGGATATGCTTTTGACCATTCCCTACGGGCAGGTCAGAACCTACGGCGATATTGCCCGGGAAATGGCGGTACGCACCGGCAAGCAAAAAATGTCGGCCCAGGCGGTGGGGCAGGCCGTGGGTGCCAATCCCATCAGCATTCTGATTCCCTGCCACCGGGTGGTGGGCACAAACGGAAAGTTAACTGGCTACGCCGGGGGTCTCGACAAAAAAGAATGGCTCCTGCGCCACGAGGGCTGGCTGTAAAAACTGACGGTTGGAATGACTCCAACCGTCAGTTTTATCTTATTCGTACTGTGCAGCCATATCCTCGTAGTAGGCCATCATTTCTTCCTCAGTATCAAAGTTGGCCACATACATCTGGTTCGCCATGGCGCCGGACAGGGCGTCGGGAATCCGGCCCCACATGACCATCTTTGGGCCATACTTCATCATGACCTCATAGTCGTCCAACTTGTAGCGCTTGCCGTCCCGGCGTCCGTAGAAGGCGCAGTAGTGGGACTTGCCCACAGGCTTGGTGCTCCGGTCAAAGGCCACCATATCCGCCCAGATTTTGTAGACGTCGGTCTCCTGAGAGTAGTTGTACATTTCGGGGGTATAGCCGCCGGCGGGGCGCATATTGACTTCCAGGCCCAGCACGTCGCCCTTCTTGCCCAGGCCCTCCTGATCGTCGTTGAGGACGAAGAACTCCAAGTGGATGAACCGGCTCCTGACGCCGAAAGCCTTGACGGTGGCAAGACCTGCCTTGCGAATCTTCTCTGGCAGCTCCTTGACCAGATAGTACACGGAATCTCCGGCGGTGTTCACAATGTCCATCAGGGACAGAGGGGTAATGTTGCCGGACTCGAAGAGCATCTCGCCCTTGGAATCCACGATGCCGTCGAAGGTCTGGACGTAGCCGTTGACGAACTCCTCCATGATGTACGCATTGTCGTCCTTGGTACCCATAAACCACTGCACATCCTCATCGGACTGGAGCTTATAGGTATTGGCTGCGCCCACGCCGTTGTCGGGCTTGACCACCACGGGATAGCCCACGGTGTGGGCAAACTCCAGCGCGTCCTCCAGCCCCTCCACAATGTGCCACCGGGCGGTGGGGATGCCAGCCTTGGCGTAGTATTCCTTCATGCAGGACTTGTACTTGATCTTGTCCATGTCCGTAAGCTTAGGGCCGGTGGTGATGTTGAACTCGGTGCGCAGCCAGGCGTCCTGCATGAGCCAGTATTCGTTGTTGCTTTCCAGCCAGTCGATCTTGCCGTACTTGAAGGTGAAGAAGGCCACGGCCTTGAAGACCTCCTCGCTGTTTTCCAGGGAGCTGACCTTGTAGTATTCGTGCAGGGAATCCCGCAGCTCCTGCAAAAGCTCATTATAGGGGCAGTCGCCGATGCCCAGCACCCGCATGCCGTTGTTCTTCAGCTCCCGGCAGAACTTCCAGTAAGTCATCGGGAAATTAGGAGAGATAAAAACGAAATTTTTCATGAAATGAACTCCTTATCTTCTATCTTGTATCTTATATCTTGTATCTTGTAACTTAACCGAGGAACCAGGGCAGGTAGACCTGCACCATCTTATACCACCAGGGCCAGTCGTGGTTTACGTCGGTTCCCCAGTATTCAAACCGGGTGTTAATGCCCTTCTGGCAGCACACGGTGTCCAGCCACCGGGTGGATTCCAGCAAAGGCTCCTCCCAGGCACCCTGTCCGCAGACGATCAGGCTCTTCTGGCTGTTGTACATATCCTTGTAGAAGTGGCCGTCGGGCAGATTCTGCAGATACAGGCAGGGGCAGTTGTTGTAGACCAGATCGTCGCAGTAGTCGCCAAAGAACTCCTTGTTGTCGTACAGGCCGGAGATGGCAAAGCAGCTGTCAAACAGGTCGGGGCGGCGGTAGTACAGGTTCGCCGCGTGCATGGCGCCCATGGACGCGCCGAAGGTCAGGATGCCCTGATCGTAACCGTTGGCAAGGCCCGCGATGTGCTTAATGGTGGGCACCATTTCATTGACTACATAATTATACCACTTTTCGTGGTTCTCGATGCGCCAGCGGTTGTCCGCGCCGATGGCGGCCCAGGCCTCGTTGTCGATGGTGTCGATGGCGAAGACCATGCACTTGCCGGACTCAATCCAAGGCGCCCAATAGTCCACCATGTGGAAGGATTCAAAATCCCAGAACCGGCCCGCCTGGCAGGGGATGAACAGGACGGGCTTGCCGCAGCTGCCGTAGATTTTGAACTCCATGTCCCGGTTTAAATAACCGCTCCAATGCTTTTCGTACCGAATCTCCATTTTCTATCTCTCCTTATTGCCATATCAAAGTCCCAGACAGTCCATAAAAATGGGAATCTGCTTTTCCCAGCTGGCTTCACTGTGGGTGCCGCCGGGGACGATCCGCAGAGCCAGATTCACCCGCTTGGTCAGCAGCAGGTGAGCCGTGGAAATCATGGACTCCTGGGTCGCCGCGTGGTTAAACATTTCCAGCTCGCCGTAATCCATGTAGATCAGGGTATCCCGGCGGATGTGCGCCCGGGCCACAAACTCCAGCACCTTGCCCGGAGCCACCCACAGACTGGGGGACAGGCAGGCGCCCCGCTGGAAAACGTGGTTATACACCGTCACGCCGTACAGGGCGATGAGGCCGCCCATGGAGGAACCGGCGATGATGGTATTCTTCCGGTCCGGCAGGGTGCGGTAGGTTTCATCGATGCAGGGCTTTAATTCCTTCACCATCCAGTTCATCATGACGCTGCCCTTGCCCCGAATCTGCCCGTGCTCGGAATTGGTGTAGGTTATGGGGGCATACTCCACAAGGCGGCGGTTGCCCTCGTGGTTGCACTCCACAGCCACGATGATCAGATCCTTTGGATTCTCATACAGGTATTTCGCCATGCCCCAGGACTTGCCGAAGGTGGCGTCCTCGTCGAAGAACACGTTGTGCCCGTCGAACATATACATGACGGGATAGCGTTTGTCCGGATTTTCCTCGTAATCCTCCGGCAGCCAGATGTAGGCGCGGCGGGGCGTGTCTCCGGACAGCTTTGGAATTGTCACATTCCATTTGTATACCATTGGTTGTATTCCCTCCGAAATCGGCGCTTTGCGTCAAAATATAGAGGATAGTATAATTGCAAAAACCCCAATTGTCAATCGCTGAGGCAGGAAATGTTGTATTTGCACAAAAAACAATCGCCCGCAGAGCGCGGACGTGCCAATGTTGCCCTATGGGGCGCGTACCGCTGCCCCCGGAGCCGGTACGCGATCGCCCCTCTCCGTGATTTTTCACAAAAGCAAATGGGGAAACACCGCAAATTCCGGCGCAAAAAGTCATTGAAAAATGGGGAAAAACAGAGTATACTGACCACGGAAATTATATAGAGAGGATGATTTTTCCATGGAAAATAACGAAGCGGTCTATGACGTCAAGACCCTTGGCACTCCCAGAACTCTGGTTCTGGGCCTGCAGCACCTGTTCGCCATGTTCGGCGCGACGGTTCTGGTGCCCGCCATCACTGGTCTGAACGTCTCCACCACCCTGCTGTTTGCCGGTCTCGGCACGCTGCTGTTCCACCTGATCACCGGCCGGAAGGTGCCTGCGTTCCTCGGCTCCTCCTTCGCCTTCCTGGGTGCCTATGGTCTGGTCACCGCCTCCGGGCAGGACATTCCCCTGACCTACTCCTGCTTCGGTGTCGCCGTCGCCGGTCTTGTGTACTTGGTGCTGGCTTTCTTCTTCAAGCTTTTCGGCGCGAAAAAGGTCATGCGCTACTTCCCGCCCATCGTCACCGGCCCCATCATCATCTGCATCGGCCTGTCTCTGGCCGGTTCCGCCATCAACAATTGCCAGAATAACTGGCTGGTCGCTCTGGTGGCCATTCTGGTGGTTGTGGTGTGCAACATCTGGGGCAAGGGCATGGTGAAAATCGTACCCATTCTGCTGGGTGTCGTGGCCTCCTACCTGTTCGCCCTGATCGTTGACCCCGCCGCCCGTGCAAATGTGGCCCAGACCGTGGCGGACGCCAAGTGGTTTGGCCTGCCGGTGATTTGGGGCAACACCGCCTTCTCCATCTTCGGCAAGGATTTTGACGGCGGTATGCTGCTCACTGCCATCATCACCATCGCCCCCATCTCTCTGGCGACCATCGTGGAGCATATCGGCGATATGTGCGCCATCTCCTCCACCGTGGGCAGAAACTATGTGGCTGACCCCGGCCTGCACCGCACGCTGGCGGGCGACGGCCTGGCAACCGCCCTTGCCGCCATGTTCGGCGCTCCCGCCAACACCACCTACGGTGAGAACACCGGCGTTCTGGCGCTGAGCAAGGTATATGACCCCAAGGTCATCCGTCTGGCTGCCGTGTTCGCCATTATCCTGTCCTTCTGCCCCAAGTTCGCCGCGCTGATTGTGGCTATGCCTGCCGCCACCATGGGCGGCGTCAGCCTGGTGCTGTACGGCATGATCTCCGCTGTGGGCGTTCGGAACGTGGTGGAAAATCAGGTGGACTTCACCAAGAGCCGCAACGTGCTGATTGCCGCCATGATTATGGGTCTGGCTGTGGGCGTGACCTACAGCGGTTCCATTGTGATCCCCATTGGCTCCGTGACCATCAGCCTGTCTGGTCTGGCTGTGGCTGCTCTGGTGGGCATCTTCATGAATGCCGTTCTGCCGGGCAAGGACTATGAGTTCGGCGTCAACGCCCAGGGCGATACCTCCGTCAATTTCGGTACCCGCGCGCAGTAAACTGCATAAAGAACTCCGGGTTTCTTTCGAAGCCCGGGGTTTTTTCGTATACAGGCAAATTATTCTTTCGCTAACTAAGCTTCCCCCTGGGGGGAAGCTGGCAGAAATCTTTGATTTCTGACTGATGAGGGGAAAACAGGCCAATTCTTCTTCCGGGAGACCCCTCATCCGTCACGGCTTACGCCGTGCCACCTTCCCCCGAAGGGGGAAGGTCTTAATCCGCTAAATT
>JALFAD010000065.1 GCA_022772525.1 Clostridiales bacterium
GTCCGGTTTCGTTGGTAGCGGCTGTGCCAAGGACTGTTCCTTCACCATCCAAAGACCTGACTTCAAATACTGCGCCGAGCAGGGCTGTGTAACCGGAGATCGCATCCCCAACTACCTTCTGCAAATCCACCGGGGCGATGATGGCTTCATCTACCATGGTCAGAACGGTGTCATTGAGGTTCGTGGTTTTGCTCCACTCGCCTTCCAGTGCGGGTACACCCTTGCCCGTCCAGACATAGAGCTGGGAAACAACAGTTTTGTTTTCCCCTTCTCCCGTTGTGGCGGTGCCGAACAGCTTGAAGTAAATGGGGTTCGCTTCCAGATAGCCCACAGGCGCTTGCTTTTCATGGAGGGTGTAGATGGTGTTCTCCTTCAGGGTGCCAGCGGGAAGCTGATAATCGCCTGCAGGGGAAGTCCAGTCTGCAACCTTGGTACCCGTCGTTCCAATTCCCTCGTAGATTTCCAGCACAGCGCCGGTGAGGGGTTCGCCATTCAGGCTCTTCTGATTGCTGGTCTTGCTGTCACTCCCAATGTCATTGCGCTTGGCAATGGAGACCACCGTTTTCTCGTTCTTCACAGTGAGGTTCAAGGCGGTATGTTCTCCATCCGTCGGTGAAATCGAGTGAGACACCAGCGCGTCCAGGCCGTTGCCGCATGTAACATTGGTGATCTGATTGGCAGAATCCACCTCAAAGGTCACCATTGTGACAGGGTTTCCGTTCCCATCCGTACGGGTCATATAGCCATACGGCGCAAGGGTTTCCACAAGGGTATAGGTGCCCTTCTTTGAGATATCGGGCTGGCCAGAAGTGATCGCACCATCCGCACCGCAAAGACACAGTACACCGTTGATGTCAGTCATACAGTCAAAGGTTTCCACTGTCTGAGCACCATTCTGTCCATCGTTGATGGAGGTGTAGGTCAGAGTGAACCGTGCGCCGGAAAGCTTTGTATCTGCATTTGCACTATCCACCTTGGTCAGCACAAGGGTCTTGGGGGCAACGGGGGTATTCTTCACAACGCCCAGCTTTCCGGGTATCGTCGGCTGGGTAACGAAATCGTTATCCGTGTCAAAGACGACTTCGGCATAATCCTCATAATCTTCCGGGGTTATCGGAATTTTGTCCGAATCCGTCGGATTCTTTTCCCGAATCGCAAAGTACACCCTGTCCGCCAGCCGGTAGATATCCGACGCGCCCCACTCGATTTCCTGGAAGTAGTAGTTTCCGACGTCCAGTCCATACATCAGCGCGCAGTGGGTGATCTCGTTAGTGTATGTATCCGGCTGCTCGTGGAGCACGATCTGTCCGTCCCCATTGGTCGTCAGATACTCTGCGGGACTGTTTGTCACCGTCAGAACGGGCTGTGCATCCTCCGGGTCGCTGTCATACTTGTATAACATGAAGGAAATGTTTTCAATCGGGGTGTCTGTCCCCGCAATCACTTTTTTCAGCGCCACGTCCTTTAAGAACCGGGCCACATCCCGCAGGACAACCACATTGCTGCCGGTATTGGATCGGAAGGCATTTTCAAAATTCGTGCCGTTCGCCTCCAGCGGCTTGTCCATCGAGACCAGTTCTGCCCGTCCATCGAACCACGCATAGGTAATGCTGCCGTCAGGGTTCATGGTAAAAGAGAAGGGCTTTGCCTGAATGTGACTGCCGGGGACGCTTTCTTCCGGTTCGCTGATGGTGTAGGTCTTGCCGATATCGAACAGGCCTGTAATCGTCCAGTGGTCGGATTCATAGGTGATGTTCGGCGTTTTCCCCACATCAAAAGCTGCACCGTCCAACTTTGCAGCTGGGTTCTGGCTATTCTGATACAGCCGAATGGTGTTCTCGCCGGTCAGAAAGGTATTGCCCTCCCCTTCGACCTTGAGTTCCAGCCAGCCGCCGTCCTTCAGGGTAACGGGTCTGCCGTACTGATCCCGCTTGTAGAGGGTCAGCTGGTTGGGGACATTGACCCACTGATAATCCGCGGTTCCGGTTCCTTTCTCGGGAATCAGGATGCTGGCTCTGTTGTTGCTGTAAGCGGTCTCGCCGCTGTTCTTTTCCAGCAGCGGGATCACCGCCATGCGAACCGTGGTATCCAGCTTGTAGCCGGGAGGGGCAATCTCCTCCTGAATGTAGTAGGTTCCGGAAAGCAGGGTGAGCTGGCCATCCTCCAAACGGAGGTATGGTAAGCCGGCCGCATTGTTTTTGGCGAGGAATTCTTCCTTCCTATCCGTAATCCCATCCTGAGCCAGCGTGGTCAGAACCATGGTGATTCCTGTATCATCCGCCATCATGCCCGCAACCTGATTGGTGCAAGTAGCATCCGTGTACACGCCGAAGTAAGCCTTGGACTCCCCTTCCGCGCCAGCGTGGGTATCCAATGCGCCGTCAGAGCCGGTCTTGGTGAACTCAATCACGCCGCGGCTTTCCAGATTGTAGGCAGGGGCATTAGAATCCTTCGCCGGTTCGCACCCTTCGCTGTTGGCAAATGTATGGGGTTGCTTGCTGCTGGGCTTGTATTCCGCCTTCAGCGCCAAAACCAGTTTGCCGATTCCGATTGTACGGATCCATGCGGTGCCGTGCTCGCCGGTGTCGGTCGTTCCGCCGTTGACGCCCACAGTGAACGCCACGCCATCTGACCACACGCTGTAGCCCGGTTTTGTGCTGCGCTCCATCAGGGTGTAGGTACCGGAAATCAGGAATTTGCGCTCCTTGCCGTAGGTACCATCTTCGTTTCGGGTCAGATTGCCGTTTGCATCCGTCACGATTCCGGAGACATAGAGCGTTTTGGAAGCACCGGTGCCGGAATAGATGTCAAATACAACGCCTGCCAGCTTTTTGTCGTCATCCGCCGTCACGCTGGGAGCCAGATAGGCCGCCGCCTTGCTCAGATTGACGAAGCCGTACACCATCCGGTTGGTGGCGACGGTTTCGGTGCCCGCGAAGGCAGCACTGTCCCCGCCATCGTACTGATAGGTCACGATGTAGGAGCCGTTGGTGTCGTTTTCAACCGGTTTTCCGTTGATCGCCGTCTCCACCGCACGGTAGGTGATCGGTACTCCGGCTGTGGTATACTTGGGGAGATTAGTCCAAGTATGGGATTGGGTATCATCCATCGCGGCTGTCGAGGTAAGCGTTACCTTTTCGCCAACATTTACCCAATCAGGATTCTCATCTTCCACAGGTTGGCCTTTTTCATCCACTTTCTGAACATACTCCTGAAGCTGGAATTCGGCGGTAAACCCGGTATCCGTCTTCTCGGCATAGTCGGTATTCTGCCATACCTTTTTCACCGTATAGCTTTGCAGCTGGATGTTGGTGAAGGTGTACGCCGTATCGTATGTGGCCGTGGTCTCCCTCGCATTGAACAGGCTCAGGAAAGCAGAGAGCAGCGTTTTAGATTCCTGATTGGAATCTCCCGAGACGAACTCAGTCCGATACTCCTCCACAGGATGCTCCACCACTTTGTAGACCAGCTCGTTGCCTTGGCTGTCATATTGGGGAAGGTTCTCCCATGTGACCGTTGTGCTTCTTGCGTCTGTAGAAGTCACAGTTTGCAGCACACAGCCTGCATCCCCGGTATGGCCGCTCCAACTGCCGGAATCCTCCGGGAGCGTCTGCCCGCCATAGCAATGCCAGTTCTCTTCGTTCTTCGTTTTATACAGCAGTTCAAAGACGGCAGTGGCATTTTCGCCGGGCTGGCGGCGCCAGACCTTTTCGACCGTAATGGTGGAGTAGTTCTTCTGCCGGATCAGTTCGTTGGTGATTTTACTCTCGTTCCGGTGGAGATCTGTATTGTAGTAGTGGTCAGGGAGAGGATTGGATTCATCATACGATTCACTGGGTGAGTAGTCCTTACCGTAGTCCGTCGTCTCCGCATAGTTGTGTATTGCCGTAACCTCCTCCTTGGCACGGAAATACAGGGTGTAGTAGGTTTTCCCGTCCTCACCCACCGTTGCCACCGGAAGATCCTGCAGCGTCTTCTGCCAGTTTTCGCCCTTCGTAAGGGTGAAGGTGTAGTCGTGGCCATTCACCTCTACATTCTGCCAGTCGGTAAGCTCAAAACTCCCTTCAGAACTGCCCTCTCCGGAGTCGTTCTCTTCCTCGGAGGGACTGCTTTCGGGGGCATCCCCCGTGCTCCTGATACCACGCATTTGCAGGACAAAGGTAATCGCGTCCGGGCGGGAGTGGTACAGATCATCCTCGTCGTTTACCCAGATCTTCTCCACGTGCAGGGTGGTAGACTCCAGCTTATTCTGAATGTCGGTTTTCTCATCGCCCTGCGCAGGATAGGTTCGGGTATAGGCGGCGGCTTCATAAGTAGTCTTTCCGTCCGCAGTACGCTTCTCAACCTCCGCCGCGCCAATGTGGGTTTCGATGCAGCGATAGTGCCAAAGTTTTCCATCCTGATCCTGTTCCGGCAGGTTGGTGAAGGTGTACTCCCAGGAGTTGCCCCCGGTGTTCTTCTTCTCATAATCTGCGGTGAGCTTGATGGAGACGATATCGTTTCCTTGCTCATCTTTGGTCACGCTGGGCAGTCCGATCCACTTCTTTGTGGCCTCGTTATAGGTGCCGAAGCTTGGATTCCACAGGATTTTCTCCCATTTTGTGCCATCTTTGGATCTCTCCAGAACCACCGTGATACTGGTGGGGCGCAGGCCGTACTTGTTGTTGCCGTCCATCCAGTTTTTCCGGACGTAGTAGGTGCCGCCAAGGCTGTTGGTCAGATCGTTCATCTGATACGTGCTTTCCTGCCAACTGCCGGTCACCGTCTGTCCGGACTGCTTGTAGCCCTCCACGGGCGATTCCGTCACGGTGTAGATGTAGGGCATTCCGTTGGGGGCATAACGCTCCAGATTGTAGATGGTGTATTTCCAGCAATTGTTGTCGCCCTCTACGGGTTTTTCCCAAACAACATATGGCTTTCCTGTCTCTCCGGAATCAAGTTTAATTTCCTCTTCCGTCACCCTGTTAGCCTGCCCGCTCTCGTTCTGGGTATAACGCTTCAGGGTAATGGTAATGGACTCCGGGCGTTTGCCGTAAATAAGTTTGTTGTTACCATAGTCGTTCCAGAATTTCAGGCCGGTGAGGGTCATAGTGGTAGGGTTGTACGTATTGGTCGTGCCTACCTGCGTAACGTGCTCGGCGTTCTCAGCAAAAGGATTCTCCGGAACGCTGATAACGTCGCTTCTTTTATCCGGCGAAGCAACCATTCCTTCATCCTGATAGCTGACCGTATAGCCATTGATTGCCTTTTCCGTAATGTAGTAGCGGTATTCGTTGCCGGTGGGAGAATAGATCAGCAAATCCGTAAACGTGCACAGGGGCTGACAATTTTCCGCCGGCGTTTCGGCATTTGCCTTGACATCCGCCGCAGAGACTTTTATCTCTTGGAGTTTTGTTGCGTTTTCCGGATCGGCACCCTTTTCATAGCGGTACAGGGTATAGGTAATGGAAGGATATACCTTTTCCCCGTCCTTCAGATTGTCCCGACCCAGCCAGGTTTTTGTCACGGCGATGGAACGCCGGTTGACATCCCTGCGGAACGTATTGGTCAGCGTACCGCTCACGGATTCCTCCGTATACAGCTGATCCGTGATTGCGTCAGGCATTCTCTCGTAGATGGCGTAAACGTATCTGCGCCCTTCGGGGTCAAACTTGGGAAGGCCTGGAGCCGTCGCCGAATTGAACCCGGCAAGCCCTTCCCCTTCCTGCGTGAAGGAATAGAAATACCGTCCGCCTTCACCCGGGGTAAGCGTCTTACTGGCAACAAGTTCAATGGTGTTGTTGCTAATCAGCTTTTTAATTTCATCAGCCGGCAGATTCAGCAGATCAACCGGGTTCAGCGAACGGTACAGCTCGATGGTGGGCGTGGGATAGTCCTTCGGGTCGATCTGATACCCCTCAAAGCCCTTCCAGGTCTTTTCGCCGCTGACGGTGATGCTGGCGGTCAGGGTGTTGGTGAACTTGTCATAGGGCTTGAGATAGGTTTTTTTGAGGCTGTCGCAGGTCTCACACGCCTGAACATCGTATTCGGCCGTCTGAACATAGGTTCCGTGGACGGTTTTGCCCTCATTGTTCATGGTCTCCTGAAACCGATAGGCATACTCCCGTCCCTGCTCATCATACAGGGGCAGATCCGTTACCTCGGCTCGCCAGTGGTAGGCGTCATCCACATACCAGACGGGATCGCTGCAGTCGGTGAACGCCTGATACGATCCAAGTTTCTCCACGGGAGTATCCGGGTAGTTCCGCGCGTCCGCCTTTAAGTACCGATAAAGGGTCAGGTACAGGTCGGGGCGGTCATTGCCGCCGGTGTCCGTATCCTTCCAGGACTTGTGGGCGGCATGGTAGGTGGTGCCGGCGAGGGTATTGGTGAAGGAGAAGGCATAACTCGTGCACTCCGGATCCCGCGTCACCGTCGGAATGCCGGTTGTGGAACGGTAGTAGGAGGTGGTGCCGGTCTGGCTCTCGCCTTCGGGTTCCTGCTGAGAGGCTTCTGCCGCCAGCCGCCGGGCAGTACCCGCATTGGACGTGGAGGTGCCTTCCGAACCGCCGGTTTCTTCCCCGTCGGAGGTCTCTTCGCCGATCTCCTCCAGATGATAGGTGTGTTGGACGCCGGCATCCGAGAATAGCGGCAGATCCTCCAGCTGGAACGTCCACTGCGCCGCCGTAGCCATACCGTCAGTGGCGGTTACGGTTATGATTCCGGTATCACAATCCCAGACCGCGCCGTCACCGCTTATCGAGCCAACACCGCTGTCCGCGCCGGGCGTGTATGCCTGGCCATCCTGATAGACCCGGAACCGGACGGAATTCGGGCGGTTATTGGTGAAATTATCTTCGTCCTTCCAGTTTTTTGTGACGCCAAGGGTGGCCTGACCAATGCGGGTGTTGGTGATGGTAATATGGCGGTCATTGCCTTCTCTGACTGCCAAAGTCCGATACTGGCGACTGGACGTGGAAACCGTACCGGAAACGGTGTAAGCGTTCCCAGCTTCCGCTGCGGCCTTCAGTTGGGAAACCGGGTATCGCGCAGGCTCGCCGCTGCCAACCTTGTATTCCAGCGTCAGATAGTCCTCTACACTCGTGTTCTCACTGTTTCCAATCTGGCCTTTAACATTGGACAGAGCCACGCTGCAATACCAGCTGGTGCTGCCGGAGACGCTGAGCGTATATTCCGCGTACCCAATGCTTAGTTCACCAAGGGAAATCACATCATTTTCCGCACAACCTTCTAGGGCAACAGCAATATCTGCCTTTCGGTATACCCGAACCTTCACCGTCTCCCGGGCATTGACATCTCCGTTATCCAGCCAGGTCTTGGAGACGCTGAAAAGCTGATCGCCACTGCTGCTCCCTTTGTAGTTCGTCACCGTGGTCGTATCTTCCGTGCGGTAATGGGAGGTATACCAGCCCGTTGTTACTACGGGTTTATTTTCTGTTGACGATACACCGGTCTCCGTGGCAATGTACTGATAGGCGTAGCCCTCCCCATCATATTTGGGAAGATCCTTAATAACGGTTGTCCATTCGGTGCCAGACCCAGCAGGAACCTGATAAATGCCCACCGTCTCATACTCCGAGCCGTCCTTGGTGCTGCGCCGCTGCAGTGTAAAGGACACGGAACCGATTTTGGCAAGCTCATCGTTCCCAAAGCCATTCCACTTCTTGACAAGCGTGTAATCCCGGGTACCGGTAATGGTGTTGGTCTGCTTATACTGGAATTCCTGCATTCCATCGGCAAGCGTTGTCTGACCCTCATATTGGGAAGCAGCCTGATAGGTATTTCCGTTCAGAGAGAAGGTTCCGTCTGTGACGCTGATCGTTTTATCGCCCTTGATCACCGCGATTTCCTGAATGACCGCATTTGTCATGTCATAGAGCAGACCGTTTTCATCATAAATATTCACATAGAACTGCAGATCCAGACTGGAGATATTCTCCGTAAAGCCGGACAGGGTCTGGGCTTTTGCCTTTTGGTCACCGGTCAACTTGTCATAGGAATTGGGTGTGGAGGAATAGACCGTCAGTTCCTGAAGGTTGCCATTTGAATCCGGAGCCAGAATCTTCATCTGAACGGAAGCGCCCTCAATATCGGGCAGGTTAGAGGGAGACTGCCAGATCTTGGTGACGTTGATCTTCGCCTTCTCCCGGCGGGTATTGGTAATGGTGCCATCATTGCCCGCGCCCTCGTTTCCACCCGAATACGTAATCTCATAATTATCGGAATCGACGGTCTCCCGGACAAAATAGACATACTTCCGCCCCTGTTCATCATAGGCCGGGAGTTGGAAACCCTCGGGCAGAGCAGGGATCGTTTGATTGGTAAAGGCTATTGCTTCCTGCGCGCTCTTATTCAGCGGATACGACAGAAGGACATCCTGATACGAACCGTCGGCGTTTGTTTTCCGGTAGATGACCTGAGCGGCCTGACCATTTTCGTACGCCGTGTCAATAGTCGTTTGGCCGTCCGCCGGGATCGCATAGCGCCACAGGGTCACCGTGGCGTTGGGGCGCTCCTCCTTTCCATTATCCTCCCATTCCTTTTTGGCAGTAAAGGACACGGAACCCGTAAGGCGCTGGGTGATGGTTCCGCCGTTGTGGCACCGCGCGGCGTCGCTGCTGAAATTGCCGGAACCATTGTGATAGTAGGTCGCGTAGTCGGAAATCGGCGTCTGGGTAACCTCGCCGTTTTCGCCAATGGTGCCCTGCACAAGGACATAGTCGTATTCCTGATTGGAATCGGCATAGCGGGGCAGACCCGCTGCCGATACGCTCCAGGTATTATCCCCGTTGTCCTTCACGGCCAGCGCTGTATCAACTTCTTCGTAAGCGCCGTTACCGGCGCGGCGGTACAGCTTCAGCAGCAGTCCCTCCGGGCGCTTCCCCTCCTCGTTTCCGCTGTCCAGCCATGAGACCGTGGCGGAAAAGTCCATGGTTTTCCGGAAGGTGAAAACGTTGTTCTCGTCATTGGCAGACACGGTATACCCCGCCGGGGCAGTCGGAACGACCCGATAAGATAGCGTTTTTCCTTCTTTGTCGATGCTGGGCAGGCCGTGATAGGTATACTTCCCCGATGCCGCTCGGGAAGCGTCAAAGGTGGGCAGCTGGTCAATGTCCAGTGCTTCGAGGGAAGCCTCAGTCAGGTCTGTCCACTCGCCATATACGGTTTCCCCATCAATGATTTCACTGGTTCGGTATTGCAGTGTGAAATCGCCTTGCCCCAATGTCGGCCGGGCGGGGTTGTTGTTATCCACCCAGATGACCGAGAAGGGGCAGGTAAGGTTCTGCATATAGTTTATGGTGGTGACCGTCACGGGCGAATCTGCCGTGATCGTACCGGAGGCCGTACTGCAGGCTTCCCCCGACACCGTATACTCCGATTTGAACTTATAGCCGTCCACGGGTTTTTGCTGAACGCAGAACCCGATACCCACAGGAACCTGAATCTCGGCTGGGTGCACATTGGTCGGGGATACGTCCCTGCCAAACTCCGTTACGGCTGTTGACACCCCATTGGGGTTGGTGAACGTCACGCGCATGGGGAAGGTCGCCGACGTCTGATCCCCCACGACTGTGGGTTGCAGCGTCAGCGTCTGGGTTTTCACCGTCAGCTCCAGCTTGGTGTCACTCGGTGTCCCGTCCGGAAGCGTTACGTCAAAGCTGCTGCTTTGATAATAGGGCAGACTGGTATCCACGGTTACGGTATACTTGCTCACCGGCACGGTTTCGCCGGTTTCCAGCGTCAGCTGTTCGGGTACGTTGATGATCTCAAAGCTGCCGCCGCCCTCACCATCGTGGGTCAGCATCAAATAGAAATCATTCTGAGGCAGGTCGTCCTGGGCATAGTATTCCAGCGTTTTCTCCTCAGATCCATCCTGGTAGGTCGCGGTAAGCTTAATCCTCTGGTTAAACACCAGAGGGCGAAGGATACTGCGCCAATCGGTTCCGTCCCCGGTTTTCTCGTTAAAGGCAATGTCTCCGCGAATGGACAATGCGGCCGATTCCCCATTGTCCAGAGCGGAAATCTCATACATTTCCTCCTCCGTTTCCGGATCGCTGCCCTCCGGCATGAGGATCCCGGATACCGTGTCCTGCTCCGCAAGGGGCGGGACTATGCAATATTCATTCTTCTCATTTCCATTCTCCTGCAGCGCAAGGGAGACCTTCTCCGACCCGGGCAGCCGGAACTTCATGGGGATTTCCCCGGAAACTGCGCCCGCAGCCACAAAGCGAACCGTCAGTTCCGTGCCATGCTCCGGTTCTTCCATCTCTTTCAGGGCAAATTCAATTCCATCCGGGGTCACAAACCCATCCGCAAGCCGAAGGTCAGCCATCTGCTCCGGAAGAACAACCGTGAACCAGTCTCCCGCCAGAACGGAAACCGCTTCATATCGCAGGGACACGCCCGCCCACTCCGCTGCATCCGTAGTCTGGGTGAATCCGGAAAAGTCAGCCTTCTTTTCTTCCGTCACTGCAACCGTATTTTCCCGGTTCGCATACCACCAATCCTTCAGCGAAAGCTTCAGCTGATCCATACAGCCGGTGACGTTTTTCGGTTCTGCCGGTTTTGTCTCCTCTGCCGGCTTTGTTTCCTCTGTCGGCTTTGTTTCCTCCGTCGGCTTGGATTCCTCCGTCGGCTTGGATTCCTCTGTCGGCTTGGATTCCTCTGTCGGCTTGGATTCCTCCGTCGGCTTGGATTCCTCTGTCGGCTTGGATTCCTCTGTCGGCTTGGATTCCTCTGTCGGCTTGGATTCCTCTGTCGGCTTGGGTTCCTCTGTCGGCTTGGGTTCCTCTGTCGGCTTGGATTCCTCCGCCAGTTTGGATTCCTCTGTGGAATTTACCACACCCTCTTCCGCAAAAGCCTGAACAGGCATCACGGAAAACAGCATCACACACGCAAGGAAGAAGGCAATGCCCCGCTTCCAGGTGTCCCCTTTTCCAAAAAATAATCGCTTATTCTTCATGGCATCCGCCACCTTACTCTCTTTTCTATTTTCATCCGTCAGCCTGTCAGACATCCATCCCCGCGCGTCTTTGCGTGCAATCCACGCCCTTCCGCGTCAATGGGCAGTCGGCTGACTGGGTATTTTCGCTTGGGCAGCGTACAGTGTCATCCATTCTCCTGTCTCAGCAGAAATGACATCCCGCAGTTCCTTCCCGGTAACCGGGCGGATCAGGTATTCCCAGACTCCGTGTTCCATGGCGTTTTCCCGAAGCTTCTCGTCATCGGACAGAATGAGCACCCGTAGATCCGGCCGCTTTCTTCGCAGCAGCGCCAGCAGCTGCCAGTTATTCCTCTGGGAAACGCTTACATTCACAAACACAGCGTCGATCTCCCGATTTCCCATATTGATAACGGCGGGTATCGGGTCGGTATATTGGTAGATCACGCTGCCGGGGAAGGTGCGGATCAGCAGCTTCGTCAGGTTTTCAAGCTGGGCGCGGTTCTCATCCACAGTTACGAACACCATGCAATTTCCCTCCTTCTCCCTTATCCGACATATTGTAAAACGGAAAGGTAGGCAGAAAGTAGGCAAAAAAAGCGCCGCCGGTCAGGGAACCTTCCAAAGAAACCGGGGAGCAATTTCTGCTCCCCGGCAATCATTCTTTCGCTGCCTGCATTTCCAGCAAACCATTGGTATACTCGCTCCAGCTGTACTGGGTCATGTATTCGCCCCGGTACGCCGTTTTACCTTTACCCTTGCCATTTAAGTAATCATAGTAGTCGCATTCGATCTGCTCCGGAACGACGCCTAACCTGCCGCGCTGCTGGGAAATGACATTCTCGCAGTCAGCCGCTTCCAGTGTGTCCAGCAGATCCCGGCGCAAACTCTTGAAATAGGTCTCGTGACCCTGATCCTCCTCAAAAAGAACGGACATCATCTCCCCAACGGTGCACATTGCTCCCTTGCGATCCACCAGATAGGCAAACAGCTCCTTTGTTTTGCTGTACTTGAACTTCACAGGCCTGCCATCCAAAAAAACATCAAAGTTGCCGAAGGTCTGCACCTGCACCCGTTTCTTCCCGTGAACCGGATAGCGGAGATGGGCAAGCTCTACCCGCACCTTTTCGGCGGTGATGGGCTTCATCAAATAGCCGCTGGCATGGAGATCAAAGGCTGAATCCCGATACTGCCCGAAGCCTGTGGCGAAAATAATATTGATCTGCGGCTGGTACAGCGTCAGGCGCTGTGCCAGCTGCACCCCGCTTGTCACCGCCATTTCCACGTCCAGAAACGCCACGTCGATCCGGGTTTCCTCCGCAAACGCCAGCACATCCTCGCTCCAGCGAAAGCTATGCAGCTCCGCTTCGGGAGCGGCCTCCCGAATTGCATTGGACAGGGCTTCCAATGCAATTTTTTCATCGTCTACGGCAACAATTGTCATGCTTTGATGTCCTCCTTCCTCGGGATAATGATCGTAGCTATGGTTCCGACGCCGGGGGTGCTGGTGATCTCCAGCGTGCCGCCCACCATGTGTTCCAGCCGCTGGCGCACATTTTGAATGCCAATATGGGTTTTCCCATCGTCCATATAGTGCTCCGGATAAAAGCCAACACCCGTGTCGGCAATGGTGATGACGTAGCAGTTCGGCTCCGCCCGGGTCGCCAGAGTGAGGACGCCGCCGCCCCGCTTTTGGGTAATCCCATGCTTGACGGCATTCTCCACCAGAGGCTGCACGGTTAGCACGGGCAGGGAAAAGGTATCTGCCTGAATATCGTAAACCACGGTCAGTTCCTCGTCAAAGCGGAGCTTTTCCAACTCCAGATAGGTCTGAATATGGTCAAACTCCTGCTGGAAGGGGATCAATGTCTTTTGGTCGAGGGAATCCAGGTTGTTGCGCAGGTAGGTGGAGAACTTGTCGATCATTTTCCGCGCGGTTTCCGGTTCTTTCCCGCACAGGTAATAAATGCTGTTCAGCACATTAAACAGGAAGTGGGGCTGAAGCTGGCTGAGCATGAGGGAGATCCGGCTTTCCTGCAGCTCCTGTTCCATCTTCTGTACCCGGTCGGAGGCCTGATAGTCAGACAGGATTCTTTTGACCGCCAGGAAAACAAATACCACAAAAATCAGGCAAAACAATCCCTTTGAGCAGGTGCCGTGAGAGAGGATACTCGAGCCAACACTGGCGATATCCAGCAATATGCTGAAGCACAGCAGTAACCACGAGATCAAGACAAGCGCTTTTTTCCTACCCGTGCGACACAGCTGCGCAAGGCAGCAAGCAGCAAAAAGAGGACAGAGAAGCCACTGAGAAACTGCCCAGTAAAAGTAAGTATCGTAAATGACGACCGCACCAGTAAAGGACAGCGCAATCAAAATGGCATCCAGAAGCCCCGAAGCCAGTACCGCTGCCCTTGCGATTCTGAGGATTTTTCCACTCAAAACACTGCAAATACAATACCCAAGGCAGAAAACCGCCAGCATCATACATATCTGACGGGCGTAGGTGTTCCAGGCTACCAAATGGCTCCAGAAGCACAGATCGATGGTATCAAAAAGGAAAAATCCTCCGGTGAAAGAAGTCACCAGTCCAAGATTCAGCAGCTTGCTGCTAACAGAGGCGCGCAGAACCACAGCGAACAATGCCTCGCCAAGCAGCATAACGCCAACGATACAAAACAGTCCGCCCAGAATCCGGGATGGCTGGCCGTAACGCTCCAGATTTCTTTGCAGCAGTTCCGTTTTTGCCGGATCCGGGCCGATGCAAAGCGTATTCAGGAAATCCCGGTAGGCGGTTCCGTTTCCATGAGCATGAGGGTTATGCAGGTGGATTTCCAGCTCATCCTCCGGGGTAATATCAGGCAGCAAGATACAGTCCCATTCCCGCCCGCACATGGAGGGCATCAGGTCAACGCCCAGAGATGCGCACTCCGAGATGGCGTCCTGCGTCCATTGTTCTCCATTGATGGACAGACTGACGCCGATGTGGTTGCGGTAGTAATTCAGGCAGGCTCCCTCTCCGATCTCCGCGTCCAAATGCCCGCGCAGGATCACGTCGCCGCGGAGGGCGGAAAGCTCCGCATCGCCAGACAAAGGCAGCCAGATTTCCCCGTCATAGCTGTACTCACCGCTGAAGGTCAGAGGGATCGGGGCCGACAAGGAGGCCTGATTGCTGCTCAGGGTAACGGACAGCAGACAGACCAGCGTCAAAAGCAGCAACGCTGCCAACGCCAGATAATCAATATATGCTTTCTTTCTCTTCAATTTCGTCCCTCCGGTTCAAGATTCTACGCATAAAATTCAATTCTTTCCTTATCCGCCATAAGCACAGGCTCTGAATAACAAGGGTTATGCCGTTATACCCTATATATTACTAAATTTCCCCGGAAATTACAAGGATAATAAAATGTACCAGCCGCGGCAATTGAGAACGCGGGAAAACCCATGCCCCTTATGCCCTGAATCCTTTCTAAATTGGGCAGCAAGCCGATTCGTCAAAACAGTCTCCCGTTTGCTCTGCTTTATTTCATTGCAAACTCTGATGATCTTCAGTGCAAACACCTTGGATTTCTCCTGCAACGGACTGCCCATATCGACCCTTCCCTTCGTATCCTACTTCTTCACGATTCACTATTACCTAATTACTTCCCCAAAAACGACTCCAAAATTTTAGTGAAGAGTGAATAAGCAATAAGTAAAATCGGCAGTCTTCTGTCGAAGCTTGCCAATTTTGTGTCTTTACAACACTTTATACTGATATTCAATGGCGAATTGCAATAGCAAGTTGCAATTTGCCTCTTAAAATTTTCGTCAATTTGAATTTCAATTTGCATGAACCCCCATCTTCTTTCCGCAGTCACAGTATAATCCAATCGGGAACAAATTCTATGGATTCTCGAAAAGTGAAGGATCAGCCGTCTGCATAAAAGGACGCCCGGAAAGCCTCAAAATCTTCCGGGCGTGATTTGATATAATCTGAATCAATTAATCTACCCATACTGAATCGGTTTGTTCTCCCTCAGATAGTCCCGGTGCATTCGCCCCCACTTCCCGATGGGGCAGGGTTCCTCCGGCAGCGTCAGGTCTGGAATGTAGTAATCACCTGAACGGATATAGTGGATGTTCATGTTCACTCCTCCTTTACTTTGGTACTGCCATTGTATTGGAGTGTGGAAGAAAAGTCGATTATGCCGCAGGTAGCTTCCTAACCTGATGAAAGAAAAAACTTGGAATCCATACCATTTGCAAGATCGTATATTTATTCATTATATGCAGAACCTGCACATCGGTGCCGAAAGGCGTACTTGAATCCATACTTGAATTCGTACTTGAATCAGAATATCAGGCATTGGAATTATTGGATTTTCGTCCAATAAATGCGTACAATAGTTCCAATATTTCCTGTTTTTCAAGGAAATGTGCCGATTATCTATTTCGTTTTGTATCACATGAGCCATGGCATTCAAGAGGTCAGCGGTTCGATCCCGCTTATCTCCACCACGAGTCCTGAAAATCATTGGTTTTCAGGACTTTTTCTTTTGCTTTTCGTCGGATTCACCGCGTTTTCTGCCTTTCCGCGAACCGGGGCGTTACACCCCGGTTCGCGGTACTTTGCGTACCAGAATTGTACCAGAATTAGGCTGGTTCCAATGCGTCCAATGTGTCTGGATGAGACGTGTTCCGGCGGTTTGAAAACGCGGCGGAAAATTTGCCGATTGCTTCCTGCCGGATGGGCTCCTGAACGTGGAGGTAATGAACCGTCATATCCACATCAGCGTGTCCCACGATGCTCTGAATGGTGGCCAGGTCAACGCCCAATGCCTGCATCTGGGAAACGTAGGTGTGCCGGCAGCTGTGGGGCGTCAGCGGGCGCACGCCTTCCACGCTTCTCACTGCCTCGTCAAATTTCTTCCGGAAAGTGGAGGGGTTGCAGGGCATGTTGAGCTTGCGCATCTCCCAGATGAACTTCTTGTCCGTCTTCCGCAGCAGCTTGGCACAGTAACGAACGTTCTCCGGCACCGGGATGCAGCGGTAACTGTCGAAAGACTTGGGCGTTCCGATTTTTGCTGTGCCCTTCTCCATAACCACCGCCTGCTCAATGGTGATGGTGGAGCCGTCCTCGGCAATGTGACGAGGTTCCAAAGCCAGCAGCTCTTGGGTTCTCATTCCTGTGCCCAGCATCAACCGGATGCTCCAGCCGATCTGGTTTTCTGGAAGGTTGTCCATGAGAAGCTGGACTTCTTCAGCTGTGAAGGCTTCCTTCCGTCTGGGTGGACCCTTACGCATTTTCTCCGCGAACCGCACCGGATTCTTGGGGATGAGGTCGTTGGCCTCGGCCTTGTTGAAAATCTGGAACAGCATTCCCCGGCAATGGGCAAGACAGGAATCAGAGCGCCCCTCCCGTCGGAGCTTTTTCAGAAGCTGCTCCACATCGTAGGCCTTAATGTCCGCCAGCTTTCGCCGGGAGAAACCGTTTTTCAGCAGGCACAGGGTGTACTTGTAGCTTTCCTGGGTGGTGGGCTTGATGTTGTCCAGGTGGCTGTCGTACCAGATGTCCGCCCACTCCGGGAAGGTATAATCCATCCCGGACAGCAGTCCTGCCTCCTTTGCCCGGCAGTAGGCCTGCATTTTCTTTTTTACTTCGGCTTGGGTATCGCCGTAAAAGGATTTGTATTTTCGTTTGCCGTTGGACTGAAAGCCATCCATGATGGTGCATTCCCAACGACCGTTTTTTCTGCGGCGAATGGTTCCCTCGCCGTTGGTTCTTCTCTTTGCCATTAAACTCCTTTCCGCTGGCAAGCAGAGTGTTTCGTCACCCTGATTGTACAGCATAGCAGATGGTTTTGTAAAGGATGCAGCGGTGCAACTTCGCCGAATTTTTCGGCGAAGTATCAAACCGCCGTGCGGTATGTGCGATTGGTGCGATAATCAGGCATCGGGTGGGGCGTCTGAAATATCGCACGTATCGGAAGTATCGGACATCCTTTCCAGAATCAGATACTTCACATTTTCCTCCCGACGCCCCAGGTAGCGGATGCCGTAGCGTTCGGACAGCTCTCTGGTTTTGGTGTTGAGCTTTCGCACCAGAGAGTTGGGTTTGGCGAGGAGGGACGGATTGATTTGCAGAAGGGCTTCCAAAAGCTCCGTGGCTGTCCCCTTCCACGAAGGCTTGTCTTGCAGAAAGATTCCCACCGCTGCCAGAATGGGGTCCTCCGGTTCTTCCTCCTGAGAATCCGCGTAGCTTAAAAATTTCCAAATCTTTTCCTCCCGGTCAAAATCCAGCAGCAGCTTTTTGTCCGGGTGCTCCCGGCTGGTGACGGTAAGCGAGCCTTGCGTCCCCAGCCGGTTTTCTTTTTCCAGAATCAGGGAACCGTCAGCACAGCCGATCAGCCCGGTGGTGCCGGAAATTTTGTCCACCGCGTCGTCGGCCTCCTGCTTCCGGGTGTGATGCACCAGCAGGATGGTCAGGTCGAACCGGTCGGCGATTTGCTTCAGCACCGTCAAGGTGGCGTAGTCCCCGGCGTAGCTGTAGCTGTCCGCTTTCAGCTGGCGGATTTTCTGCAGGGTGTCGATGATGACGAACTTGGTTTCCGGGTGGTCGCTCAGAAAATTGGTGAGCTGTTCTTCCAGTCCGCTGCCCAGAAGCTCCGCGTCAGTGGCGATGGTCAGGTCGCCGGTTTCACCACCAGTGACCTCCACCAGACGGCGCTGAAGCCGCTGGTCGGTGTCCTCCAAGCTCAGGTAGAGCACACCGCACTGCCGGGTTTTCAGCTCCCACACAGGCAACCCCAGACTGACGCAGTGTGCCAGCCACAGCACCAGCCAGGACTTGCCGATTTTGGAAGCGCCGGCAAGCAGGTACAGCCCCTTACCCAGCAGCCCTTCGATCAGCTCCGGGTTGTCCGGGAACTGCATATCCATCAGCTCATCCGCCGCGATGGTGTCGAGGCTGCAAATCTTGACCCCGAGCACCCGGCACACATGCTTGAGGGCATCGGCTGTTTTTCGGAAGCCGTGGCTTTCCATGGCGTAGTCTACCACGTCCCCTTTGCTGCCGCAGTTGGGGCAGTTCCAGAGGAAGTCCCCCACCACCTGTGCGTGCTGCCCGCAATGCGGGCAGACGGTGAGGGAGGGTTCGTAGTAGGGAATCTGGGCGGCTTTCAGATAATCGATGAAACGGAATTTTACTTCCGTTCGCAGAATTTCAGGTGTCTGCATCGGCACTCCCTCCTTTACGCGGCACTCTGTTCTTCCATCCACGCCAGCAGCTTGTCCTTGGGGACAACCATGCGTTTGCCGATCTGGATGGTGGGAAAACCCTTGGAGTGCATCAGCGTGTAGGCTCCGGCCCGGGAAATCCCCAGAACCTGCGCCACGTCTTCGGCGCAGAGTGTGATGGGAAGCTGATCGATTGAGGTATAAGTATTTGTCATATTTTGTGTTTCCTTTCCATAAAAATAGGTTGTTTTCACTAGGGGCAAGCAATGCAACCCGGTACCCAGATTGCGAAATGGCTTGTTGGGATATGTTCCCAAACCCTTGAGAACGCAGATGAATCTGCGGCTGCGCACCGTTCCGGCGCTTAAGTTATCTTTGAGAGTGAATCCAGAATCTTTCTTGCATAGTCGTACAGACCGTCGATTCTGTCGCGAATTTCCTGAATGTCCGCCTCGTAAATCCGCCCTGTGGAATTGAGGGAACGGGCGATCTGGTTGATGTTGTTGTTGGCAATGCCCAGCAGTCGGATCATCTCTTTCAGCTCCGGAAGCTCCAGCTTGATCACATAGCCGTCAATGGCCATCTTCCGAAGATAAGCGCCCATGTTGCCGGTTCCGTACAATTCCATCTTTTGGAGAATTAGGTCTTTCTCTTCCGGGGTTGCCCAGAATTTGATTTGCTCTGTGCGGTTTCGTTTTGGCGTTTCTCCCTGCTTATGCATAATAGTCATCCCTCCCAACTGCCCGCTTGGAAAAATATCGCGGGCATTCCACCACAGTGGCACGAAAGCTCTGCTTGCAGCTGTGGATGCACCGCCTGCACAAGCTGTTGTAGCAGCGCCGTCCCCGGTGGTTCAGGAACAGCGACCATTCGTGTTTCAGTTTCTTGCTCATTCTCGGCATTGGTTTCTCCTTTCGTTTCTTTGCTGACCTGTTCTAAAAGAATCCCTTCATAATAACATTAGGACACGGAAGCCCCGTTTTTCTCACTTACCTCAAATTATTTTTTCACCGCCCTTAAAAGTCCCCTCATCAATAACACTAGGACACGCGAAGCCTGAAAGTCTCACTCGCAGAAAATTTTTCTCGCCGTCCAGAAATGTCCCTTCATAATTACACTAGGACACGGAACACCCAAAACGCTCAAATGAATTTGAATTTCTTTATTACCCCCTCATAGATACACTGTAGCAAAGCCCTTCTGTTTTTCTCATTTACTTTCAAATTTTTGCAGCCCCTGCCTTCCTTAAAAAAGTCCCTCATAATACCACTGTTGCAAAGAGAGCGAAAAACGGAACTCGATTCTCAAAAAAATCTTTCTCTCACTTACTAGGCAGTGAAAACGCGATTTTGTCCCGCTTAAAATGTAAATATTTTATGAACCCCCTTCAGTCTGCGTTGTCGGTTATATAAAAGTCCCCTCACTTGGTAGGCAGCGAAAACGCAGTTTTGTCCCGGTCGCGTGCAAAGATTTTTCATTTTTGTATGATTGAACAAAATACCCGGGCAACATTTGTGAACAGTTCCCAACAGCGCAGGTTGCGGATGGATTGCACCGGCTCGGAATTTTCGGTATACTGTCGTTAGGTTTGAGGAAGCGCATCGGCGCAATGTGGGCAAAAAAAGAACCGCCCGGAATCCGAGCGGTACAAACAGGATGTATTCAAAATGGAAGAATTATCGAAGCTGCCGAATATCGGCAAGGCTGTGGAAGCGCAGCTGATTCAGGTGGGAATTGAAACCCCGGATGCTCTACGGCAAGTCGGAGCCAAAACCGCATGGATGAAAATTCAGGAGATCGACCCGTCCGCCTGCATCCACCGCCTGCTGGCTTTGGAGGGCGCGATTCAGGGCGTCAAGAAAACCGGGCTTCCGGATGCGGTGAAGGCAGACCTGAAAGCGTTCTATCAGGAACACAAGTTATAAAAAATGGGAGCCGCCAAAAGCGGTTCCCATTCGCACCCTAACATATCCAGTGTACCATATTTGCAACCCAATGTCCATTCTCAGTTTCTCCAACTTTTGTCGCGCATTCTTGTGTATCATCCCATCTTGCAAAACAGGAAAACCTCCGCTATTATGAAGATACAAAAAAGGAGTGAGTCCCATGTACTAAGTAATCTCCAAATCCGAAGAAAGCGAGGTTAACCACAGATGGAACCCACCTTTGAAAAGGAATAACCCTCGACGGTTGCAGTGAGTAGGCAACAGGTCGAGGGTTATTTCTTTTGCCTTTACATCAGGATTGCGCTATCATGTCCTCAAGCACACCGGAGGTGCCCGCCAAGGTTATTATGACTGCAATCACTCCCTGATAAGGCAAAATGCATTGATTTTCAGCGATGCTCCGGATATAATAAAAGGAAAAAGGGGTCTTCAATATGAAAAAGACAGTTTTAATCACCGGCGCGACGGATGGCATCGGAAAAGCATTGGCCATCTTACTTAGCAAAGAGTACAATCTTGCCTTGTGCGGAAGAGATGAATCCAAAATGCGCGCATTGCTGCAGGAGCTTGGAGATTGCCGGGTGTATTCAGAATGCTTCGATATGACCGACGATGAAAAACGCCATGCTTTCTGCACCAATGTAAAAAACGAGTTTGGCACTGTGGATGTGTTGGTCAACAATGCCGGAGCCAATACCAAAAAAGATAAGATCGTAAATATCAACCTGGAAGATTTGCGGTATATGTTTGAACTGAACTGTGTCAGCGCGGTGGGCATGATTCAGGAAATCTATCCGCTTATGGCAGAAAAGCAGCAGGGATTGATCGTGAATGTTTTGAGCAGCTGCTGCTTGTTCAACAATCCCATGACGGGCAGCTACTCTGCATCCAAAGACGCGATGGAAGGCATCAGCAAAATCCTGTTAAAAGAAGTGAAAGCCGAGAACATCGGTGTGTGCAATGTCTATCCCGGCGGTGTCGACAGCAATTTCAGAGCCGCTTCCAAACCCCAATATTTAAGGCCGGAAACCGTAGCAAAAATGATTCGTAATTGCATTGAGAATGAAGAGGGCTGCGTGCATGATATTGTGATCAGACCTTTTATCGAAGATAATATGGCGTAATACACCTCCTGCATATACGATTTCAGGGAAAAACATAGGTTGTAATGCCAGATGGTGTACAATAAGGACATCAAATCTGCGTCATTGGACACATAAAAAGGAGCGTACATTATGAAAAATGTCTTGATCATTTCCACCAGTCTCAGAGGCGGCAGCAATTCAGGACTGCTGGCAAAGGAGTGCGCCAAAGGCGCGGAGGAAGCGGGCAACCATGTAGAGCTGCTCAGCCTGAAGGGCAAGAAAATTCAATACTGTATTGGCTGCCTTGCCTGTATTAAAACCGGGAAATGCGTTCAGAAGGACGACGCGCCGGAAATCATGGAGAAGCTGCGCCGGGCGGATGTGCTGGTTTTCGCCACGCCCATCTATTACTACGAAATGTGCGGTCAGATGAAGACCCTGCTGGATCGCATGAATCCGCTGTATGAGTCGGACTACGCTTTCCGGGAGGTTTACATGATCGCCACAGCAGCCGACGGCGGGGACGCTACTTTTGAAAAAGCCTACAACGGCTTGCAAGGCTGGGTAGACTGCTTCCCCAAGGCGAAGCTGTGCGGACTGGTTGCCGGTGAAGAAATCGGCGACCCGAAGGACGCGGTGAACCATCCCGATGTGATGGAAAAGGCTTACCAGCTGGGCAAGGCTCTGTAATACGGTTCAGAAAGAAGCGACTTACATGAAATCTCAAAAACGCGCACTGGTTTCCGGTGCAATGGCGTTCATCACCCTGATGGGCATTGTCAGCCTGTTCTCCGATATGACCCATGAGGGAGCACGAAGCGTGCTGGGGGAATACCTGAATCTCGCCGGTGCGTCGGCAGCAACCATCGGGTTTGTCTCCGGTGTGGGAGAGCTGTGCGGCTATTCCCTGCGGCTTCTGTCCGGGTTTCTTGCGGATAAGACTAAGAAATATTGGACGCTGGTGATCGTGGGGTACGCCCTTCAGGTGCTTGCCATTCCGGCGCTGGCGCTGATCCCGGAGAACGGCTGGGTGCTGGCCTGCGGTCTGGTGATTCTGGAACGCGTCGGCAAAGCCATCAAGAAACCGGCAAAGAATACCCTGGTCAGCTTTGCCGCCAGCGAGGTCGGCACCGGGAAGGGCTTTGCATATCAGGAGTTCCTCGACCAGCTTGGCGCTTTTCTCGGCCCAGTGATGCTGTTTGTCATCAGCCTCATCAAAGGCACAAGCAACCTGTTTTCAACCTACCGGGTCTGCTTCGCGTTTCTGGGCATTCCGGCGCTTATCACCATCGCGCTGGTGGTGTTCTCCAAAATCAAATACCCGAACCCGGAGATGTTCGAGAAAGTCGAGGAAGAATACAAGGAGTTTCACTTTCAGAAGTCCTTTGCGCTCTACATGGCGGCGATCTGCTGCTATGCCTTCGGCTTTGCGGACTTTACCATGATCACGCTCCACGCCGCCAAGACTGCCGCATTCCCCGCCGCATCCCTGAGCCTGCTGTATGCGCTGGCTATGGCAGTTGACGCGTTTGCCGCCCTGTTCTTCGGCTGGCTGTTTGATAAGATCGGGCTGAAAGCCATGGTTCTGGCAACCCTGTGCAGCACCTTCTTTTCCTGCTTCATTTTCCTGACGAACAGCCCAGCGTGCATGATCATCGGAATTGTGCTTTGGGGAATCGGCATGGGTGCGGAGGACAGCATCATGAAGGCTGCCGTCAGTCAGATCATCCCCAAATCCATGCGTAGCTCCGGTTTTGGCATCTTTGAGACCGGCTTCGGCATTGCCTGGTTCCTAGGCATCTGGCTGCTGGGTGCGCTGTACGATTTTAACCCCTTGTGTCTGGTCATCGTGTCCGTGCTGGCGCAGATTTTGGCGATTTTCTTTTACCTCGCCTGCATCCGCCGCAGGTCGAAGGAAGGATTACAACCGCTTAAGTAACTACATAGATTTGAACCTTATCACCGCAGTCTGAACCAACTGCGGTGATGCTTTTTGTACCTGACACCTTGGAAGCCGATCAATTCTACCCAGCCCATTTCTGACAAATTTCTT
>JALFAD010000001.1 GCA_022772525.1 Clostridiales bacterium
GAGCACCCCGTTGTGGGCCAGGGATACCTCCCCCGGCTGGAGCTGGGCGCCGCCCACCATGGCCGCGGCGGAGAGGGTGTGGTGCGGGGCGCGGAAGGGGCGGCGGCGCAGGATGGGATGCTTGTCGTCCGTAAGCCCGGAGATGCTCCAGATGCCCGTGGACTCCAACTGCTCCTCCCGGCTCATATCCGGGAGGATGCCCGGCACCCGCTTGGCCAGCATGGACTTGCCGGAGCCGGGCGGGCCGATGAGCAGCACATTGTGACTGCCGGCAGCGGCAACCTCCAACGCCCGCTTCACATTTTCCTGCCCCAGAACGTCCTTAAAATCCAGCTCCGGCGCAGTATTCCCCTCCGGCACCCACGGAGGCTGCTCTGTAAATTCCGCTTCCCCGTTCAAACCTGCTGCCAGTTCCCTGATGGTGTGAACCGGAATAATGGCAGGCCCCCGGGCCAGCGTGGCCTCCGCCGCGTTTTCCGCCGGGACAAACAGGGTCTGTATCCCCTCCCGCTTCGCCGCGAGAGCCATGGGCAGCACGCCGGAAACCGGGCGGATCTGCCCGTCCAGACTGACTTCCCCAAGGAAGGCGCAGTCAGGCCGTGGACGGCGGACGCTGCCGAGGGCGCAGAGAATGCCCAGCAGAATCGGCAGGTCATAGTGGGTGCCCGTCTTTTTCAGACTTGCGGGAGCCAGATTCACTGTAATCCGGCTGGCAGGAAAGCCCAGTCCGCTGCTCTTGGCGGCGGCGCGGACACGCTCCCGGGCCTCCTTCACCGCCGCGTCCGGCAGGCCCACAATGTCAAAGCCCGGCAGGCCGTTGGAAATATAGCATTCCGCTGTTACCAGACTCCCCTGAATTCCGGAGATGCCCAGTGTTTTTACGCTGCAAATCATAGCCATTCCCCTTTTCCTCCCTCATTATAATGGGATGCCCCCGAGATTGCAAGAACTATCTGTCCGAGTCATTTTTATCCCCAGAGCGACATGCTGTTTCCAGCTTAATTTTTCGTCCTTTCGTAATTTTACACGAAAATTTCAAAACGAAGTCGTTTCATGACTTTACAAACCGCCAAAAAAGTGGTATGATAGGGACGACAAAAATTGAATACTTTAGGAGGTATTTCATTTTGGCTAGAAAATTTAAGACCATGGACGGCAATACTGCTGCCGCCCACGTCAGCTACGCGTTCACCGAAGTAGCTGGCATCTACCCCATCACCCCTTCCAGCCCCATGGCTGACAATGTGGACCAGTGGTCCGCTGCCGGCCGCAAGAACATCTTCGGCAACACCGTCAAGGTCGTCGAGATGCAGTCTGAGGCTGGTGCCGCCGGTACCGTGCACGGCTCTCTGGCAGCCGGCGCCCTGACTACCACCTACACCGCTTCTCAGGGCCTGCTGCTGATGATCCCCAATATGTACAAGATCGCCGGCGAGCTGCTGCCCGCAGTGTTCCATGTGTCCGCCCGTACCGTCGCCACCCAGTCCCTGAACATCTTCGGTGACCACTCCGACGTGTACGCCTGCCGTCAGACCGGCTTCGCCATGCTGTGCGAGACCAACGTGCAGGAAGTCATGGATCTGGGCGCTGTGGCCCACCTGGCTGCCATTGAGGGCCGTGTTCCCTTCATCAACTTCTTTGATGGCTTCCGTACCTCTCACGAGATCCAGAAGATCGCCATCTGGGACTATGACGACCTGAAGGACATGGTCAACATGGACGCCGTTGAGGCCTTCCGGAACCACTCCCTGAACCCCGAGCGTCCCGCCATGCGCGGCTCCCACGAAAACGATGACATCTTCTTCCAGCACCGTGAGGCCTGCAACAAGTACTACAACGCCCTGCCCGCAGTGGTCGAGAAGTACATGAACAAGGTCAACGAGAAGCTGGGCACCGATTACAAGCTGTTCAACTACTACGGCGCACCCGATGCTGACCGCATCATCGTCGCCATGGGCTCTATCAACGACGTGGCTGAGGAAGTCATCGACTACCTGAACGCCCACGGCGAGAAGGTCGGCGTTGTGAAGGTTCGTCTGTTCCGTCCCTTCTGCGCTGAGAAGCTGCTGGAGGCCATTCCTGCCACCGCCAAGAAGATCGCTGTTCTGGACCGCACCAAGGAGCCCGGCTCTCAGGGCGAGCCTCTGTATCAGGACGTGGTCATGGCTCTGGCCAAGGCCGGCCGCAACGATGTGACTGTCATCGGCGGTCGTTACGGCCTGGGCTCCAAGGACACCCATCCCGCTTCCGTGTTCGCTGTGTACGAGGAGCTGGCTAAGGACGCTCCCAAGCACGAGTTCACCATCGGCATCGTGGACGATGTGACCCATCTGTCTCTGGACGAGAAGGTCTCCCCCAACACCGCAGCTGCCGGCACCATCGAGTGCAAGTTCTGGGGCCTGGGCGGTGACGGCACCGTCGGCGCCAACAAGAACTCCATCAAGATCATCGGCGACCACACCGACAAGTATGTGCAGGCTTACTTCCAGTACGACTCCAAGAAGACCGGCGGCGTGACCGTGTCTCACCTGCGCTTCGGCGACAACCCCATCAAGTCCCCCTACTACATCAACAAGGCCGACTTCGTCGCCTGCCACAACCCCTCCTACATCACCAAGGGCTTCAAGATTGTGCAGGATGTCAAGCCCGGCGGCGTGTTCCTGATTAACTGCCAGTGGAATCTGGAGGAGCTGGAGCACCATCTGGATGCCGCTTCCAAGCGCTATATCGCCAACAACAACATCCAGCTGTATACCATCAACGCCATTGACCTGGCCATTAAGGTCGGCATGGGCAAGCGTACCAACACCATTCTGCAGTCCGCTTTCTTCTCTCTGGCCAAGGTTATGCCCGCTGAGGACGCCATCAAGTACATGAAGGACGCCGCCGAGCACTCCTACCTGAAGAAGGGCATGGATGTGGTCGAGAAGAACTGGAACGCTATTGACGCCGGCGCTACCGCTTACACCAAGATCGACGTTCCCGCTTCCTGGGCTACCGCCGAGGACAATAAGCCCGAAGTCGTTCTGGAGGGCCGTCCCGACACCGTTAAGGTTGTCAAGACCATCCTGAACCCCATCGGCAAGATGGACGGCTACAGCCTGCCTGTTTCCGCCTTCGAGGATCTGGCCGACGGTCAGTTCCCCCTGGGTGCTTCCGCTTACGAAAAGCGCGGCGTTGCCGTTACCGTTCCTCACTGGGACGAGACCAAGTGCATTCAGTGCAACAACTGTGCCTTCGTCTGCCCCCATGCTACCATCCGTCCCTACGCTCTGACCGCTGAAGAGGCCGCTGCCGCTCCCGCAAACGCCCGTCTGGTGGACGTGAAGGCCGGCAAGGGCAAGGGCGTCTACAAGTACATGATGTCCGTGTCTCCTCTGGACTGCATGGGCTGCGGCGTCTGCGTCGGTGTCTGCCCCGTTGGCGCTCTGACCATGGTTCCTCAGGAGCAGGAGCTGCCTGAACAGGACGTGTTCAACTACATGGTCTCCAAGGTTTCCGAGAAGAAGGACATGCAGGACAACAACGTCAAGGGCTCTCAGTTCCACAAGCCGCTGCTTGAGTTCTCCGGCTCCTGTGCCGGCTGTGCCGAGACCAGCTACGCCCGTCTGATCACTCAGCTGTTCGGCGACCGGATGTACATCTCCAACGCCACCGGCTGTTCCTCCATCTGGGGCGGTCCCGCCGCTACGGCTCCCTACGCTGTCAACGCGGAAGGCCGTGGTCCCGCCTGGGCCAACTCCCTGTTCGAGGACAACGCTGAGCATGGTCTGGGTATGTACACCGCGCAGGCCGTCATCCGTGAGTCTCTGGCAAACAAGGTCAAGACCGTGATGGAGAACACCACCTGCGACGAGCGCAAGGCTGTTTGCCAGAAGTGGCTGGACACCTACAACGATGGTGAGGCCAACAAGGAAGCAACCAAGGCTCTGGTTGCCAATCTGGAGGCCAATGTGTGCTGTGACACCGTGAAGGACATTCTGTCCAAGAAGGCTTACCTGTCCAAGAAGTCCGTGTGGATCTTCGGAGGCGACGGCTGGGCTTACGACATCGGCTTCGGCGGCGTTGACCACGTTCTGGCTCAGAACAAGGATGTCAATGTCTTCGTCTTTGATACCGAGGTTTACTCCAACACCGGCGGACAGGCCTCCAAGGCTTCCAACATCGGTCAGGTCGCTCAGTTTGCAGCTGCCGGTAAGGAAACCAAGAAGAAGTCCCTGTCTGAGATCGCCATGAGCTACGGCTACGTCTACGTCGCTCAGGTCGCCATGGGCGCCAACCCCGCTCAGACCCTGAAGGCCATCACCGAGGCCGAGGCTTACAACGGTCCTTCCCTGATCATTGGCTACGCTCCCTGCGAGATGCACTCCATCAAGGGCGGCATGACCAACTGCCAGGCTGAGATGAAGAAGGCCGTTGAGTGCGGCTACTGGAACCTGTTCCGCTTCGATCCCTCCAAGGAAGCCGGCAAGTTCCAGCTGGACAGCAAGGCGCCTAAGGGCGGCTATCAGGAGTTCCTGATGAACGAGGCTCGTTACAGCCGTCTGACCCGTGAGTTCCCCGAGCGTGCTACCGATCTGTTCGCTAAGAACGAGGCTGCCGCGAAGGAGCGTTGGGAGCACCTGAACAAGCTGGTCGAGATGTACAAGGACTAATTTCCTGTACCTCACTCCCCCAATGTAATATTCGCCCCCGGTATCCCCGGGGGCGAATTTCTTAAACAAGGAGAAAACACCATGCTTTGCACCATCATTGATATCCGGGGTGACTACGCCTTTGTCAAATACCACGATACCGGCGTCGTCTCCGAGGTTGCCATCGCCTTGCTCCCCTTCGGCGTGGATGTAGGCGATGTGCTGAAATTCGAGAATTACGAGTTTACGCAGGTATAAAAGAAATGTCATTCCGAAGTGCGGCTCACGCCGGTTCGGAATGACATTTCTTTATGTGTTTAGCGGTTTTAGTCAGCAAAACGACAAACTGTAAATGAGTTAAAAATGAAAGTTGTGGTATCCCTCCAGGATGATTTAAAATATCCCTACAAATCTTGAAAACAGTACATCTACCAGAGAATGTCCTGTTTTAGCCATGATGATTTCAATTGTCCCGTAGAGACTCCTTAACTTTCAACTTTCAACTTCCTACTTTCAACTGCCAACTCTGAAAATTACACATTATCTGTCTGCTGAGCAAGGCCGATAAGCACATTTCTTTATTTCTTCTTTTGATTCTGCATTTGCAGGAACTTCTGCTTCATTTTCTGCAATCGTTGACGTTCCCGGCGCTGCTGGGTTCGGTTATAGTTGGTGGTAAGCTCCGGTGGCTGATTCTGGAGCTTCTCCGCCGGAATTCCCCGCTCCGCCAGCCGCTTCGCCGTAAATTCCCGCAGCAGGGCGTAGATCACCGAGGTCACGGGAATCATCAACAGCATACCGCCTACGCCCATCAGATCGCCGCCTACAGTGACAGCCACCAGCACCCACATACCCGGCAGGCCGATGGAGGTGCCAACCACTCTGGGGTAGATCAGGTTGTTTTCCAGCTGCTGAATGATCAGGAACATGATAACAAAGGTCAGCGCCTGGATGGGGTTGTTCACCAGAATGAAGAAGGCGCCTAAGATGCAGCCCACGAAGGCGCCCACCACGGGAATCAGGGCCGTCACCGCGATGACCACGCTGACCAGCGAAATATAGGGCATTTTGAAGATGGCCATGGCCACGGCAAACAGGCAGCCCAAAATGCAGGCTTCCAGGCACTGTCCGGAAATGAAGTTGGAGAAGGTGGAATTGGTTAGCCGCAGGACACGGATGACCTGATCGGCGTGCTGCTCGGAAATGAGGGAATACAGCAGGCGTCTTCCCTGTCGGGCAAGAATTTCCTTCCGGGCCAAACAGTAGATGGCAAAGGCGGTGCTCACGACGCCGTTGATGATGGCTCCGGTGACGCTGCCGATGACGCTGACGGCGCTGCCCATGACGGTGCTGACCTGATTGCCCAAGAATCCCAAAGTCTCCTTGAGAATCCCGTTCCAGTCCAGACTTTCCAACTTCAGGGCCTCCTGAATCCAGTCCCGCATCTCCGGGTGGTCCTGCATCATCACCATCAGCTTTGCGGCCAATCCCTCGATAAACACGGGAATGGTCTGAGACAGGGACTCCACAGTGAGACGAATCTGTGGAACCAGCATCTCAATGACGAACATGATAATCAGCACCATGCACAGAATCGTCAGGACAATGGACAGCGCCCGCCGGAAACCGGGGCGGTGCAGGTCGGCAAGCTGCCGCTCGATAGCCCGCATGGGGACATTGAACACGAAGGCGATGCCAGCGCCCACCACGAAGGGCGAAATCAGATTCCAAATAGCCGAAAACAGCGCTGTGGCCCGGGCAGTGTCCAGCACCAGCCAGGCGAACAAGATGCAGCCAGCCGCCAGAACAAATAATTTCTTAATGACCCCTTTATCAATTCTCACCGTATTACCCCCTTTTTCTTCAGTATAACGGGAAAATGCACAAAAGTCCAATGAATAAGTTGTTAATTTTCCACCAAAAGACGCCGCAAGTCCGTGCACAGCGCCTCCACGGCTTCCTCACGGGTTGCCCAGCTGGTGCAGAAGCGCACCGCCCGGTGGGTGTCATCCATACGCTGCTGCTCGCAGAAGACATACTTTTCTGAGAGCTTGTCCAGAACGCTGTCCGGCAGGATTGGAAACAGCTGATTGGTGACCCCGGGCACCAGAAACGGCACGTTCAGGGAAAGCAGGGTGTCTCTCAGCCGGTCAGCCAGTTCGTCCGCGTGGGCGGAAATCTCAAAATACAGATTGTCCGTCATGAGAGCGTCAAACTGTACCCCCAGCAGGCGGCCCTTTGCCAGCATACCGCCGTGCTGCTTGATGAGATAGCGGAAATCCTCCTTGAGAGCCGGGCACCCAATCACCACCGCTTCGCCAAACAGAGCGCCCACTTTGGTGCCGCCGATGTAGAACACGTCGCACAGCCGTGCGATGTCCGGCAAGGTCAAATCATTACGCTTTGCCATCAGGCCGTAGCCAAGGCGCGCGCCGTCCAGGAACAGGTACAGGCCCAGCTCCCGGCAGGTTTCCGATAACGCGGTCAGCTCCGCGAGGCTGTACAGCGTGCCCAGTTCCGTGGGATTGGAGATATATACCAGCTTGGGCTGAACCATGTGCTCAAAGCTGCCGTCAGAGCGGTGGGTCTCTACGGCCTGACGCACCTGCTGGGCAGTGATTTTTCCGTCCGCACTGGGCAGCGCCAGCACCTTATGGCCCGTAGCCTCCACGGCTCCCGTTTCATGGACGTGGATATGTCCACTCTGGGCGCACAATGCCCCCTGATGGGGCCGCAGAGCGGCAGCAATCACCGTCAGATTGGTCTGGGTGCCGCCAACGAGGAAGTGGACAGCCACGTCCTCCCGACCGCACATAGCGCGGATTTTCCGGGCGGCAGAAGCGCAGTAGTCGTCCTCCCCGTAGCCGGGGGTCTGCTCAAAATTGGTTCGGGTAAGCGCTTCCAGCACCTTGGGGTGGCAGCCTTCGGCGTAATCGTTGTTGAAATACAGCATGGTTCTCTTCCTTTCTATCCCCTGATTTTCCTATTTTATACCCGCCCCCTTCCCCTGTCAAGAAGCATAATGCCGGACTAAAAGGCATAGGATTTTTCAGCAGCACAGCATCGGAGGGGAGCCTATGAAACAAGATCTGGAGGAGCGAGCCTGTGAATTGGCTGTGTACATGATTGAAACCGGCGCGACAGTGCGGGCCACCGCAAAACACTTCGGAATCAGCAAATCCACCGTTCACAAAGCCCTGACCCAGCGGCTGCGCCTGTGCAACTATCCCCTGTACGTGCAGGTGCGAAAGGTGCTGGATAAGAATAAGCAGGAGCGGCACATCCGGGGCGGCATGGCAACAAGGAGGAAGTACCGGGAAGCGGAGTGAAAAGTGAGGAGTGTGGGGTGAGGAGTGTTAAGTGAAATCGTTTGCCTTCGCAAACTGTGAAATAATCCCCCCTGGGGGATTGTGAAATTTGACGCTTACGCGTCAAGTGAAATGAAATAAATCCCTCACGCGCCGCAGCGCATTTCACATTGCGAAGCAATCTTTCACGCCGGTCAGGCATTTCACAAATCCCAATAGGATTTATTTCACTGAAAAAGCATCCTTTGTCCAAAGACAAAGGATGCTTTTTCTGGTGGGCGAGGCGGGACTTGAACCCGCACGTCCGCAGTGAACACTAGAACCTGAATCTAGCGAGTCTACCAATTCCACCACTCGCCCATATTCGCTTTCTGAAGGGATTCCCTCAGCGCTTGAATATATTATCATGCCGCGTTCTATTTGTCAACACATTTTTCAAAAAACTGACATTTTTTATGGTGGCGGCAGGGGTATCGCCTCCCTGCGGACTCAGTCCTTATAGTAGAGCATACAATGACAGTAGCCATGGAAGTCCGGATCCGCAATCTGCTCCCGGAACTCCTTGCAGATGCACTTGTTCTCTTCCGTGCGCTCCATGCGGCAGGGACAATAGCCGCCTGTGCGCTTCAGGCCGTCCCGGACGGTCTTCACCATTTCCTTGTCTTCATTCAAACGTACTGCCATGGTAACCTCTCCTTATGTCGATAAAACTTTTCCGCAGAATTCCTTTATGATATGCCGGTAGCGCTCGGGGTCAACAAGAAAGCTGATGCCGTGGTCGGCTCCGGGGAAAGTACAGCGAAAAACCTGCATGGGGTTGGCCCGCTGGATTTCTCCGCTCATGTCGCAGGGCACAAAGCCGTCGGACTCCCCGTGAATCAGCAAAATGGGAACCTTCGCGTTCCGCACAGCCCGCACCGGATCGCTTTCCAGAACATCAAAGCCGCCGTAGACCTTGGCCCCCGCCCAGCTGAACACCGCCGTGGCTGCCGCAGGAATCCGCTTCTTTCGGGCCACGGACTGGATGATCTTCATGGGACTGGAATAGGGGCAGTCGGCAACGATGCCCTTCACATTCTCCGGCAGGGGCAGCTCCGAGGCCATCAGCACCGTGGAAGCCCCCATAGAGATGCCATAAAGCAGGATTTTGGTATCCTTACCGAACCGCTCCACCGCGTACTGCACCCATGTGAGCACGTCATAGCGCTCCTTGATGCCGAAGGTAATGGTTCTGCCCTGACTTTTCCCGTGGGCCCGCTGGTCTACCAGCAGCAGGTTGTGGCCCATTTCCTGACTAATTGCCGCCCCGCCGCAAAAGTCCGTCAGTCCGGCGCTGCGGTAGCCATGGAAGGCGATGTCCAACGGTGCGCCGTCGGCAACGTGATAGTACCGCCCCGACAGGGTCAGGCCGTCATAGGAGATGACGGACACAAACTCGCAGGGCCGGTCAAGGATGGTTTGCAGCAGCCGGGCAATTTCGTCCAGATGGGGTTCATACTGCTTTCCCTTGTGCACCGGCAGGTCTTCCCTGCCCGCTTTGGGCGAATAAAAGGCATAACGGTAGGCGTAATACCCGCCGCCCAGCAGAAGACCCAGCAGCAGGCACAGAAGAATGAAAAAGAGCATAGTTATAGACTCCAAATGCATTGTAACAGCTCCGGGAAACTGCCGTTGGGGTACACGCTGATATCCGCGCCGGCCTGATTGATGAGGCAGTCGGTGAGCAGGAACACCTTCATGCCGAGGGTGTTCGCAATCATGTCCTCCCCTACGTCGTTGCCCACCATCAGGCACTGGGAGCCGTCCAGAGAGAGTTTTCCCAAAATTTCCCGGTAATAGTCGGGATTCGGCTTGCAGTAGTGGGAATTATCATAGGTGGTGACCAGTTCAAAATCCTCCGGGTTCAGCCCGGCCCATTGGATGCGGCTCCGGGTGGCGATGGCGGGAAACAGGGGGTTCGTGGCAAGAACCACCCGATAGCCCATGGCCTTGATTTTCCGAATGGCTTCCGCCGCCGCAGGATTGAAGCCGCAGCTATCCCGGGACTGTGGGAAAATGTCGGTGTAAAACTGCGTAAACAGGGCTTCGTCCTGCCTTGCGTCCCTACCGATGGCAGCGTTGAAGGCCCGCCAGAACACATCCTCATTCAGAGCGGAGCCGTCGTTGTTCACCATAGCCCCGGTACCTGTCCAAATGGCCTTCTTGAGCGTCTGTGGGTCGTAGCCGTGGGGGGCGAGAAACTGCGCCATGCGCCGAAAGTAGTCCCTGACGAATACCTCCTGATCCATAGGCAGCAGGGTGCCGTCTAAATCGAATAGAATTGCTTTTGTCATAGGTTACCTCATATATGCCTTCCCCTCCGGGGAAGGTGGATCGCCGAAGGCGAGACGGAAGAGGCAGAAATGCTTCGACTTTTATCCGCATTTCGGCAAAAAGGGATTTGCCTCTTCCGACCTCGCTTACGCTCGGCCACCTTCCCCAAAGGGGAAGGCTTTGTCTCATTATACAAAACCCGCCGCCCGGTTTCAAGTCCGGTACGGCGGGCAAATGAAAACTTTCTGTTACCGGGTGGACTCCTCACCCACCGCCATGATGTCATAGGGCGTGGTCTGGTAGACGAAATAGTTCAGCCAGTTGCTGTACAGCAGGTTCCCATGGCCCCGCCAGCGAACAACAGGGGGCTTCGTATCGTCGTCATTGGGGTAGTAGTTCACAGGCACATGGATAGGCAGGCCCTGAGATTTATCCCGCAGGTATTCCCGTTCCAGCGTGTCCGGGTCGTACTCGGAGTGGCCCGTCACGAAAATCTGACGGCCCTCCTTGTTCATGATGATGTAGACCCCGGCCTCCTCGGAGGACGCCAGAATTTTCAGCCCCGGCACCGCCTCGATGTCCGCCCGGTCAATGGTAGTATGCCGGGAGTGGGGGGCCCAGAACTCGTCGTCAAAGCCCCGCAGAAGGATGGCCCGCTTGTAATCGGCGTGGTGGGGATAGACCCCGAAGAGCTTTTCCGGCAAGGGCTTCTTCTGAATGCCGTAGTGGTAGTAAAGCCCCGCCTGCGCAGCCCAGCAGATGTGGAAGGTGGAATGGACGTGAGTTTTGCTCCACTCCATAATCTGCACCAGCTCGTCCCAGTAGTCCACTTCCTCGAAGGGCAGGCTCTCCACCGGGGCCCCGGTAATCACCATGCCGTCAAACTTGCGGTGCTTCAGCTCGTCAAAGGTCTTGTAGAAGGACAGCAGGTGCTCTTCCGGGGTGTTTTTGGACTTATGGCTGGAAATCATCATCAACTCCAGATGCACCTGCAAGGGCGTGTTGCCCAGAACCCGGCTCAGCTGGGTCTCGGTGACGATTTTTGTGGGCATCAGATTGAGCAGCACGATCTCCAGCGGGCGGATGTGCTGGGTTTCCGCCCGGGTCTGGTTCATGACAAAGATGTTCTCGTTTTTCAGGGTCTCCGCCGCGGGCAGGTCGTTGGGTATCTGAATTGGCACGCTCAGCCCTCCAAATTACACGTTTTCCAGCGCCTGCGCGATATCCGCAATTAAATCCTCCGCGTTTTCCAGACCGCAGCTCAGGCGAATCAGGTCCGCGCCCACACCAGCAGCGTCCAATTCCGCGTCGGTCATCTGGCGGTGGGTGGAGGAGGCAGGATGCAGGCAGCAGGTGCGGGAGTCTGCCACATGGGTCTCGATGGAGCCTAGCTTCAGGTGCTTCATGAAGGTTTCCGCAGCCTTCCGTCCACCGTTCAGGCCGAAGGAAATGACGCCGCAGGAGCCATTTGGCATATACTTCTTGGCAAGGTCATAATACTTGTCACCCGGAAGGCCGCAGTATTTAACCCACTTTACCTTCTCATGACCCTGCAGGTACTCGGCGATGGCCTGGGCGTTGGCGCAGTGCTGCTTCATCCGGAAGGGCAAACTCTCAAGGCCCAGATTCAGGATGTAGGCCGCCTGGGGGGACTGGACGCAGCCGAAGTCCCGCATGAGCTGGGCGGTGCACTTGGTGATGAAAGCGCCCCCAAGGCCGAACCGCTCCGTGTAGGTTACGCCGTGGTAGCTGTCGTCCGGGGTGCAAAGACCCGGAAATTTGTCGGCGTAGGCTGTCCAGTCGAACCTGCCGCCGTCCACGATACAGCCGCCGATACAAGAGGCATGACCATCCATGTACTTGGTGGTGGAATGGGTCACGATGTCCGCACCCCACTCGATGGGACGGCAGTTGATGGGGGTGGCGAAGGTATTGTCCACAATCAGGGGCACGCCGTGGGCGTGGGCGGCTTTGGCGAACTTCTCGATGTCCAGCACCGTGAGGGCGGGGTTGGCGATGGTCTCGCCGAAAACGGCCTTGGTGTTGGGCCGGAAGGCGGCGTTCAGCTCCTCCTCGGTGCAGTTCGGGTCAAGGAAGGTGGTTTCCAGACCCATCTTCTTCATGGTGACGGAGAACAGGTTGAAGCTGCCGCCGTAGATGGCGGAGCTTGCCACGATGTGGTCGCCGCAGCCCGCGATATTGAACACCGCCATGAAGTTGGCAGCCTGACCGGAGGAGGTCAGCATGGCGGCGGTTCCGCCCTCCAGAGCGCAGATTTTGGCCGCCACCGCGTCACAGGTGGGGTTTGCCAGCCGGGAGTAGAAGTAGCCCTCGGCTTCCAGATCGAAGAGCTTGCCCATATCCTCGGAAGTGGCGTATTTGAAGGTGGTGCTCTGAATAATCGGCAGCTGCCGGGGCTCGCCGTTGCCGGGGGTATAGCCGGCCTGAATGCAAAGGGTCTCGGGACGCAGTTTCTCCATAGGGAATCACCTCATAAACGTTGTAGAATACTGCCTATTATTGTAACCGTCTCGGGGAAATTTGTCAATGACAATCGGCAGCGGCGAATCGCCGCCGACAATGCGTGCATAGCTGGTCTGTAATTGTCACTTCCCTGACCCACTCATACTAAAACCTGATTGAAAGCTTTAAAAGATTTCCGAGGATGAATTGTGCCAGAAAAGGCAGATGACGCCGCTGGGCTGACGCCCAGCAAGGAAGATAACGCATTCTGGCGCAATTCAGGCCGGAAAGAATTAAAGTTTTGGTGTTAGTAAACAATTCTGGACTTGACCGTCAAAATGCTAAAATACCCTCAGAAGAGAGCGAGCGGATGTGCTTAACAGCACTTACTCCGGCAATGAGCTGACGAATGGAGTCCACTTCCGGTGCAAGAAGAGAGCGTCCCACGTATTCCAGTGCAGTGAACAGTGCCAGATAGCGATTGAGATATTTGCTGGATACACCCCGGTAACAGTACAGCATTTTTTTCAAGCGGCTGTGCAGACCATTGACTGTATTCAAATGGTATGCCTTATTGTAATCCTGATGGGACTTCAGAACGACCTTCTCACACTTCTTTGCGTAGATAAGCTTGTTATATGCCCTTTTTCCGTCGCACAGTATAATTCCGGATTCATTGATCCGTGCGGAGAGAGCTTCTTCAATATCTTCCGCACTCGGATTCCCTCGATTGACACACCGTACAACGATTCGCCCGTCCCGGTCAGCCGCAACACAAACACAGAAATGTTCGTTGGAAAGTCCTCGTTTAGTTGCTGTTTCACCGTGCTTTCTGGGTTTTCTGGTGGTTACCAGGATCCCTTTCTGGGATTCCTGCACATATGCCTCGTCTGCTTCAATCACACCCTCCAACAGTTCGCCGTCCTTGAATGCTTCCTCCAGAAAAGACAGCAGCTTGTGGCGCATATAGAAGGAGGTTGGGTGAGAAACAGAGATGTTGGCGGCACACTCGTCCAGACTCTTGAGAGAAAGGGTATCGCGAATAAAGGTTGTCCACGCTTCCTCTGTCTGGTGGGAGTAGGCGGTGAGCTTACCGGCATCGAAAGTAAACCTCTTTCCGCAACTCTTGCATTGATACCGCTGCTTCCGGCCGGAGCGTCCACGCTTGATGAAGCGGGCGTTGGCATCACCACAGCAGGGGCAGCTTTTGGGTGTGGTATTCTCCAGCTCGGTATTCAGGTTTAAATACTCCACCGCAATCTCTGTGAGTCGCTCCACCTGCTGCTGGCTCAGTTTGTCGATCATGTCCAGTAGTTTGTTTTTACCCATTGCTGCCACCTCAGTTTTACCTTGATGGCATTATTATACTGGGCAATATGTCTAATAAATCGGACTAAGTCCAAGTTTTTTAACTAACACCAAAGTTTTTAATCGGGTTTAAGTATCAGTACCGTTTTTGGGCGCCAACGCTGGAAAAAGCCCGCCCTGTCCGGATTGCAGCACAGAAAAAAACGGAACCTGTCAAAGCAGATTCCGGTTTTTGACGGAAAATAATGAAAGTATCTCGAAGAACCGACAAAATGGGATTCTCCCACGGGCTAAATAATATGCCACCGGCATACTTTTTACCAGAACTTCGTGCTGGCCGCCCTTTCGAATCCTGACTCGGATGAAAAATGCGGGAACCGCAATAGCGATTCCCACATTTTTGGTCGGAGTATCGGGATTCGAACCCGAGGCCTCTTGGACCCGAACCAAGCGCGATACCAAGCTTCGCCATACCCCGATAGCCAGTCTATTATAGCGGGAATCGCGCGGTTTGTCAAGACTAGAGTGTGGAGTTTGGAGAGTGTGGAGTGAAGGTATCGCCTTCGGCGATGATTGAAATATTTTCTTCAGTCTCAACTCTTCACTCTTCACTCCTAACTCCACACTCCTAACTCTGCTCCTCGCTCAGGTCGTCAAAGTCCATCTGGCCACCGCCCTTCTGGGCCTGCCACTGCTCCTTGGTGATGAGAATGGCCCGGGGCTTGCTGCCCTGGAAGGGGCCCACAATGCCCTTTTCCTCCATCTCGTCCACAATCCGGGCCGCCCGGGCGTAGCCAAGCTTCAGCCGCCGCTGGAGCATGGACACGGAAGCCTGTCCCGTCTCCAAAATCACGTCCACGGCAGCAGGCAGCATCTCGTCGCCCTCCAGCTCCTCGTCGCTGGGCTCCGAGTCGGAAACGGATGTAGGCTTTTTGCCGGTCTGCTGGGCCTTCTTCTCGATTTCGTCCAGCACATCCTGATTGTAATCGGCCACATAGTGCTCCTTGACATACTCTGCCACGGCCTCCACTTCCCCGTCGGTGACGAAGCAGCCTTGAACACGAAGGGGCTTGCCGCTGCCGATGGGAGCGTAGAGCATATCGCCCTTTCCCACCAGCTTTTCCGCGCCCATGGTGTCCAAAATGATCCGGGATTCCATGGCGGAGGCAACAGAGAAGGCGATTCTCGAGGGAATGTTGGCCTTCATCAGGCCCGTGATTACGTTGGCGGAAGGCCGCTGGGTGGCGATAATCAGGTGCATGCCTGCGGCGCGGCCCATCTGGGCAATGCGGCAGATGGAGTCCTCCACCTCCTTGGCAGCGACCATCATGAGGTCCGCCAGCTCGTCGATGATGACCACGATGGAGGGCAGCTTCTGACCGTCCTCTTCATTCACCACAATGCTGTTGTAGGATTCCAAATCCCGGACGCCCAGGTCGGACATCATCTTATACCGCCGCAGCATTTCCGTAACGGCCCATTGCAGGCTGCCTGCCGCCTTTTTCGGGTCGGTAACCACGGGAATCAGCAGCTGGGGAATGCCGTTGTAAATGCCAAGCTCCACCATCTTGGGGTCAACCATGATGAGCTTGATATCCTCAGGCCCGGCCTTGTACAGGAGGCTGATAATGATGGAGTTCATGCACACGGACTTACCGGAGCCGGTGGTGCCGGCAATCAGCAGGTGGGGCATTTTGGCAATGTTGCCCACCACGCAAGCTCCGTCAATGCTCTTGCCCAGAGCAACGGAGGACTTGGACTTAGCATTTGCGAACTCGTTAGAGTCGATAACCTCCCGGAGGGAAACGGTGGTGACAGTGCGGTTTGGCACCTCGATGCCCACCACGGAGATTTTGCCGGGCACAGCAGCGATACGAACACCCGACGCGCCCAAGCTCAGGGCAATGTCGTCTGCGCAGCCGGTAAGCTTATTGAGCCGCACGCCCCGATCCAGCTCCACCTCATACCGGGTGACGCTGGGGCCGCGAGTCACGTTGATGATGTGGGCGTCGATGTTAAAGCTGGCGAGCGTCTCATTGAGCCGCCGGGAGTTTTCCCGCATTTCCTCCGTGCCGTCTGCTGCCGCCCGAGTGGGACGCTTGAGCAGATCAATGGGCGGGAAGCAGTATTCCGGGACCGTCTTTGCCTGATTCTGGGCTATTTCCGCAGAAACCTGCTTCGTTGCCGCCGCCGTGTCCTTGGCGGTGACCTTCTCCGGCTCCGGTTCGGGCTGGGGTTCCGGTTCCGGCTTTTTCCGGGGGGCAGGCTTTACCTGCACCGTCTTTTTGTGCTCCACCACCAGCTCCGGCATCTTCTGGGGGATTTCCGGCTCCTCGGGAACCGATACAGGCTCGGAAATCGGATCGTCAAAGACGTTGGGGATGTCCTCATGGACATAGCGGCTGGTGCCAGCTAGCGGGGCGCTGATTTCCACATCGATACGGCTCATGAAGTCCGCACCCTTGCCGGGGGCGTGTTTGACGGTGTCCACAGGCTCCACCGGGGCCGCCGGTGGAGCCGGCTGCCGTTTTTCCTTCTTTCTCGGCGGTTCCGGCATCCGCTCCTGAGCCGATTCCTCCGGCTCTGGCGGAAAAACCGGCTGGGCCTTGGCCTGCTCCCGGCGCTGGCGCTTCTGTTCAATCTGCCGGTTGGCGATTTTGTTCACCACAATGGCGGCAGGCTCGATGTAATCGTCCTCCTCGTCCTCCTCATAGTCGTCTCTGGGACGGTTGGCAATGGCCCGAATCAGGCTGGGAACGGTAATCTGCATGGCGCCCAGCAGGGTCAGCACGGCGCAGAGCATGGAAATGATGTAGGCCAGCGCCGTGCCACAGGCCCAGCGCAGAAGATACGCGGCTCCGCCGCACAAAACGCCGCCGGAGGTGCCTGCCGCGCCGCCGGTATACAGGCTGGTCAGCAGCTGCATGGGTTCCAGCTGCACCTGCGCCGAAACCACCAGATGATAGATCACGCCGCACAGCAGCGCGAACGCAATGGCACAGGTGCCCCGCATCCGCACGGCAATTTTCCGTCCGAACAGGTTGATGACTGCCGTGTAAAGCAGGGCGGGAATCAGGAAATAGAACCCGGCCCGGCCCACACAGCCCAGCACCACCGACCGCACCACCATCAGCAGCGCCCCCTCTGGCTTCACGCAGATGAGAACGAACAGAAGAAACAGGCAGAAGCTGATGAGTGCCGTTACCGCGCTGGAGGAGATGGGATTTTCGTATTCTGTGCCCACCTTCGGGGCGTTTTTGCTCTTCGCCGCCTTTTTGGGAGGCTTCTTTTTGGAGACGGACTTGGCAGGCGGCGCCTTCCGCTTGGTGTCCGTCACGATTTTCTCCGCCTGAGACGAAGCTTTTTTCTTAGCCACGGGATACCTCCTAAACCACGAGATTCAGAATGAACAGGAACAGCGCAAGGCCCCAGCAGTAGACGCCGAACAAAGAGAAACCGTGATCGGCGGCAAAGCGGCGCAGGAGGCGAATGCCTGCCATGGAAGCGCCGAAGGACACAGCAGCTGTCACAAGATACTGGAACACAATTCCAAAGGACAGAACCTCCAGGCCGCCGGAGATAATGCCCAGAACGTCATAGACCATCAGGCCCGCCAGCAGGAACAGCTTGATAATCAGGGCCATATTCAGGCTGTACAGGCGCTCCACGCCGCACACAGATCCCACGGAGACCACCGCGCCCACCGTGGAGATACCCGGCAGGATGGAGGCGGTGCAGCCGAGGCCCATGGCAATACCCTCCAGCCGGGACAGGGTGCGGGAGTCCTTATTGCTGCTGGGCAGGAACTGGGGGATGTAGAGAATTACGCCGTTGATAAACAGAAACAGAGCGATGGTAAGTAAATTCGTCTCAATATTCCGAACATATCTGTACAGAAACAGCCCGAGAATGGTAGGAACCAGCATGGTTTTCACCAGTGACCAGTCCATCATGCTTCTTACGTCCAGCGGGCGCTTGCGCTTGCGCTTGGGCACCCGAGCCAGTGCCCTTGCCCGGTTCATTTTGGCAAACTGCCCCTGACTGGACAGGTACAGCGCGGCAAAGACGCTCAGATGGAGCAGCAGCGCCATCAGGCTGGTGGTGTCCTTCACGCCGAAGAATTTAAGCATAAGCACCCTGTGGGCCTGCGCGGACACCGGAAGAATATCCGTAAGTCCCGAAATCAGGCCAAACAGAAGGCTTTGAAGCCAGTTCAGGTCCAAATCATTCACTCCTTTGGATGATACCATCAAAACGACAGAGATTGCATTACATCATATGATATCACACTTTTACGGAGATTTCCAGTCCCTATTTGCGGCAAGTTGCCGCTGACA